>JAABTQ010000019.1 GCA_011389745.1 Desulfobacteraceae bacterium | reverse complement strand
TTTTCTCCCCGGCTTTTGTGATAGGCATGGATCAGCAGCATGCCGGTCAACTCACCCTGGGCCCCGGCAGATGGCTGAACCGAAGCGGCATCCATGCCGGTGATTTCACAAAGGTATTGTTCCAGCTCGAACATGAGCTGTAACGCTCCCTGGCACAATTTTTCCGGCAATAACGGATGAGCCCCTGCAAGTCCCGGCAGAGCCGTCTGCTTTTCATTGGTTTTGGGATTGTATTTCATGGTGCAGGATCCCAGGGGATACATCCCGGCATCAACGCCGTAATTCCACTGGGATAACCTTGTGTAATGGCGGATGATATCCACCTCGCTGAGATCGGGAAAATCAGGGCCTTCCCCTACCAGATTCCGATCCGTTTCGGCTTGTTCCACATCATGTTTGGGAATGGAAATGCCTGTCCGGCCTTTTTTATTTTTTTCCCACAAAAGAGGTTCATTGAGCACAAGTCCGGGGGTACCTTGTAACATTTTTTCCGGCCTGTTTTTCTGGTTCATCTTGTCACCTCCCTGACCAGTTCATCCAGATCCTCACGGGTCTTTGTTTCGGTTACACACAGCAAATAATGGTCCGGCAATTCCGGATAATATGAGGACAGCGGGATTCCTGCCACGATTTTCTTTTTCAGGAGATTTTCATAAACTGGTTGAAACCCGGATGGAAACTGAGCCGTAAACTCGTTGAATGTCGGACTTTCAAAAGCGATTTTGACACCGGACTTTTTGAGTTGTCCTTTGAGATACTCGGTCTTGTCAAAATTTAACCGGGCAAGTGCTCTTGTGCCGGTGCCCCCCAGAGAGGCCATGTACATGGCCGAAGCCAGAGCACAGAGGCTGTGGTTGGTGCAAATATTGGATGTGGCTTTTTCTCTTCGGATATGTTGCTCACGGGTTGCCAGGGTCAGCACAAAACCTCTCCGGCCGTCCATATCCACCGTCTTTCCCACCAGCCGGCCGGGCATGTTTCTGACATGGGCCATTTTGGAAGCAAACATACCCAGAGCAGGACCGCCGAATGATCGAGGCACCCCTAAACTTTGCCCTTCGGCACAGGCAATGTCGGCTCCCTGGATTCCCGGATTTTTATATAAGCCATAGGCCAAAGGCTCACTTGCGCATGCCACCAAAAGCGCCTGAGCTTCGTGAATTTTTTCTGAAACTGCGGAAAGATCTTCGATCACCCCGAAAAAATTGGGGGTCTGAACGGCCACGGCGGCCAGGTCGCCATCTTTGGCAATATCATTTAAAGCGGAAAAATCCGTGCGACCCGATATGGCCAGATACGGAAGTTCGATAATGTCAAATTCCGTAGGTAAAAAATAGGTTTTGACCACCCGCCGGTAGTTGGGGTGGATCGCTTTTGCAACAGCAACCTTTCTTTTTTTGGATATCCGAAGGGCCATTAAAAGGGCTTCGGCCAGAGCCGAAGCCCCGTCGTACATGGATGCATTGGCAACTTCCATCCCCAGCAGACGAGCCGTCAGGGTCTGGTATTCATAAATGGCCTGAAGAGTCCCCTGGCTCATTTCGGGCTGGTATGGCGTATAGCTTGTGACAAACTCCCCGCGACCCAGAAGGTATGAAACCGAAGCGGGTATGTAATGCTCATAACTTCCCGCCCCTGCATAAACTTTGTACTCCGGTGAAACAGCCATGGTGGCCGAGAGTTGGGCCATTTTCCGGTCCAGTTCCCATTCGGTCAAAGGCTCAGGAAGGTTCATGGGCGATTTTCTTCGACACTCATCAGGAACTGTTGAAAAAAGAGCATCGAGATTTTTCACCCCGATTTTGTCCAGCATAGCCGAGATATCTTCCGGGGTATGAGGTAAGTAACGCATTCAAACCTCCTATTCTTTCAGCATTTCCACATAGGCATCCTTATTCATCAGGGATTTTAGCTCCGATTTATCAGTGGGTTTGATCAGAATAATCCATCCCTCATCATTAGGGCTTTTGTTGACAAGGTCCGGATATTCATTCAGAGCTTTATTAATTTCCAGGATTTCACCCCCGACCGGCATGTAGAGTTCAGACACGGCCTTTACCGACTCAATGGAGCCGAACGGCTCATTTCTTTCGATAACCTGCCCTGGTTCCGGAAATTCCACATAAACAATATCGCCCAACTGATCCTGTGCATAATCGCTGATACCCACCCTTACCTTGCCGTTCTCCGAACGGGCCCACTCATGGTCTTCAGCAAAAAGAAGATCTTCCGGTATAATCAGTTCATCAAGTTCTTTCATCAAACGACTCCTCAGTTTTAAGGTTTTAAGTTTTAAGTTTTAAGCGCTCCACCCGGCTGCGTCGGGCCCAAACCGACAAGTACCTGCTCCCCCCTTTGAAAAAGGGGGGCCGGGGGGGATTTGACAAAATGATGCCATTTTAAAAATCCCCCTAAATCCCCCTTTTTCAAAGGGGGACTTGTGGAGGAGTTACTTAGAAGCGTACCACCCGGCTGCGTCGGGCCCAAACAGGGAAATAACGCAGTTTTAAGTTTTAGGTGTTAAGTTATCTGCATTTTTCTAAACTCAGAGTCAGGATTAAGGTCGAATTAAAATTATAAGAGTGTAACCTGTTTATGTGGAATTCGATTTTTCTGTAGGTGCGAATTCATTCGCACTTAAAATCCGGCACGGATTTAAAGATGTTCCATAGAGTCCTCCATCAACTATTTCCCTGTGGAGACAGTCATAGACTCTACAATGGACCAGGGGGTTCGCATTGTGCGAATGAATTCGCACCTACATTTGTGCACAAGTCTTTTTACACAAATAGGTTACACTCAAATTATAAAATTTGTAAAAGGTTATGTGGCCAAAGGGAAAAGTTAACCTTCAACTTAAAACTTAAAACCATTATAACATCTGCTTCATTGGCTTATGGGCGGTGCGATCGGGACGAATGTCCTCCACCACCTCGACTTTAATCCGGCGACGATCTCGCAGTTCCAAAAGCTGACCGGTGTTTAACTTTTTGTTTACCTTGATAAAGCCGCAGCTTAAACCTCCGGGTTCGAAATCATCAGGAAGATCCCGGCCGGCAATGCTGTAAATCCGGTTTTCATGCCTTCCGATTCCCATATCTGTCACACATGTCAAAACGGTACCAATAGACTTTTCTTTTCCTTCTTCAAACACCAGGGTTTTTGCGCCGCTGTTAACTTTTCTCAGATCAAATCCGGCAAATGGATAAGTATATTCCGGTTTTTCTAAATTGAGCAGGGCACTGTCCCCCAAAAACTTTTTAGTGAAATGTTTGTGCTCGTCACCAAAAGGAAGGCTGAATTTCCAGGGATGGTTAATATAAGGCCATGCGCCGATGTCCTGGTGAGATAACGGAAGCGCCGCTCCGGCCCGGAGTGAATCCCTGGCGGCCAAACCGCAGGGAATCACACCAACATTTTTACCGGCATCGAGGATTGTCTCCCAGATGACTACCATCCTTTCAGGTGCCATAAAAATTTCAAATCCGAATTCTCCGGTATATCCGGTGCGTGAAATAAGCACGGGGGTACCATCATTAAAATAAACCGGTTCAGCGGCGTCAATGTCCATATCAAAACGCCCTTTGAACTTAAAATAAATCATATCCTGCAATATATTATCAGGATTTTTGATTACTTTTTTAAGTACTTTTGCCGCCAGAGGCCCCTGAAGGTCAATCTTGCCGATTTTATCCGTCCAATCGTTAATTTGAACATCGTGGTTTTTTTGATGCGCCATGAGGTGCCTGGTGATGGTTTCGCCCATACCGGCATTGACATAAACCATATATTTGTCACCTGTTAACTGGAATATGATGGAATCATCCACGACATGGCCGTTTTCGTCCAGAAATGCTCCATAGGCGCATCTTCCGGGAACCAACGGTTTTGTTTTCAGCCCCAGACATTGGCTCAGGTCCTTGGTGAACATCCAGTTAAGAAAAGCCCGTGCATCAGGACCGGATACAATCACACCCGCCATATGGCTCGTGTCGAACAACCCGGCTCGGGTAAGAACGGTCAGATGTTCTTCTTTAACACCTGTGGCGTACCACAACGGCATATCATAGCCGCTGAAAATTCCCATGTTGGCTCCATGGGACTTGTGCCATTGGTTTAACAGCGTTTTTTTGCTTTCTTGTGGCATGATGATACCCTTTTTTTGAGTCGAAAAATATGCGGCAATTGAACAACTATTTTGAACTTGTTATTTATATCATTTTTTTCCATAATTTGACAGAGGTATTATGCAGCCATAGGGTTTTAAGATTTAACCTAAAACGGAGAGCCAAGATGAAACTGATTTTGCTGATGGCCATCACCCTGGACGGAAAAACCGGTAAGGATTCAGAACATTTTGTTGATTGGACCGAACAGGAGGACAAAAAGTTTTTTGTGGGAATCACTAAAAAAGCCGGGGTTATTATTATGGGCTCAAAAACCTTCGACACTATCGGCAAACCACTTCCCGGAAGAAAAAATATCATTCTGACCCGAAATCCCCAAAGAAAATCCCAATGGGACAATCTAATATTCACGGACAAAACACCGTTTGATCTTCTAGAATGTTTGGAAAAAGAAGGTTTTTCCGAAGCCGTGCTGGCCGGAGGTCCCACCATTAATACTCTTTTTGCGCGTGAAAGACTTATTGACGAAGTCATCGTTACCGTGTCTCCCCTTATTTTCGGATATGGAACCTCTCTTTTTTCCGAGGAAATCGCCATGGAAATGGAGTTAAAGGATGTCCAAAGAAGAGGCAGGGACCTGGTGGCAATCACTTACACCGTCAAAAATACCATGGTTGAGTCGGTATAATCCCGGGATATGAAGGGTTATATATATAAAATAAGACTTTGAAAATTGACAGCCTAACCTCTTTATGTAAAAGTGGGTTGAGGTTTTTCATCGGTTCACGGATCTTTAGCATTTTAATAACGGATTGTTCATGAAAACCATCGGAATCATTTCAGACACACATGGTATGCTTCGGACTACGGTTCATAAAGCATTGCAGGGTATGGACCTGATTATTCATGCCGGGGATGTGGGGTCACCGGAAGTACTTAAAGTATTGCGGAAAATCGCGCCGGTTTACGCAGTCCGTGGAAACATGGATGGCGGGGAATTGGGCGTTATCCTTTCTCCCACCGAAGTTGTGGATATCAAGGGAACTCTTTTTTATGTTCTTCATGATCTTGGGCGTTTGGATCTTGATCCGGTGGCGGCAGGATTTTCCGGAGTCATTTACGGCCATACGCATAAACCTGCCCACGAACAAAAAAATGGAGTCATATACCTTAATCCCGGAAGCGCCGGCCCAAAACGCTTTCAACTGCCCGTCACTTTGGCGATTATGACAATAGACGGATCTGATCAGGAACCTGAAATTAAAACGGATTTTATCGATCTGGAAGAATAAATGGATATCATCACTGCCTGCACTATGGATTGCCCGGATGCCTGCTCGCTAATCTTTTCCCAAAAGCCCGACGGCACTTTTGGAATACAAGGAAATCCCGACCACCCCTTTACCCGGGGAATCATCTGCGGCAAGATCAAAAAACATTTTTTAAGGCTTGCAAGCCCTGATCGCATCACCCATCCCATGATCCGGAAAAACAGCCGGTGGATTAAAATTTCCTGGGATAATGCCCTCGATATTTGCGCCGAAAAATTAAATCACTATCGAAAACATCCTGAAAGTATTCTTCACATCCACGGCGAAGGCGCCAAGGGTATACTGAAACAAACGGGAAAACTTTTTTTCGGGTTGATGGGTGTAAGCCGCCTGAGAGGATCCCTGTGTGATGCGGCAGGAATCGTGGCTTATCTGAAGGATTTCGGATCCAGGGAAAACCATGATCCCCACGATATTTTAAACAGTCGCAAAATTGTGATCTGGGGCAAGGATTTATCAAGAAGTTCAATCCACATGGCCGATCTGGTTCAACAAGCCCGAAAAAATGGCGCCAGAGTCCTGAGTATCTCTCCCGAGGGCACACAAAATGCCGCCTTTTCCAACGACCGGATCAGAATACGGCCGGGGACCGACCGGTTTTTTGCCGCAGCAGCGATTCACCGGTTTTTGGAAAAAGGACAACCCGACCAACACATCATTTCTTCCACGATCAACTGGGACACATTCGAAAAACTGATTTCAAAGCAATCCATCAATGAACTTCTTAAAGCCTGCGATATTGATCAAGATAACCTGAATCTGCTTTTCAGCTATTATTTCGGCCGGGAGACCTGCGCCACAATCATCGGCGCGGGACTTCAGAGATATGATTATGGAGGAGAAAATGTTCGTTTTATCAATGCACTGGCCCTGACTTCGGGAAACATCGGCATATCAGGCGGTGGAAGCTATTTTCATCTTCATTCTCTAAAAAATCTCAACACCCAATGGACCGACGTCTCAAAACAATTTCCCCGAAGATCGTTCAGGGCTCCCATGATCGGCAAGGAAATCGCATCAGCAGATCCTCCCGTGCGCATGATCTGGGTTAACGGTTCCAACGTTGTTAACCAGTCACCCGATATTTATGGAACCATCAAGGCTTTTGAAAATGTTGAGTTCAAGGTGGTTGCGGATGCGTTCATGACTGATACGGCAAAACTGGCCGATCTTTTTCTTCCCAGCACGCTGATGTTCGAACAGGAGGACATTGTCGGCAGTTACCTTCATGATTATGTGCATTATGTTCCTCCTGTAATTGAACCACCGGATGCAGCTAAAGATGATTTTTGGATTTTCACGCAAGTCGGTAAAAGGCTCATCCCACCGGTTGATTTGCCCGACCTTCGTTCTTGCCTTCAAAATGGACTGAATACGGTATTATTAGATATCTCTCTTGATGCGCTTCAAAAACAAAAATTTGTCCGGGCTGTCCGAAACCCCATACCTTATGCCGGCCTTAAGTCTGACCACGCTGATCAAAAATTCCGATTGCCGGTAAGTCTCCACCCCGAACCCGAAGCTCCGGAAGAATATCCCCTCAGACTTCTTTCCCTGATCAGACAAAATGCCATCCACTCGCAGATTCTTCCTGAAAATCAAAAAAGCCCGCCCATCGCATGGATATCGCCTGAAACCACAAAACACATCGGTATCAATCCTGAAAAAGCGGTTTACCTGGTTTCTCCCAAAGGAACCATGGAAGTCTGTTTAAAGGAAAAGGAAGGCCTTTATCCCAATACTGTTTTATATCGACGCGGTGACTGGCTGAGTTGCGGTGGCGGGGTAAACCGGATCATCGAGGCTGCCATCACCGACATGGGATCAGGAGCGGCCATTTATCGCCAGTATGTCCGGCTGGAAAACAGGTAGGATATTGGGATATGAACACTCAGTCAAATTTACAAGAAAATATCGAACGTCTGTTTGAAAAATGGTCCCTGGACATCGGCAAATTTTCCGAAGACAGGCAAAAAATTGAGTATTTCCGGAAAGAACTCCCTGTAATTTTGAAAGACACCGCCTTTTTTATCGATATACTGGAAAAGATTACCAAAGGAAACCCATTTCCGGATATCCGTCGCAGCAGCCTTTTTGAAAATGAAGTGATCCTGTTTTTGAATGCTTCACGGCTTTTTTCTTTCCGTTTTGCCATCTACGAACCCGGTGAATACACCATTGTTCATGATCATTCCTCATGGGGAGTGTTCGGAACCGTGTTCGGACCTTTGGAGGTCATCAAATACCAACGGCTCGATGACGGATCTGTGGATCACTATGCAAAACTTTCCGAAACCGGAAGACTTTTACTAGATCCCACAGATACGGACTTTACATTGCCGTTGGACAAAGGTATCCACAGTATCGGAAATCCAACGGATCAGCTCATTTTAACTTCCAGTATCTACGGCAATCCTTTAAGAAGACTTTTTATCAACAGTTTTGATCTAAAAAGTGAAAGAATGTATCCAATTTATCCCCCGAAGATCAAAAAGAAAAGACAAGCCCAACAGGCTCTAAAAATCCTTCGCTCAAACTCATAACACCCTGACCGATTTCATTTCGAACAATCGTTTCCTGTTTTACTTGACAATAAAAATCAACCTCTTTATAAAGTTCATTTTTCTTACTAAGAACGGAGGAACTTATGAAAACAGTTCAAGTAAAAGATGTGATGGTCGCACTTGAGGATTATGCAACGGTATCTGAAAATTCCACGCTTTATGAAGCGGTGCTTGCTCTGGAAAAGGCCCAGGAAGAATTTGATCAGAGCCAATATCATCATCGGGCTATCCTTGTTTACGATGACAAACAAAAAATTGTCGGCAAAATCAGCCAATTGGATTTGCTTATTGCGCTTGAACCCAATTACCAAATCGTGAATTTTGATAAATTGTCTCATTTTGGTTACAGTCTTGATTATCTTAAGTCAGTCGCCAAAACAAGTTTCTGGGACAAACCCCTGAAAAATATCTGTAAAAAGGCCGCCACATTAATAGCTAAAGACTTCATGCACACCCCCAGCCAAGGTGAATACATCAAAGAGGATGCAAACCTTGACCAGGCCATTCATCAGTTGATAACCCAAAAAGCGCTTTCACTGTTGGTTACCCGGGAGCAGGATATTGTCGGCATTTTACGCCTGGCGGATGTATTTGCCTTTGTTTCAAAAAATATTAAATCCTGTGAGATTTAACGACTAATTAAAGAGAGCAACAACGCCGGATGGGGAGGTCACTGGTCTTGATCATCCGATTCATATTTACTTTTCTGCGATAACTTCATGAAAGGAGAACCTTGATGGTCAAAATGGTAAAAATGAAAATAATGCTTGTGGATGATGAAGAACGTTTTTTACAGACCACACAGAAAATGATCGCCAAAAAAGGCTACGATGCAATAACTGCAACCAGTGGGGAGGAAGGCTTAAAAAAGCTTGAAGCAGAACTGGTCCATGTCGTAATTCTGGATGTCAAAATGCCGGGTATGGACGGCGTGGAAACCCTTAAACATATCAAGCAGAAATTTCCCATGGTGGAAGTCATCATGCTGACCGGACATGCCACCGCAGAATCCGCCGTGGAAGGCTTGAAGCTAGGTGCGACGGATTATCTGACCAAACCGGCAAATATCGAAGATCTTATCGCCAAGGCAGAGGAAGCGTACAACAAGCGCGTTATTCTGGAAGAAAAAATTCAAATGGCGGAGGCAATGAAAAAATCCCATATATAGCACCAAACTCGGGCCGACCGGGACAGGTCTATGAATACAGGAATAAATAAACAACTACAGACCACTAATCTTAAATGAGGGGTATGATTTATGGCCGAGGTAGAATCCATTAAACAAGAGGCAACCACAAAATCTATTATTATCAAATCATCAATCGCTCTGGGACTGGGTATCCTGGTAATGCTGCTGCCCACACCGGAAAATCTGACTCCGGAAGGGCACCGGCTGCTGGCGCTTTTGACGACCATAGTCATTCTATGGGTCACCGAGGCGGTTCCTATCGGCGTAACCGCTCTTCTGGCAGGCGCAAGTTTGATCCTTTTGAACATCCAAAGCTCCCAAAGCGCCTGGGCACCATTTGCCAGCCCGGCGGTCATGTTCGTGCTCATGATCATTATGTTCGGCGTGGTGTTAAACGAAGTCGGCCTCGCCAGCCGGATCATGTATTACCTTCTGAAATTTGCCGGAACCAGGGTCAAACGGCTGAGTTTTATCCTTGCCGTGGGATGCACCATTGCTTCTTCCGTTTTTCATGATGCAACCATTACCGTCATCATGGTCTTTGCCTTTGTGCCGGTATTTATGAGCATGGGACTCAAGCCGGGCATGGGGCACCGGTTGCCCATGTTTTTCATGATGCTTATCCCTTTAGCCGCTTCAGCGGGTGGGTTCGGAACCCTGCTGGGTGGTGGACGTAACCCCCTGGCCCTGGAAATCCTTAATAAATTCAGTGCTGGGCAGATAAGAATAGGTTTTCTGCAATACATTGTCATCATGTTTCCCATCATGTTTTTAACCGCCGTGGCCACATGGGCCATCATGTGGATCCTTTTCAGGCCCAAGGAAAAGGAACTCAAGGGTGTCGACCTGGAGGACCCGGGCCCCATGAGCAACGCGGAGAAAGGTGTGCTGGTGGTCTTTATTATCACATTCATTCTCTGGTTTTCAGGCGACCTGACCGGATGGCATTATAGTGTTCCGGCAGCTTTTGCCATTCTGGGTTTCTGCGCGCCCGGATATATCACTTTCAGAACCATTTGCGACAAATTTCCCTGGGAATCCTGGATTGTATTCGGCGCCGGCGTTTCACTGGGTGTTGCCATGCTGGATAGTGGTGCGGGACGGTATCTGGCTGAAGTGATTCTTCCCCTTCTGGACGGTAAATCAACCTTTGTGGTTTATTACGGTTTTTCCTTTTTCGGGGCTTTTTTATCCAGCCTTATGAGCAATTCTGCGGCTGTCGCTCTGATGCTGCCCATCACATTGCCCATGGCGGAAATGATGCAGATGTCACCCGAATCCGTGGCCATGCTGGCTCCCATGACCACCTCATTTATCATGCTGGTCATCGGCTGTCCTCCAACCATCATTGCTTACAGCGCAGGTTACTTCAGCCAGGTTGACTTTATCAAGATTGCCGTACCCTGGTGCCTCATTCTCCTGGTGGTTTGTACCCTGAGCATGATGGTCTATTGGCCGCTGATAGGCTTTGTGAAATAATCAACTTTCTGATACGTTGCATGTCAACCGGGTTGGAGAGATAGTGTTTGAACGAGAACTCCCCCAGTGGGAACGCCTGGGGGAGGGAATTATGGACTTTTTGTTCAAGCACTAAAAAATACCCGATCCGGTTGATTTTGCTTTTTCTCCGGCACGGTTATTGTCATTCTGAGGGGGCCAACAACAAAAGTTTATCAGGTAGCACGGAAAAATTGGCCGACGAAGAATCTTTCGTTTTTGCCGGCAGAGCTTATTTTTTTGCCTTTCCCGGTCATATCTGATAATCTGTGCGGACTTGGGGCCGGAGATTCTTCGGTCGCCGTGGTTTTAATCAACATTTCGGAAAATATTTGTCATTCAATCGCTGATCCGCTGCGAGTCGCTCCCTCAGAATGACAGGCAAAGAACGGCTCCCTGTATGCTTCCATACTATGCATGGGAACGAAGGAAAATAGGGTCATAATGAAACATGAAGCAAGATAAGATATCCAAAACGCTGAATAATACTTCAGCCCAGGACAGAAATCAGGATGAGGACCCAGAAAAAACAGCAGACGGACAAAGCATTAAAACCGGGCAAGATATTGACAAGGATAACCTACAACTAGACGCATTGTATCAATTCTTAAAGCCGCTGCACAATCTTCCCGTGGGCAAAAATGCCTGGAATCCCAAATTTATCAGACAGTGGTGGTTTTGGCCGGTAAGCGCTCTTTTTTTAATAATTTTATTTTATGTTTATCCTTTAATATGGGATTTTTTTGCAGGATAAGGGGAAATTTCGATCAGTTACGCTTTTACGGGCAATTCAATGGTAAAAGTGGTACCTTTGTCAGGCTGACTATCCACAGCCATCACCCCGCCCAATTTGGTCACAATACCTGAGGATATGTAAAGCCCCATACCAGTCCCCACACCAACAGCTTTGGTGCTGAAGAAAGGTTCGAAAATTTTGGTTAGATTTTCTTCGGGAATACCGTACCCGTTGTCCTGAACCGCTAAAGAAACCTGCTCTTCGGATGACTTGATAACAACATTGATCTTTCCACCGGCATCGGTAGCCTGGATGGAATTGGTTAACAGGTTGAGCAACACCTGCGCAAACTGGTAAGGATCGGTCCATACTATCGGATTCGGGTCGGAGCTTTCCAGGGAAACTTTAATTTCCTTGTAGGATGCCTCCAATTCGACCAATGCAATACATTCCCCGGCCAGTTTTCTGAGATTGACTTCGGTCATTTCCACAAGATCGGGAATTTCCGCGCTCTGGGTTTTAACAACATGAAGAAGCTGCTGGGTAATTCTTCGTGCCCGGTCAACCGAGGTCTGAATCCGGTCCAAAGCTTTTTCAAAATCCGGTCTTCGCGGGATTGTGCTCATTTCAGGCTTGGCAAGTATCTGTTTCACCCAACCGGCCGAATCCTGGATGATGGCCAGAGGATTGTTGATTTCATGGGCTACTCCCGTCGCTATGGTTCCCAATGCGACAAGGCGTTCATTGATAGCCATCTGTTGCTTGATACGCTCCCTGAATTCAATTTCCTTTTTTTCAGTCTCGGCGCGTCTGATTTTATTTTGTGCCTGCCGAATTTTTCGCAATAATTGCTCGAATTCGATAGGTTTGGTCAGGTAATCAAAAGCACCGGCCTTAATTCCATCAACTCCGTCCCGGGTACTTGCATGACCGGTCAGCATGATCACTTCGGTGGCCGGGTATTGATCTTTGACATGGCGAAGAGTTTCAATGCCATTCATTCTGGGCATTTTCACATCCATAACGATGACGTCCACGGGCTTTTCTTCCAATAACCGCAACGCCTCTTCGCCATCTGATGCCTGCAGGGCAATAATACCCCGCTGGGAAAGCCGCTTTACCAGAATTTCACGGAAATGCTTTTCATCATCGACCAGCAACACATTCATCTCACCAATATGACTACTATCACTTATATTATGACTATCACTCATCAAAATCTCTCAATAAAATTCCGTGAAAACGATTATTTCAAGACAGGGGCCTGCCCCAGCTGCTTTTAAAACTTTCAGTACAGCTCCTTCATGAAACCTAAATATTGGACCGACGCAACAGAGAATTGGCTTCGGCCTTTCGAATCCTTTCCATCTGATCATGCCTTCGCTCTCTGGCTTTGTTCAGTTTAGTCGTCAACTCATCAAAATCCGCCGGCTTAATGAGAAAATCATAAGCCCCCTGCTTCATTCCCTGAACAGCGGTTTCTATGGTACCATGGCCGGTCAGCATTATTACCTCGACCAAAGGATAGCGTTTTTTGATTTCCTGCAGGGTCTCAATGCCATCCATCCCCGGCATTTTAACATCCAGGATGACTACATCAATCTCTGTCTCCTTTAACTTTTCCAAACTTTCAAGACCGCTGTATGCTTGCAGGACTTCTTCACCGATTTCCTGAAGTCGCAAAGTCAACATTTCCACGAAATCCTTTTCATCATCAACCAATAAAATGCGGCTAGGTGTTTTAAACATGGAAAATCTCCTTAAATGGGTGTTTTTTTGCTTGTTATTGACAGAGTTGAATTCGTGTCCCTGAAATTATACAGGAATTGCCTTTTTCAGACACCGTATATGCCAAAAACAGGATAATATGTCAATAATTATCTAGTCAAAAATACAGAAGACAAAGGGATATACTTTACGTTGTTTATCAAATATTAATATGGATTACCAGCAGTTTGATATTGGATAATGTTGAATTGCTGCCAATGGTAAAGTCTGAACCTCAATAAATCCGACCGGCCCAACCTGATGATTTTTTTAATGTCCGGGATGCAGGTCATGGGAATAAAACAATTTACAATATGGGTCCATCGTGTTATTAGATTTTTTGTTAACTGTACGATTAAACATATAATAATCATTGATGATTTCAAAAAAAGCCGGATTATTAACTCAATAACATTCCGGCTTTAGCCTGAATGCTTTATTTTCAAATAGTTATGGAGCTTCTGGAAGCAACAATAAGAAATTACTTCCGGAGCATATTTTCAATCCACTGATAATTCATTCCGGAGAAATAATTTGATCGGTTTGCGAACAAATGGCGAAACCTATTATCAGTCACTGACTCAAAAAATGGTACTCATAGTCATCATCGTGTCTCTGACACCCATGATTCTGGTCAGCACCATGATATTGGGAGAATTTAAGCAATCATACCGTGAAAAAGTTTATGCCCATCTTTCCTTACAGATTCTGAAACATAAGACCATTATCGATAACTTTTTAAAAGAGAGGCTCAATAACATTCAGCACCTGACGGAAAGTTGCGACTTTGAACAGTTCAAGGATGAAAGTTTTCTTGAAAACCGTCTCGCCATTCTTCAAAACACATACGGAATAGTATTTGAAGATCTCGGTATAATCGACGAACATGGAGTCCAGGTTGCCTATGCCGGACCGTATAAATTGGTCAAAGCTGAATATGCCGATGCTGAGTGGTTTAATGAAGCCATCAACCAGGATAATTATATCAGCGATGTTTTTCTGGGGCTTAGAAGACTTCCGCATTTTATTGTATCAGTAAAAAAAAATGATGGTGAAAAAACCTGGCTGTTAAGATCCACTATTAACTTTACGGCATTTAACGATCTGGTGGAAAACCTCCAAATCGGCAAAACCGGTTTTGCATTTATTGTCAACCGGGAGGGCAATTTCCAGACAAAACCCAAATCCGATGCGATCACCGCCAAACAGTTATCCCTCAACCTTATCAGAAATGATAAAAATCCTGATGAGGTTGTTATCCGGGAAACTTTCGGAACATCAGTAAAGGAAGAAATCATTCTTGTTACCGGCTTTTTAAAAGACGGTGAATGGGTCATGGTTTTTCAGCAAAACTTTAAGGATGCGCTTTCGGACTTTCAAACAGCACAGAATATCGCCATTCTGATTACCATGAGCGGAGGTCTGGTTATCATCACCATGGCGTTCTTACTTTCCACCATCACTGTAAACCGAATCGCCAAGGCGGACAGAGAAAAAGAGATGATGAACCAGCAGGTCATAGAAACCGGTAAACTGGCCTCCATAGGGGAGTTGGCGGCAGGTATTGCTCATGAAATCAATAACCCTGTGGCAATCATGGTGGAAGAAGCCGGGTGGGTTCAGGATTTGCTTGAAGAAGAAGAGTTTCAGGAAAGTGAAAATCTGGAGGAATTCACCAGGGCATTGACTCAAATCAATTCCCAGGGACGACGCTGTAAGGAGATCACGCACAAGCTGTTGAGTTTTGCCCGCAAAACCGACTCCAGCCTGCAGGAGTTGCAGATCAACGAACTCATAGAAGAAGTCATAAACCTCTCCACTCAAAGGGCAAAATATTCCAATGTAACCGTCAATACCGACCTTAATCCTGATGTGCCAATGATAACGATATCCAGCACGGAGTTTCAGCAGGTGCTTTTGAATCTTATGAACAACGCCATGGACGCCATGGAAAAGACCGGGGGTAAACTTAATATCAGTACTCGCCTGCAAAATGATGATATCCTTATCACCCTTGCAGACACCGGTCCGGGAATTCCTGAGGTGAATTTATCAAGGATATTCGATCCTTTTTTTACCACAAAACCCGTGGGCAAGGGAACAGGTTTAGGACTTTCGATCTGTTACGGCATTGTCAAAAAGATGGGTGGCCGGATCGATGTTGAAAGTGTTATTAACAAAGGCACTACCTTTACTGTCCGGATCCCTTTAGATAAAAAAAGAGGTAACAATTCCACTCCAAAAGAAAAAAAATGAAAAAGACCAGGCAGGAAATAAAAAATCCTTCAGGCTTTTCAAAGATTTTTTACTAAGGATCTTTCGAAACCATGAAATCTAAAAAGACAACACAGGTCAAAGAACCGATCCGATTATTGCTTGTTGATGACGAAGAAGGTTATGTCAACGTTCTTGCCAATAGAATGGCTCTGAGAGGCGTTGATGTTTCCAAATCTTACAGCGGTTCGGAGGCAATTAAAATCCTTCGGAGAAACGACTTTGATGTGGCTGTACTTGATTTAAAGATGGAAGATATGGATGGGCTGGAAGTTTTGAAAATTTTTAAAAAAATGGATCCCGAGCTGATGGTTATTATGCTTACCGGTCACGGCTCGGCTCAGGCGGCAAGCGACGGAATTTCATTAGGGGCTTTTGACTATTTAACAAAACCCTGCGATTTTAAAGAATTGCTTGATAAAGTTCGCAAAGCTTATCTGGAACGTAAGCGGCTCAAAAAAGACGACACTCAAAATCCATAGACTTTTTCATGATGACTATTTTTGATATTATAAACTATTCATACTTAAAAGCCCTTCTTTAATATTAATGATTAGATGCCTTGTAATAGGGTAATGTCGCATGCAAAATATTCGCCTTCTGCTTGTTGATGATGAAAAAAGCTTTTTAAATACCATTGCAAAAAGAATGAAAAAAAGAGGGATAACCGCTGAACAGGCCGTCAATGGTGAGGAATGCCTTACAATTTTGGAGAGTCAACCCATCGATGTGGTGGTAAGTGATGTCAAAATGCCCGGAATGGACGGAATTTCTCTTATGAAACAAATAAAGGAAAACTATCCGGATACTGAGGTTATTCTTCTGACAGGTCATGCTTCCACCCAGGATGGCGTTGAGGGCATTAAGGCAGGCGCTTTTGATTATCTGACCAAACCTGTCGAACTTGAGCACCTTTTGGGAAAGATTCAACAGGCATTCGACAAGATCTTATATAAACACGAGAAAAAAAAAGAAGCAGAATATCGCGCCAAACTCGAACAACAAATGATTGTCACCGAAAGACTGGCATCCATTGGGACTCTGGCAACAGGAGTCGCTCATGAAATCAATAACCCGTTGGCCATCATCAAGGAGGCCGCCGGTTACATGGGACAGCTTTTAAAAAAAAAAGAAGCAGAAGGTTTTGCCTATAAAAAGCAATTTGAATTGGGGATCAGCAAGGTTGAAACCGGTATTGACAGGGCAAGGCGTATTACGCATAAACTTCTTGGTTTTGTTAAGAAAAACGAATCAGTCTCTTCGGATGTTGATGTAAATGAGCTATTGTGTGAAGTCTTTGAACTGCTTCAGCGCGAGGCATTATATAAAGATATTCAAATGGTGCAGGATACCGGCGATTTGCCTTTTATCATCCAAACCGATCCCTATCAGCTTCGGCAGGTCCTTTTAAATCTTGTTGCCAATGCCATCCATGCCACCGGAGCCCACGGCAACATCACGGTAGGATTAAAGCCTGAAGGCGATAAATCGGTCGTTATCACTATAACAGATACCGGCGAAGGCATCGCCAAGGAAAACCTGAAAAAAATATTCGATCCTTTCTTCAGTACAAAAAGCCCCGGGCAGGGAACCGGATTAGGGCTTTTTGTTTCAAATAATATTATGAGAAAGCTCGGAGGCACAATGGATGTGGAAAGCCGTCTGGGACAGGGTACCACCTTTTTTGTCAGGCTTCCCAGACAAATGAACACTGAACTGAGAGAAACAAAACAAAAGGGCACCTGGGAAAATGTTAAAAACCAACATAATGATACCAAGTTTAAAATTTAATTAACGCAGTCATTATTCCATGATAAATATATTGATTCAAACCTGCCTGTATGAAACCTTTATCTGCTTAAGATAAAATAATAAAAGGAGTTTTTCCGTGAAAAAGAAAATATTGATTGCCGTTGATGATTCCATTTACTCCAAATATGCTATTGTCTATGCGGCTAAAATAGCATCCATTACCAACCAGCCCCATTACACTCTCTTTCATGTTCTCCCGACCATATCCCAGTATCTGCTGGATGAAGCCAAAACCGATTTTAAGGCTAAAACCGAGCTAAAAAAAATCATGCAGAGAAATCATGAAAAGGCGCACCAGTTCCTGAACAACTACAAGGAACAGATGGTCAAATTGGGAATTAAAGAGGACCAAATCGACATCATCGCCCAACCCAAAATGCTTGGAATGGCCAGAGATGTTCTGGAGCATGCCCAAAAAGGGCTCTATGATGCGATCTGCATCGGCAGGCGTGGTTTGACCCGATTGCAAGAAACTTTTTCCGGAAGTGTCACGAAAAAATTGCTTCAGCATTCACAGTTTATCCCGGTTTGGGTAGTAGATGGTGAGGTGGAATCGAAAAAAGTGATGGCGGCTATCGATGGTTCGGAAAGCTCTCTTCGCGCAGTAGATCACCTTTGTTTTATGCTCATGAATAATCATGAGATCAATATCACCATATTTCATGTAGCAGCTAAAATTGGAGATTATTGTGAAATAGACTTTAATGACACCAATGGTGAATTCGAAAAGATAGTCATCGAAGGTGATAAACGCTGCGTGCAGAGTTTTTACACTCATGCACTTAAAAAATTCAAAGATGCGGGAATTGGCCAAGATCGTATCCTGATTAAGGAGGTGAAACCCCGTATGAATGTCGGCAAAGCGATTATCAATGAGTTTAAAAAAGGAGATTATGGAACCGTTGTTATTGGCCGGCGTGGAATCAGCAGGTCCTTTTTCATGGGAAAGGTTTCCGAATACGTCATTGATAAAATCGAAAACTGTTCCTTATGGCTTGTTTCATAATTGTTTTTGAAGGCTTTAGAAAAACATTTTGAATTTATTGACAACACATGAGCTTTAGGATAGATGGTTCAGGTTGAATTAACCAACGTGTTAAAAACAGGTAACATCATTTGAGTTAATCCGAGCAAGCATCTATTGGTTTTTAGAGAAATATCTTCTGCTGAGCTATTTCCGATACTTTTTGACTATCGAAATATACCATGAAAATTATTAATAACGTTAAAAAAATGCAAGCCTGCGCCGACCAGGCTCGATTTGAGTACAAAAAAATTGCCTTTGTCCCCACCATGGGCTATCTTCATGAAGGCCACCTGTCTTTGATACGGATAGCACGGGAACTTTGCGATTTGTTGGTCGTGAGTATCTTTGTGAACCCATCCCAGTTTGCGCCCCATGAAGATTTTGACGCTTATCCCCGGAATTTTCAGAGAGACTTTGAGATGACCGAAAAAGAGGGGGTTGATATCGTTTTTTCCCCTGAAATCGATGAGATATACCCATCGAAATTTCAAACATATGTGAGCCTGGAAAAAATTCCGATTCATCTTTGCGGCATTTCCAGACCCATTTTTTTCCGCGGTGTTGCTACGGTTGTCACAAAACTTTTCAATATTGTTAAACCTCATACTGCTGTTTTCGGCAAAAAGGACTATCAGCAGCTATTGGTCATTCGCCGGATGGTATCCGATCTTCACATGGACATCGATATTATCGGAGGGGAAACAATTCGCGAACATGACGGGCTCGCCATGAGCTCCAGGAATACCTATCTGACAAAAACTCAGAGAGAAAGCGCCCTTTCCTTAAACAAAGCCATGAAATCAGCACAAACTGCTGTTGAATCCGGGGTCATTGATGCATCCCGGATCATCAGCGAAACCAAAGCGTTTATCAGTTCTCATCCCGGAACTCAGATTGATTATGTGGCCATCTGTGATCCGGAAACCCTTGAAGACATTCAGGTTATCAACCGACCGGCTTTAATGGCTCTTGCCGTGAAAGTGGGATCCACCCGCCTGATCGACAATATGATCCTTAACATGAAATAAAATTTTTTGCTTTTGAATATCGAAAAGATTAAGGAGAACCTTATATGAACGGTGAACAATTCTTTTTTACATCTGAGTCGGTAACGGAGGGACATCCTGACAAAGTTGCCGACGCCATTTCCGACTCTATTCTTGATGCAATTATCGCCAAAGACAAGGCAGCCAGGGTTGCCTGCGAAACGCTTGTGACCACCGGCTTGGCATTTATTGCGGGTGAAATCACCACCGAGTGCTACGTGGACATACCCCAGATTGTCAGGGATACGATAAAGGGAATCGGATATTCATCATCACAGATGGGTTTTGACTGGCAGACTTGTTCGGTGATCACCAGTATCGACCATCAGTCTCCGGATATTGCAATGGGAGTCAATAAAGGAAACGACATTAATAAAGAACAAGGGGCCGGCGACCAGGGTCTGATGTTCGGATTCGCCAGTGATGAAACTCCTGAATTGATGCCCATGCCGATCATGTACGCCCATAAGCTGTGTAAACGCTTAGCTGAAACCCGGAAAAGCGGGGCATTGGATTTTTTAAGGCCGGACGGCAAATCTCAGGTAACTATTGAATATGAAAATGGAACACCGAAAAGAGTGGATGCTGTTGTTGTTTCAGCCCAGCACAAACCTGATATAACCTATGATGAACTTCGGGAAGAGATTATTACCCATGTGATCAAAAAAGTGATTCCCAAAGAAATGGTCGATGGTGACACCAAATATTTTATCAACCCCACAGGGAGATTTGTTATCGGCGGTCCCATGGGAGACTGCGGCCTGACCGGAAGAAAAATTATTGTCGATACCTATGGTGGGCAGGGAAGCCATGGGGGAGGCTGTTTTTCCGGAAAAGATCCGTCGAAAGTAGACCGAAGCGCCTCTTACATGGCCAGGCACATTGCTAAAAATATCGTGGCCTCGGGTATCGCCAAAAAGTGTGAAGTTCAGATCGCATATGCCATCGGGGTTGCAGAACCGGTATCCATCATGGTGGACCTGATGAAGACCGGAAAAATACCAAAACATCGTGTCAAGGAAATTATCAGAGAAATATGGGATCTTCGGCCCGCGGCCATTATCGAATATCTGGATTTACTCCGTCCCATCTACAAAAAAACATCCGCCTATGGTCATTTTGGACGAAACGATCCTGATTTTATATGGGAAAGTACAAAAATGGCAGAAACTATTGCAGAAAAGGCGGGAATTTAAACACGTTAAGGAGAAATAAAAATTGCACTACGATATTAAAGATATCCAACTGGCAGACGGCGGTGCTCTTCGTATCGAATGGGCCAACCAGAGCATGCCGGTATTAAACAGAATAAAAAAGCGCTTTGAAAAGGAGAAACCTCTCGATGGTATAAGATTGGGAGCCTGCCTTCATGTTACCACGGAAACAGCCTCCCTGATGCAAACCTTAAAGGCCGGTGGAGCTCAGGTATGGCTTTGCGCTTCGAATCCACTGAGCACCCAGGATGATGTTGCTGCATCCCTGGTGGCAAACGATAGCATTCCGGTTTTTGCTATCAAAGGCGAAGACAACAAAACCTATTACGAACACCTTAACGCCGTGCTTGATGCTGAACCGGAATACACCATGGATGACGGGGCCGACCTGGTTTCAACCCTTCACTCTGAACGTTCGGAAATGATCGAAAAAGTCAAGGGCGGTACCGAAGAAACCACTACCGGGATTATTCGTTTGAAAAGCATGGCTGCGGATAGGGTTCTCAGATATCCCATCATTGCTGTTAACGATGCGCAGACCAAACATTTTTTCGATAACCGCTACGGCACAGGACAGAGTACCATTGACGGCATAATCCGGGCAACCAACCGTTTGATTGCCGGTTCTGTATTTGTGGTGTGCGGCTATGGCTGGTGCGGCAAAGGTCTTGCCATGAGAGCAAAGGGAATGGGAGCCAATGTGGTGATCACCGAAGTGGATTCGCTGGCAGCCCTCGAAGCTACCATGGACGGGTTCATGGTCATGCCTATCGCCGATGCCGCAAAAATCGGGAATTTTTTCTGCACTGTTACCGGAAACATCAAAGTCATCCGAAAAGAACATTTCGAAACCATGAAAGATGGGGCCATAGTGGCCAACTCCGGCCATTTCAATGTTGAACTTGATCTCGAAGGCCTGGATGATATCACCAAAACAAGGCGGACAATCCGTTCTTTTGTGGAAGAACATTTGTTGCATAATGGCAGAAAAATCAATGTTCTTGGCGACGGCCGTCTTATCAATCTTGCGGCTGCCGAAGGTCACCCCTCCAGCGTCATGGATATGAGTTTTGCAAATCAGGCGCTCAGCATCGAACATATGGTTAAAAAAGGCAATACCCTTTCACCGGATGTATATCCTGTCCCGGAGGAAATAGATCGCGCCATAGCCATAGAAAAGCTTATATCCATGGGAATCAAGATCGATACCCTCACCGATGAACAGGAAAAATATCTTGCATCCTGGAGCATGGGGACATAGCACACGCATCCGATCAACAAGGCGGCCTTGTGCACACTGGTTTATCAAAACAAATATCCCGGCCTCCCCAGAATGACAACGGGGAAAGCCTGTCATTCTGAGGGAACGACACGGAAGTGTGACAAAGCCGGGAGAGATCATAGTTTCCACGATGCACCCGGAAACCACGGCGACCGAAGAATCTCCGGATGCGGGTTGGCGGGAGAAACAGTTATCGGTTGTCAGTTATCAATGTTCTGGTTTATGGAAAATATCCCGGCCTCCCGGATGCTTTTCGAGGAGGCCGAATGATTCATTTTAACAGGTGTTGATTGGATACTTTTTGCAACGCAGTCAAATCAACTTTATGGGTTGAACGTCTTTTTGGTTAAAATAGGCAATCACGGTAAGGATTAGAATTATCGGCAAGCCTAACTCTAATATTTCTTCCAATGCGGTTAAATGCATATTTATTTGTTTTGATATTTCCACATCGAACTCTTTAAACTTTCTGCAAAGACCATCAAGGGACTTTGATACAACAATAAGAACAATGGCCATAAAAATGCCGATAGAAACAACGGAATAATTTTTCAGGCCTAATAAAAATTCTCTTGAATGACGATGAACCATTTTGAAGATAAAATAAAGTAACAATAGAATAACCATCACTCCGACAATTTTTTCCACCAATAGCACACTATCACTTATATAAAACCTTGTCTTAAATATTCCCATTGTTGTAAATTTCGCATGAAAGTCCAGCTCTCTCAGCATAAAAAAGATAATTAGCAGAACTACATAATGATATTGCTTCAAATATGAAAGCCCGCCTTTATAAAGAATGATTGCGACGCACAAGAAATGACCAAAAGCTGATGCTGACTCAATGAGTCCTCCCTCTTCAATCAGAAAATCTCTGGCAGACCCCTCCAATAAAAGAGAGAGCAAAAATAGTAATAATATCAGCATACCGGATGCCACAAATCCAATAATTGTCGGTCTGTCTCTCATATCTGACCTTTCGCTTATTTTTTTTGATGAGTTTGAACCGAAATACCCATACGATTGGTAAGCAACCCATAGTTTACCTGAAGTTTGCCTTTTTGCCGTCGCGGTTATGCCCAAGGTGTGCAAGCGGGCAGTTCTGACCTTCGAAATAGCTCGATGTCAAATCGTAGAGTGCAATGCCCTTATTTTCCAAATGCCGATGCGCTAACTTCTTTTCGATGTCACCCTGGCGTTCAATCAACCAATCCATTGCCTCGTAGAGATCGTCTTCGCCGGCCAATTTCTCCGTACCAAATGACAAACGGTGTTGCCGGTCTCCACAGAATGATATCCTAAAACACTGCTGAATATTATCTGAAAGCCGCTGAATTTATGCGTTCAAATCCAGGTTCAGTATCATTGACTTAAGAAAAATCGGATTTGGTTCTGTTTGTGTCCACCTGAATTAACGGTTGCGTATGCAGCGTAAACAGATTATTGCTTATGGAGACCTTCCTTTTGAACCTGATTTGAAAAGGCCCGAAAGCGGCCGGCTTCGTATGAATCGCCCTGTGCTTCATAAATCCGGCTGATCCTGTCAAAATAGCGGGCTGCCTCCTTCGGTATTTCCCTGGCGAGAGCCAGATACATTTCAAGTATATCAGTACTATAAATGCCGGCTGCAAAACTCAATTCCGCATACTTATCCCTGATTTCCGGATCAATTCGGGAGTTACACCCGGTGCAGCGTCCGATAATTTCTTTGTAAATATAGCGGGCATTATCCGATTCACCTAAAGTTTCACAGGTATTTGCAAGCTCGAGGGCAATCGCTTCGTGCCAGCCATAGACTTCTAAAAAGCCTTTATAGAAACTTTTGGCTTCTTCATAATTTCCTGACTGATAAATTGTTTTGCCTTTAAGCAATGCAACGGCAATGGTATCTGTTAACTTTTGCGGCACTGAGGCCAAAAGGGCTTCTACTTTTAAAAAATCCTTTTGATCCCAGTAAATTTCGCACAAGAGCTGGTAAGCCGGTAAAGCTTCCGGATGATACGGAATAAAATTTTCCAGAAGCGTTTGTGCTTTATCCGTTTGTTCCAGATTTAAATAAGCGGTTGCCAGCTCCAAAGGAATATAGCTGTCTGGTTGAGGATTATCTGCCAAAGCATGTTGAAGATTTTCAATCGCCGATTGAAAATCACCCTGGTTCAGGGCGACATAGCCGGTTTTAAATTGCCGGCCATAGCTGTGATATGCAACACCCACATCATCGGGCAAAATATTGCACAACGCAACAAATTCTTCATCTTCGGATATTTCTTCAGATAGTTCCAGCTCATCGTTCTCGATATCATCGTCATCACCTTCAGGCCCGTAGAAATAATCGGCAGATTCTTCAATAGCATTCCGGCGTTTTTGAAGCCCAATATCATAAAGTTTCTGCTTTATTTCTTTTTTAACCTGTTCATCTGAACTGACTTCATAAGCCAATTCCAGCAACTCACGGGCTTCATCAAAATACCCCCCCTCCAGGTAATTTATTGCGTTCTGTTGATGCTCTCGTGCCAGGGATTCCCCGGCACGAATAATTTTTTCCCTGATCCTGCGATGATCACCTGGGGGTTGTCCGGCATTTGTTTCCAGTTTATCCAGGGAGCGTTCATAAGCTTGTTTTGCCGGACCCCAGAGTCCGGCCTCAAAAAAAGCATCACCCTTTTGTTCCAGTTTTTGCGATGAAGGGCTGAGAAAAATATCCAACAGGGACATGATTAAATTCTCCAAATTCTCCTGATGATAAATCTACCTACGTTTCAACAGGTTTTTCGCGGTGCTGATCTCGACATAAGACGCCCCATAGTCCGAACCAAAGTTACCGGCCAGGACGGTGATGAGGCAGTTTTCAGTAAATTCTTTTTCTTTCAGAAGGCAGGTTAGGGCTGTTCGAAGAAAAAGATGGGATGTCAGATCCGGTTCCATGTAATTGGCCTGCACTCCGTATGATAGCGCCAGTTCCCGCATCACCCGCTTATCATAACATTGTGCATAAATGGGACTTTCCCCCCGATAGGCGGCCAGGCTCAGGATGGTCTTTCCACTTATGGTGTCGGCTATCAGGGCCTTTGAATTCAGACGCATGGAAGCTTTTACCGCAGCCTTGGACAGATAACTGGTCACCGTGTTCTGGGTCTCATAGACGGTGTTGATGAATGTACTTCCACTCGATTCAACCTCTGCTGCGATTTTGGCCATCATTTTTACCGCTTCGAGAGGATATTTCCCATTGGCGGTCTCCCCTGAAAGCATCACAGCATCGGTTCGATCCAGGCAGGCATTGGCAACGTCAGATACCTCAGCCCGGGTCGGTCTTGGAGACACCACCATGGATTGCAACATCTGGGTAGCGATAATCACCGGTTTTCTTCTCTCGATACATTTTTTAACCAGGTTTTTCTGTATGATCGGAATTTTTTCCGCAGGAACTTCTATAGCCAGATCTCCCCTGGCAATCATTGCTCCATATGCGTGATCCAGAATTTCATCAATATTGTCAAGCCCATCCTGATTTTCAATTTTGGCGATGATCTTTATTGGGCTTTGTTTTTGGTCCAGGATTTCCTGAACGGCGAAAATGTCCTCCTTTCTCCGGACAAACGAATGAGCGATAAAATCAACCCCATGGTCGGCTGCAAAAGCGATAAATGTCTTGTCTTTTTCACTCAGGGACGGCAGATGGCGTATATTGACGGACGGAACATTGATGCTTTTTCGACCACGAATAAAACCATCGTTTTTCACGATGCACCTGAGAGTATCACCACTTTTTCCCAAAACCTGGAGTTCGATATCACCATCATCGATTAAAATCCGGTCATCAAGGGACACATCTTCGGCAAAGCGGTCATAGCTGACACAGACACATTCACCCGGAAGTAAGTTTTCTGAAGCTCCTTTGATATGTATAACATCACCGAATTTTACGGCAATGGGTTCTTTCATCTCCATCGTACGGATCTCAGGCCCTTTGGTATCGATCATGATAGCAATCCGGTCAGAAACCGCCCGGATATTTTCAATCACCGGAAGGGCATCCTCAAGGGATTGATGTGCCGTATTCAAACGTACCACATCCATTCCGGCATGATACATCTGTTTCAAAAGATCCACTGAGCAGGATCTATTTGAAATGGTTGCGATTATTTTTGATTTTTTCATTGACTGCCTCTTAAATAATTAAAATAAATCACATGCTGTTTTAAACACTTTGTCAACACTGATTTTTTTCATACAATCCCTGTGGCCGAAAGGGCACTCTTGCTTCAGGCATGGGCTGCAATCCACAAAGCTCCTGACGATCCTTGCGCGTGGACTCCATGGGCCGGTAGCAGCAAAATTTGTAGACCCGAAAATAGCGATCTGAGCGACATTTAATGCTGCAGCAATGTGCATAAGGCCTGAATCGTTGGTAATAAATAAACGACACCGGGCAATAAGCGCTATGGCTTCTGTTAAAGTGGTTTTACCGGATAAATCCACAGCAAAAGTTTTCATCATTTTCATGATATTCGCACCCAATTCCCGGTCATTCGGACCTCCAAAAATAACGGTTTTGGAATCGAATCGTTTGTTAAGTCTGTCGGCAACCTGAGCAAAGCGCTCGGGAAACCATTGTTTTGCCGAGCCAAAAGTTGCGCTGGGGTTGATGCCGATAATAAAATCCGTTTCAAAAATATTTGAATCTTTCAAAATTTTCATAGCGGAGTCATAATCTGTTGAAGCCAGATAAAGCTCCAGGTGCGTGCCATCAGTTTTCAAACCCGCGCCTTTTAAAATTTCATTATAATAATGGGTCTGGTGAAGCCTGAGAATTCTTGGTGAACGATGGACCGGGTGGGTTAAAAGCACTTTTCGCAAGTCCGTGTCATAACCGATGCGGATCGGTATTTTTGCCAGATAGGCTACCCATGAGGCTTCAAAAGCGTTTTGAAGCAAAACAGCTGCATCAAACCTGTACTTGTCGAGCATCCTGGCTGTTTTAATCGTTCTCAATGCTCCTCCGAAATTATACGGAATGATCTGATCAATATGGGGGCTGTTTTCAAAGACCGGAGCTACCCAGGGTTTTGCCAGGAGGCTTATTCGGGCATTGGAAAAATTTTTCCGGATAGCCCTTACAGCCGGTGTTGTCATGACAGCATCACCAATCCAGTTGGTTGAACGAATCAGCAGATTTTCAATTTTTTCAGGATTAAGCATATCTTTCTTATGTTGATGTAACAGTATTGTAAATAAACTCACGGAAGCGATCCTTATCATTTTCAATAAAAGATATTTTAACACCGATGGAATAGATTTTCATTGCCAAAAACATACTTGCCGGCAGTTTAACCCTATCTTTTTCGGTGGTTACAAGAAATTTAACTTGATTTTTTTGAGCTGTTTTTAAGATGGTTTTGACATCCTGTCGAGAAAACTGATGATGATCAGGGAATTTAATGAAATCGTAAGGTTGACATCCGAAATCGGCTAATGTGCGTAAAAAATCTTCATTTCTTGCGATCCCGGCAAAAGCCAGGCATTTTTCACCCCTGATGTTGTCAGGGCTGCATTTTTCCCACATACCCTCTGAATTCAAAACAGATACGGTATCAGGCACATGTCGGCATCGAAATACGGGTTTGGCGGATATAATTTTGTTTTCTTTGAAAAATCTGTTCTCACGACAATTGGGTTCAGCCCTGGTGATAACCACTGCATCAGCCCGATCGACCTGATCCAAAGATTCCCTTAAAATGCCCCCGGGGAAAATATGTCCATTTCCCAGAGGTTGGACGGCATCGAGTAAAAGCAGGTTCAAATCCCGAAACAACCGGATATGCTGAAAAGCATCATCCAGAATAATCATATCCGGCCGGAAAGATTTCCAGGCTTTCATTCCTGAGGCATAACGGTTCTTTCCGACAAATACCGGCACTCCGGACAATTTGGTGGCCATCAGATATGGCTCATCTCCTGACTGTCCGGGTCCCATGAAAATCCCGGCACCATCAGTAACCATCCGTACTGAATGTTCATAGTCACCTTTATATCCTCTGCAAACTATGGCCGGCCTAAGTCCCATGCTTTTTATCAGCTCGGCCATATAAATTGTCATAGGTGTTTTACCGGTACCACCCAACGTGATGTTTCCAATTGAGGCAACCCGGCATGGAAGCCGGAACGTTTTAAACAGGTTGCTTTTGTAAAATTTTATACGCATCGCCATGGCCATGCCATAAACTTTAGAAACTTCGGACATGACCTTTGCCAAATTGGAATCATTGTCCTTACCGGAAATTACAGCTTCTATGCGATTTTTCAACGAGTCGGGTTTCATACCAATAAAGTCAGCTCATCAACAGATTTGGCCTTTATCAATTTGTTTAATCACAGCAACGGTTTTTTCCACAGCCCCCTGATTGGCCTCAAAAACCTCAAAGGCATTTTTTCCAATCTCCCGGGTTTTTTTGGGGTCTGTTAAAAATTCCTGCACTGTTTGAATTATATTTTCAGTATTTCTGACTTCTATCGCCCCATTGGCATGGAGAAGCATACGTGATATTTCCGGGAAGTCGCTCATGTCAGGGCCGAATATTATCGGTTTTGCAAAAGCAGCAGGTTCCAGGGGATTGTGTCCTCCAAAAGGGACCAGACTTCCGCCCACAAAAGCTGCATGGGCAACAGCATACAAATTACCCAGAACACCCATGGTGTCAATAACCACGACATTCGGTAAAACGGATTTTTCCTGGCTCATTTTTTTCACAACCAACCTGAAATCAGATGCCATTCGGCACACCTCATCAGCCCTGTCCGGGTTTCGGGGAGCAATAACCAGAACGAGGTCTGAGAAAGTGGAATGAAGTCGCACAAAAGATTCCAGTAGAATACTTTCCTCTCCCGGATGGGTACTTCCTGCTAAAAAGATTTTTTTATTTTCCGGGATTGCCAGAGATTTTCTGATGGATTCGACATTTTTAACAGAAACTTGATTTACTTTTTGGTCAAATTTCATGTTGCCCGTAATACAAATTTTTTCAGCCTTTACCCCGATTTGTACAAAACGTTTGCCCTGTTCATCCGATTGGACACAGATTCTGCAAAAACTGTTTAACACAGGCTTCATTATCCACGAAAGTCTCTTGTAACCGGCAAAGGAAGACGATGAAAGCCTGGCGTTGACAAGGACCGCCGGAACATTCATTTTCTTAAGCTCCAGAAGAAAAGTTGGCCAAATGTCCGATTCCACCAGAATAAAAAGAGACGGGGAAACCTTTCGCAGGACTTTTTTCACAACAAATAAAATGTCATATGGATAAAAAAATATGTACTCGGTTTCATCAGCCAGACGATGTCTGGCTTCATCAAACCCCGTTGCAGTGCTGACGGAAAAAAATATTTTCCGGTGAGGAATACTTTTTCTTAATGTTTTGACAAGCTCAACAGATGCAAAAGTCTCTCCTACTGAAAGGGCATGAATCCAAACGGGTTGATGTTCCGGCGATAAATTGGTATTTTTTATTTTCTGTTGAGAAAATCTAGTAAAACCAAGCCGGTGAAGAACCGTTTTTCTGCGCTTTTTTGAAGTCAGAATAAGGGGAAGCACAACCGGAAAAACCAGTATCAGAACAAAAAGCATTATAGTATTGCAAAGCAAAATCATCTCTGGCTTACTTTCTGTTTAATCTGCATTGAGAAGTGTGATCACTGCAAAACACATAAACACCAGATTGGCGGTCCAGGCCGCGATCACCGGGGGAAGCATCTCACCATAGCCAAGAGACAGACAGAAACTGTAAAAAATCCAATAAAAAAAAGCAGTCCCGATCCCAATAGCGATGCCTGTTCCCGGGCCTTCTTTGGTTGTGGTTCTAAGAGCTATTCCGATACCGGCAAGGCAAAGGATGACACACACAAAAGGAAAAGCAAGTTTGGCATGGAGATCCACCCTGTATCCGGAAGCGTCGTAGCCTTCGGCTTCGACTTTTCGGATATATTCCAGAAGCTCCGTAAAGCTCATCTCCTCGGATTTTTGGACGGCCCTTCCAAGATCCTCCGGAATAAAATCAAATATTCTTTCTTTTATTTCAAAAAAAGCGGTCACATAATTTCCACTTTTATCATCGAGAGCCTGCTCCATGACATTTTCAAGAATCCACCTGCCGTCGACAAAGTTTCCTTTTTCGGCATCCACTCTTCGTATCAGTGAAAACGCTTTATCAAAAAAATAGAGCGTAACACCATGCATAGCCCTGGAAGCCGGGTTGTAATACTTGATATGGGCAATAGAGCGTTCTCCTTGAATCCATATGTTTTTTTCTCTTGAAACCATTGCTGGTTTTTTTTTGACATCTTCCATCCATATTCTGTTGGAATGGGTGATGGTCAAAGGTACAATAATTTCAGAGAAAAAAAACAACAGAATACTGAAAATAAGACCAATGGCTGAAACAGGTTTCAAAAGAGTATAAACACTTATGCCGCTGCTTTTTAAGGCTAAAACCTCATTGTTTTTGCTCATCAGGCCAAACACGATAATTACGGATAAAAATAAGCTGATGGGAGCGGTTTGGACAATAATCAGCGGGGTCTTTAGGACCAGAAAACTGATTGCGAGAGAGACCGGCAGGTCCTCGCCCATAAAATTATCTATTTTTTCGAAGAAATCTATGGCAACATAAAGACCAACGATCAGAACCATCACAACAAATAAGTATTTAAGTATTTCCCTGGTGATATATCGGCTTAATATGGTCATTTAAAAAACCATCAGACTACTGAATCAACAGCTTACGGAGCTGTCGGGGTAAAAAAGAATATTTGAAAGGATTTTCTTTGCCTGCACGTATTAAAAGATAGACCGCCAACGCCGCCATAAAGATATTCGGAGCCCACATGCCTATTGCAGCCGGCAACATTCCTGCCTCTCCATATACTTTACCGGCTGAAAGGAGTAAATAGAACAAAAGGAAAAATAAAAGCCCAAGCACAAGCCCGAAGGATCTCCTGGCGCCCCTGGATTGGAGCCCCAAAGGAAATGCCAGAAATCCTAAGACCAAACAGGCAACAGGCATGGAAAATTTTCTGTGCAGTTCTATAAGAGCATTATAATAGTTATCGCTATTTTCGGGAGAACTATTGATAAATTCCCGAAGCTCTGAAAGCCACATGGCTTTCTCATCGGTTTCCCTGGCAGAAAGGCCGGCCAAACCTTCTTTGATGTCAAGATTGATATCATAGGTATCGAAACGTAATGTATTGGCGGATCGGTTTTTCAGGCTGACCTGATTAATGACACCGTCAAAAAGCCGGAGTTGAAAAAGTTTTTTTTCAGGGTCGCTAAAAAGCTTACCTCTCGGAGCCACCACCGTGCTAAGCATATCCTCACTTCTCTGGTCTTCGATAAAGACATCGATTAGGGTTTTTGTCTTGATGTCGATATTGGTCACATAGAGCATCACACCATCGAAACTGTCGTTGAACGTTCTTTCCTTCAAACCGATATCCAGACTGGTAGAAGCTACATCTGTCACCATTTGCTTGAACGATTTTCTGCCCCATGGAAGCCCGAATACGGTCATGGCCGCAGTGAACAATGCCCCGATCAGGCAAAAACAGAGCACCGGAACAATCAGCCGATAAATGCTCACACCACCGGCTTTTAAGGCCAGGATTTCATTGTCGCCGGACATGCGCAAAAAAGTCAGTAACACGCTCATCATGACCGATAAAGGAATGACAAAAACCAGAAAGTACGGAATGGAATAGACAATCATAAAGAAAATGGCTGCAAGACCAACATTGTAATTGACAATCAGGTGCGTAATGTCAAGTATCTGGGACATCAGGAAAATAAACATAAAAAAGCACAAATTAATGATAAAAGGAGGAATCATCTCCCTTAACACATAGCGGTTTAGAATTGAATTGATTTGCATCACCCTGAAAAAGCCCCCTATGATTTCCACTGTTTCCGATTCATTCTATTTTTTAAACTGCATTTGGACTAATTTGTAATATTCACCCTGGGTCTGCATAAGTTCGTGGGGTTGTCCTTCTTCCACTATTTTCCCGTTGACCAGCACAATGATTCTGTTAGCGTAGGCAATTGTGGAAAGGCGGTGGGCAATTACAAAGGTTGTACGTCCTTTCATCAGATTTTCCAGAGCTTTCTGGACCAGCATTTCCGATTCGGTGTCGAGAGCGGATGTGGCTTCATCAAGGATCAAAACAGGAGCGTCTTTGAGCAATGCGCGAGCAATACAGATACGCTGTTTTTCACCTCCTGAAAGACGGCTTCCCAGTTCTCCAAGGGTGGTATCGAAACCTTTTGGAAAGTTCATGACAAAATCATAGGCATATGCCGCCTTTGCCGCCTGAAAAATATCTTTTCCGGTAGCATTCCGATTTCCATAAGCAATGTTATTGCGGATGGTATCGTTAAACAGAATCGGCTCCTGGGTGACAATAGCAATCTGATCCCGCAAAGATGCAATTGAAAGTTTACGAATATCGATGCCATCAATGGAAATTGTGCCTTCCGTTGCATCGTAAAACCGGGGAATAAGGTTGACCAGTGAAGTTTTGCCACCTCCGCTCATTCCGACCAGTGCAATGATTTCTCCTGAATTGACTCTGAGATTGATATCCCTGAGAATCCAGTCATCTTCATAACGAAAATATACATTTTCAAACCTGACCGTATGAGGTCCGCGCGTCATGTGAACGGGATTTTTTTCTTCCTTTATATCCGATTCATATTCGATTATGTCAAAAATTCGGTCCGCAGCAGCCATCCCCTCCTGGATATTGTTATTTAGTTTTGCAAGTTTTTTAACGGGTTCATAAAGCATGAGTACGCCGGCCATGAAAGAAAAAAAAGTGCCGGCTGTGGAGGTACCGCTAATCACACGATGTCCGCCGTACCAAACAATAAAACCGATACCCAGGCCACCCAGAATTTCCATGACCGGCGACGAAAGGCTTTTGGCAACTACCTGAGACATCTCGATTTTAAAAAGGCTTTGGGTTTTGTCGTAAAACCGTTTCTTTTCATAATTTTCCATGCCGAAAGCTTTTACAATCTTGTTGCCGGAAAAAGTTTCATGCAAAAAAGAGTTGAGATCGGCTATGCATTCCTGACAACCGGTGCTGACTTTTCGAACTCTTTGGCCAAAAAGATATACCGGATAAAAGGCCACCGGCAAAATAACCAGGGCATAACTTGCCAGTTGCCAGTCCCTGTAAAAAATGACAAATGTCAGGCTGACAATGGTAAAACAATCTCGGAGTGCACCGGTTACGGCAGTAGAGACCATTCCCTTGACAATGCTCACATCGTTTGTAACTCTAGACATAAGCCTGCCGGTTTTCTCCCGGTAAAAAAAAGAAAGTGGTAAATCTGAAATATTGGCATAAAGCTCATCCCTGAGTTTTTTTATCACATTCTGCCCCACGTAGTTCATCAGATAGGAATGCCCATACTCGGCAGCCCCCCTGATAAGATATATTATAATAACTGCAATGGGTATCAGTTTGAGCATTCGCTGGTCCTGATTAAAAAATATATCGTCCAGGATCGGCTTTATCATAAAGGCCACGGCCCCTGTTGAGGCACCCACCAGAAGCATAAAGGCCATTGCGAATAATAGCCGGAACTTGTTTTCTTTGATTAAAGCCAGAATTCGTTTGTGGCGATCCATCAGCTTAAATTTAAAAATTTTCTTCATAAAACCCTTGGTATATCATTTGCCGATAAGCACATGATTTCAATTGTATTCGCATTTGTTTTAAAGACTGGAAATTCAGGATCAGTCAATTTGATGTCCAAAATGTCGGTCGGCTGATTTGGTTATACGATTAAGCTCACTTTCAAGGGCTATGCGGCAATTTTCCAGACCGATCGGATCGGCATCTGCCGGAACCGAGATGAGTTTGCCATAAACCAGCCTGCATCGGGTAAACGGATATGGGAGGATGAACCTGTCCCAGGAGGAAAAGACTTTAATTTTTTTTGCGCTATAACTGACAGGCATAATGGGATGTCCGGTTTTTTTAGCCAACATGATCACACCGGGCTGCACCTGGAAACGAGGTCCTTGTGGACCGTCAGGAATAATGGCGCCTGGATCCCGATGATCTCTAAGATTTTTGATAAGCCTTGCCACTGCCCTCAAACCGCCCTTTTTTGTGGATCCCCGGACTGTTTTCTGTCCCTGAGCTTGCAAAATTCGGGCAATGATTTCACCATCATCTGAACGGCTTACTAAAATAGAGGCATTGGTTCCCTTAAACACGTAGCTTACAAGCAAAATTCTGGAATGCCATATGGCCATAATGTATTTGCGACTTTTCAGGAGGCCTTCCAGAGGTTTTTGTCCCCTGATTTCAATAACGCTGGTGCTGAAAATAAAGTCCACAAGCAACTTCCCAAATGTTCCCACTAGTTTCCATTTAAGTTCCGTAAACTTCCTTTTTTGATTCGGAGTCAGCATAATTTTTTACTTTTAATCATATCCAATGCAATTTCAGCCACACGATCGGATGCTCCGGGCCCGCCAAAGGCATTGCGCATCCACTGAAGCTGTTTGTTAAGCAAGGCAAGCTGCCCGGGATTGTCCAGCATATTTTTTAACGCTAAAAAGATGTTTTCGGATGTTGCTTTTTCCTGAATCAATTCAGGTAAGAGTTCCCTGCGGGCAATGAGGTTTACGAGACTGATATACTTAACCCGAATTAATGCTTTTCCCAATCGATAACTCAAGGGACTCACGCGGTAAACAATTACCATCGGGATACCTGCAAGAGCTGCCTCCAGGGTCACCGTGCCCGATACCGCCACAAGAACGGTTGACTGATTAAAAGTATTGGCCGCACCCCCTTCTACGAGTTCCACTTTTAAAGAACCTTGATATTTTTCTATAATTTCTTCAACAAAACGTCGATCCAAAAAAGAAGCTATAGAAACAAGAACTTTCAGGTCGGGAAAATGAACTTTTAAGCGCCTGGCAGCATCAAGCATGACCGGCAGGTGATTGAAGATTTCTTTATCCCTGGAACCGGGTAAAAGACCTAAAACCGGTGGTCCTGAGATATTCTTCTCAAAAATCTCCTGGGAAAGAGGGCGAACCGTGTCCAGAAGGGGATGGCCCACAAAGGTTGCTGAAACGCCGTGCTTGCGATAAAAGTCTGTTTCAAAGGGCAAAATGACCGCCATATGATCCACCAAACGGCGTATTTTTTTTACACGCCCTGAGCGCCATGCCCAAACCTGCGGGCTGATGTAGTATAGTATGGGAATCCCCATCCGCTTGGCGATGCCGGCAATGAAAAGGTTAAAATCCGGAAAATCCACTAGAATAAGCAATTCGGGCTTAAATTGGCTGATTGCCCGCCTTGCTGCCCTGATCCCCTTCAGGATATGCGGAAGCTTTGAAAAAACCTCGGTGATTCCAACCACGGACAATTCATGCGAGTCCATCACTATCCGGACACCCTCTTTTCTGAGGGCTTTGCTCCCGATTCCGATAAATTTCAAACCGGTTTTTTTTTTCAAGGCCTTGACCACATTGGCGCCATGCAAGTCACCGGAGGCTTCCCCGGCAATAAGCATGACATATCTGTCCGATAACAACTGATTCATATCATCAGGATCCTAAATATTTCCGATGGCTTAGCTGCGTCTGTTCGACAATGCTCAGTGCCACCTGAAGTGCGTCCCGCCCCATCTTACCGGTCACCTCAGGTGAAATTCTGTTTCTTACCGATTGAACAAAAGATACCAGTTCCGCCAACAATGCATCACTTTTGGTAAAACATCGGCTGTTGATATCCATGCCAGGGATAATACTATCCTTAGCCTTTCCATCCTGGCGTATCATTGTGATTTCTCTGTTAGCAAAATCAACGGATATGTATGCATCCCGCTGAAAAAGCCTGAGCTTTCTTTCATTTTTCAGCGAAATCCTGCTGGCCGTCACATTGGCCACACATCCGCCTGCAAATTCCAACCGGGCATTTGCAATGTCACCATGTTTGGTTATAACGGGAATGCCGGCGGCCTGAATACTGGTAATCTCTGATTTAACCAGGTTTAAAATAATATCAATGTCATGAATCATCAGGTCCAATACAACATCCACATCAGTGCCCCTGGGTTGAAATATGCTCAGCCTGTGGCTCTCAATGAACATGGGGGTTTTAATAACATCTTCCAAAGCAATCACCGCCGGGTTGAAACGTTCCAGATGTCCCACCTGGATAATCAATCCCCGGGATTCCGCCAGATCAATCAGGCTGTCGGCTTCTTTCAAGGTAGTGGTGATAGGTTTTTCTATGAGCACATCCACATCGTGCTCCAAAAATATCCTGCTAACCTGGTAATGCAGCGGGGTTGGTACGACAATGCTGACCGCATCAACTTTACCCAAAATCTCTTCAGGACTGAAAAAGGCCTTGACCCCATGCTTTTTTGCTATTTCCACAGCCTGTTTCTGATTGGTATCCACTACACCAACCAACTCGGCAGCTTCCATATGGGCATATTTTTCGGCATGAAATTTTCCCAGATAACCTGTGCCAATGACACCTACCCTCAACTTTTTCATTTCTGTTTTATTTGATGTCCATCATCTTTAAATTGATTGAAAATTCACAGAAGCCACAATAGCGATTTTCTTTTCGTCTGCGAAGGATATCATCTTTTCGCGATCAAAAACAACTGCTTTTCCGGCTTCCAAAAGCAATGCGCCTGCACCCGCTTCGGCCATAACTTCAATGGTTTGCGCACCTGTAGCCGGTATATCAAATCGAATGTCCTGGTTTGGTTTGCATACTTTCACCACAACGGCATCTTTGCCTAATGAGGCTCCTCTTCGAATAGTTGCATCAGTACCGTCGATGGCCTCCACGGCCAGAACAGATCCACTGCCGACAACAACACACTGCCCTATGTCCAACCGGCCGATCTCCTTGGCTATTTTCCAACCCAATACCATATCCTCCCGTTGGGAACGGGTCGGCTTAATTTTTGTCCAACACCCTTCAGGCGCCAAAAGCTCAGGAACCAGAAACGTGGATTCCAGAATTTTGATCCCCTCTTTTTCCAGTACATTGGCAAAAGCACGCAGCACACTATCATCATGGCTGTGTTTCATGCCGATCATCATGGATATGGCTTTAAAATCCGGTTTAATATCTTTAAAGATCCGGGTTTTTTGAATTCCTCCCATCATGACGGCCTGGTGAATTTCATGTGTCTTAAAAAACCTGATCAATTTATTGACCTGTCCAAGATGCATCCACTCAACGACATCCACATGGTCTTTGATTTTGGGGTCCGCCTCTTTTACATATGCGGCGGCGTAAACATCATAACCGTTCAAACGGGCTTTTTCCGAAAAAATAATGGGGAACTGGCCGCTCCCCGCAATAAGTCCTATCCGCTGTCTCATGGTTAAGTTATGGATTTGTTTTTTTGGCTAAAAAAGTATCATACCAGCCGTTAAGTTTTTTAGCGAGTGATCCCCCTTTGGGATGACTGAATAAATTCCAGAAATTTAACCACCTCCGGAATTTGCTCCACCTCGGCCTTAACCCTTTCCAGGGCCTCATTTCGCGTAAGCCCGATTCTGAATATAATCCGGTAAACCTTTTTCAGTTCGTTAATGGTGCTTTGTGTAAACCCATGGCGTTTAAGACCCACTGTATTCATGCCATGAAGTCGGGCACGATCTCCGGCGGCAATCACAAAAGGTGGAATATCTTTAACCACAGCGGATTTTCCACCGATAAAAGCATAATCTCCCACTTTTACAAACTGGTGAATAGCCGTCAACCCTCCAACCGTCGCATAATCCCCGATGGTAATATGGCCCGCCAATGTAGCGTTATTGGCCATAACTACCATACGTCCTGTCTTACAGTCATGGGCAATATGGGTATAGGCCATCAAAAAATTCTGCTCTCCGATCTCGGTAATCCCTCCTCCAAATCCGGTACCCCGATGGATCGTTACAAATTCGCGGATAATACTACCCTTCCCTATTTTCACATAGGTTTTTTCACCTTCGAATTTCAGGGACTGAGGTGTGGCCCCAATAGACGCAAATTGAAAAATCCGGCAATCTCTTCCAATAGAAACAAAAGGTTCAATAACCGTGTGAGAACCGATTTGTGAACCTGATCCAATAGAAACATCCTCTCGGATAATCGCATAAGGTCCAACCTGGACATCACTGTCCAACTCCGCTTTTGGATCCACTATCGCTGTTGGATGAATACTCATATTTTTTCTCCAATAGTAGCCATAAATTCGGCCTCAGCTACTGTAGCATCATTTACCGAAGCGATCGCTTTCATTTTAACGGCACTGCTTCGTTGTTTTAATATTTCCACAGTGAAAATCATCTGGTCTCCAGGTACCACCGGTTTTCTAAACCGGACTTTATCGATTCCCATAAAGTAAATCAACGCTCCCCTTTTTTCGGGTGGAAGTGCATCGAAAAACAATATACCCCCTGCCTGTGCCATACCTTCTACAATCAACACTCCCGGCATAACCGGGGCTTTCGGGAAATGACCTTGAAAAAAAGATTCGTTGATTGTAACATTTTTTAAAGCAACGATTTTATCCCCCGGAGTTACCTCCAACACCCGATCCACTAAAAGAAAAGGATACCGGTGTGGTAAATAATTCATGATTTCCGTTATATCCAGATTTTTTCCCATGTCTGTTTTATCCTTCCGCATCAAAAATACCTTTTGGCCAACATAACCTAATCCTTTTGGGACTTATCCGAATCGGTCATTCCGTCAACTAAGCTTTCGAGCTTTAAAATTCTCTTTTTCAATTCCGGAAGAGTCCCCACCACATTCTGAACCCTGAGCCAGTGACGGTGAGGTTGTGCAGGAGCCCCGGAATAAACTGCTTTATCCGGAACATCCTTGGCAACACCGGATGCCGGTCCGATAATGGCCCCATCACCAATGGTCAAATGCTCTGCTACCCCTGCTTGCCCGGCCAGGATGACATGTTTTCCAATGGTTACACTTCCGGATATGCCCACCTGGGCCACCAAAATACTGTTTTCACCCACGGTAACATTGTGAGCAATATGAACCTGGTTGTCCGTTTTCACTCCCGAACTGATCCGGGTTATCCCAAATGTGGCCCTGTCAATTGTGTTTGAAGCTCCGATTTCAACATCATCATCAATCTGAACAATTCCCAGCTGTGGTATTTTTTTCCATTTCTCGCCATCGGGTGCAAAACCAAATCCATCGCTGCCTATAACCGCTCCAGGTTGGATAATAACACGACTGCCGATTTTTGTGCTGTTTGCAATGGTGACGTTTGCATAGATTGTGACATCATCTCCCAACACCACTCCTTCTCCTATATAAACGTGAGGATATATGACAACCCTGTCCCCTATTGTCACGTTGTCACAAATCACTGCAAAAGGCCCGATATCGGGATCTTTTCCGCAAACAAAATTTTTGCCCACATTTGCCGAGTTACTCATTCCCCATTGTGGGTGGGATGGCGGATAAAAAAGCTGCATTACCATGGCCCATGCAGCCCTTGGGTTTTTCACGGGAAAAACGCTGGAGCCCTGGGCAACAAGATCTTCAACACCCTTAAACGATTCGGGCACTATAACTGCCCCAGCCAGAGTTTTGTCCATTTTTTTTAAAAAATGTGCTTCACCGGCAAGAGTAATATCATGGGGGCTTGAATGTTCAAAAGGCGCCACACCTGTAATAATTTTTTCGGCATCACCCAAAAGGTCACTTCCAAGATATTGTGCAATCTGTCCTGTGGATTTTCTTATCTTGCTCTTCATATAGTAAGCTTCTATGATTTCTGTTTATTGTAGGCTGCTATAATTTGATCCGTAATATCCATGGAATTGATAAAATACACGGCCCCGCTCTCACGCTTTTCAAGAATCAACTGGTAACCTTCTTTGGCACCTATCTCTCTTACCAGATCCATAACTTCTTTTTGAATCTTTTGGACCAGATCCCTTTCAGTCTCCTGGAAGGTTTTCATATGCCTGTTCTGGAGAGCCCTCAGATCGCTTATTTTGATTCTCAGTTCCCGCTCTTTTTCTTCCTTAGCCTCCCGGCTCATCACTAGCGCCTCCCGCTCCAGGTTGTTTTTAAGCGCCTCAACCTCCTCTCCCATCTTTTTGATTTCAGCTTCCATGATCTCGCCTTTTTTATTGATTTCCGCTTGCGCTGCTTTTCCCGAGGTAGAATTATCAAGTATTTTCTGAAAGTCCACCAGACCGATCTTAGCAACATCGGCCGCCTGAAGATTTATGAAAGTACCTAAAACAAAAAACATGGAAATAAGAGCAGTTTTTAAATAATCCCTCATGTGATACCCCCTGAATTATCTTATATATTTTTTAGTTTTCGAAAAATATTCAGTGACATTAAACTAATCGGTTAAAATATAATTTGAACAATTTTTTGTCGTATCTTTTTTAAAAAGCCGCACCCATGGAAAATTCCCATTGTCCGCTGTCTTCATCCGTATCCTCTCGATCCAGAATATGACCGTATTCCAGGCGAATAGGCCCTAATGGAGAATACCATCTGAAACCCGCCCCGGTGCTATGCCTCAGATTCCCAAAATCGACACTTTCATCCCTGCCGAAAACATTTCCCGTGTCATAAAACACAACCCCCACAAGACCCGCCTTTTCGACCAGAGGAAATATATACTCCAGGTTTAATTGAACATACTTATACCCGCCGGTTTTGGCACCTTCTTCATCCGGTATGTAGATATCGCGCCAATCAAACCCCCTAAGAGAATTAATGCCGCCTAAATAAAATTTTTCATAATCCGGAAGCAATTTACCTGAAACATCGTCAATATAACCGCCTTCGGTATGAATAAAACCGACTGTCTCCCAGAACAAAGGAAAGTAAACTCCAAGCTCAGCAGTATATTTTGTAAATCCGATTTCGCCGCCAAGCCCCGAATATTGAGCGGTTAAAGCATGATTTTGCCCTTCTGTGGGATTAAAAAGCTTGTCTCTCGTATCATACCGGATAGTTGCCGATATAGCGCTTTCAGTATTTGTTCCGGCCAGTTCCTTTATAGTTTTTGAAGCGTCAACGTTAATATCGTCGATTTTTGCAGTTTCATATTTATAAGACGTGTATATGCGGGTATAATCAAATATTGGGTAAGAAAACCGGATTGCTCCACCCCTGGCATCTTTGTCATATTCCTCATAATCCCTTTTCCAGTCATACAAATCAAAACCGGCGGAAAGTGGAATGTCAAAAAGCCAAGGCTCGGTAAAACTGAGAGTGTATCTTGTGGATTCACCACCAAGTGCAGCTTTCAGTTCTAAAATCTGTCCACGGCCAAAAAGATTTCTTTGAGAGACAGAGCCTATGACAAACATATTTTCCACACTGCTGTAACCACCACCAAAACTGAATGCACCTGTGGGTTTTTCCTTGACATCAACTCTTAGAATCATTGAATCCTCGCTACTGCCTTTTTGCGTATCCACCTTGACATCTTCAAAGTAATCAAGCTGAAAAAGCTTTCTAACCCCTTGCTTTAGCAACTGGCCGCTGTAAGTCTCGTGCTCATGAACTTTTAATTCACGTCGAATTACCTTATCCCTGGTCCTGGTATTTCCTGTAATGATAATTGTTTCAAAGTGGACCAACGGACCTTTATTGATAGTATAGGTAATATCCACGGTAAGAGTTTCATCATTTTTTTCGATAAGAGGAGAAACATCCGCATAAGCATACCCTTCATCGGAATAAATATCAGTGAGTGCCAGCACATCATTTCGCACAACTTCCCGATTATAGTATGTCTCTTTGGTTAGCTGGATTTTTTCCATCAGCTCTTCTTTGGAAATCACCAGGTCCCCTTTCATGTCTACCATCCCAACCTTAAACTGGCGACCTTCGTCAATTTTGATCGTAACCTTGATCTGATCTTCCATAAAATCGACTTGGGGTTCACCTACTCTGGCCTGAATGAATCCATTGTTCTGGTAAAAACCCTGGAGCCTGGCGGCGTCCTGGTTCAGATCTTCTTTTTTCAGATCTCCTGAAGATGTCAGCCATGAAAAAAATCCCTTTTCGGAAGTTTTCATCAAACCTTTGAGCTTTTTATCACTATATGTAGAGTTTCCTTCGAAAACGATGCTCCTGATCCTTATTTTATCTCCCTCATCGATCACAAATGTCAAATCCGCCTGGTTGTTTTCCAACTCTTCAATTTCATAAGTCACGTTGACATTGTGGTAATTTTTCTCTTTGTAGATGGTTTCGATACGCTCAAGATTGCTGTTGATACGAAAAAGGTTGAGAATGGAGCCAGTGCGTATATCCAAATTTTCACGAAGTTCATCATCTTTGAAAACCGTGTTTCCTGTGACCTTAATGAGGCGTAGCGTAGACTTTTCCTTTACTTTGAAGATGATGGCCTTCCCATCGGCTCTGTCTTCAGCCTCCACGCGAACATCTTCGAAAAACCCCATGTCAAATACTTTTTTTATATCCTGGGAAAGGCTTTTTGGAGATAAGACATCTCCAGTTTTAGTAATGATCTGTCGTTTGATCGCATCGGCTTCAATGCGGCTGTTCCCTTCCACAAGGACATCGCTCACTATTTCCTGTTTGAAAAGTTTAACACTGATTTCCTCGGAAAGTTTTTGCAGCCTGAGAGATAAATCAGCAGGTCCCTCTCCTTCTTGATAAAAAATTTCAGGAGCTTTCTCCGAAAAAGTTTCCTGCATTTTTACATCAAGGCTGAATTTATTTCCAATCCACGTCAAGCTTCCCCAAATTACCTGATCGGCTCCACTTGCCAAGCCCAATTCCCTTGCATACTCATTTTTTTCAATAGGCTCAGAATAGGAAACTCCGTCGGGTAATTGAACAATTTCAGCCCCTGCTTCTGCAAGTTTTTTTCCGATAATAGATGGAATTTCATCTTTAAGTTGGGATCGATCCAGATCAGAAAAAATTTCAAATGGAAAAATCAATACCTGCGTTTTTTCCAAAGAATATGCCAAGGATGGAAAACTGAACACCAGAGCCATTAAAAAGGTAATATAACGTCTTTTCATAAGAAAACCTCAATCCATTTCTGCCATTTGTCCATCCAATATCGTCACACGTCTAGACATCAAGGATGCAAGTTCCATATTATGCGTGACAACAACCAAGACCATGCCTAACTCTTCATTTAAAGATAGAAGAAGATTGTGGACCTGTTCGCTGTTTTTTTTATCCAGGTTTCCGGTAGGCTCGTCGGCTAACAGCACCGAAGGATTTAATACTAAAGCACGTGCAAGTGCAACCCTTTGTTGCTCCCCTCCGGAAAGGTCCGTGACACGATGATGCAAACGGTTTTCCAATCCCACACGCTCCAGAATATGGTCAGCGGCCTCCATGGCTTTTTCTTTGCTTATCCCCTGGATAAGACAGGGCATCATGGCATTTTCCCGTGCACTGAATTCCGGGAGAAGATGATGAAATTGGAAAACGAACCCGATAGATTCATTTCGGAACCTTGCAAGCTTTTCATTGTCGAACCGAAAAACATTTTCACCCTGAAATAAAACACTGCCCTTATCCGGGCGATCCAGTGTACCTAAAAGATTTAAAAAAGTGGATTTACCAATACCAGAGGGTCCGACAATGGCCAAGGTTTCTGCCGAGGCAATTTGAAAATCAGCACCCTTCAGGATTTCGATGCGGGCTTTGGTATCGTCAAAACCTTTCCACAGATCGACTGCTTCGATAAAAGAAAGGGAAAAATTCCCGACATCTTTTTCATCGGTTTCTTTTGAGTTTCTTTCATGTTGATCAACCATAACGAATTGCCTCGACCGGGTTTAGTTTGGAAGCTTGGCGAGCCGGGTAAAGGGTGGCCAGAAAACAAATAACGACAGCGGCCGTTGCAATCAGAACAATATCCAACAGTTCCATGCGTACAGGCAGTGTCGAAATGTAGTATACATCACCCGGAAGTTCTATAAATTTATATTTTTCCAAGAGTTTACACAAAACAAAACCGAGGGTAACCCCAATGAATGTCCCAATAACGCCGATGACAACTCCTTTGATCACAAAAATTTTCCCGATGCTTTTATCCGTAGCACCCATGGCTTTCAGGATAGCAATATCCCGGGTTTTTTCCATAACCATCATTATCAATGTACTGGCAATATTAAATGCCGCTACAAGAATAATCAGCGCCAGAATAATAAACATCACCGTTTTTTCAAGTTTTAACGCCGCAAACAGGTTCTGGTTCATTTGTGTCCAATCTCTGGCCCAATATGGAAATCCCAGTTCGCTGACAATTTTCTCTGCAATGTCTCCGGCCTTATAAATGTCTTTGACACGCACCTCAATACCTGTTACGGAATCTCCCATGCGCAAAATTTTTTGAGCATCCTCTAAATGTATAAAAGCCAGAGAACCGTCATATTCATACATTCCCGATTCGAAAATATCGGACACCTGAAACCGTTTCATGGCCGGGACATGGCCGATCGGAGATAAAATTCCCGCAGGCGATATCAAATAAACCGTATCACTCACCCTTACCCCCAAACGCCTGGCAAGTTCCTTCCCCAGAACTATTTCAGGCACTTCATTTTCCGGTTCCACATCTGTCTTAACATGTTTTTGTGGAGGAACAACATCGTTGAATATATTTATCACATCCTTGGCGGTATCCGGCTCGATGCCTCGTAAAACAGCACCGGAAATACCAGAGGCGGAACGTAACATCGTTTGGGTATAAATAAATGGGGTGACGGCTATTACTCCCTCATAAGAACTCGCCTTACTGAGGGTTTGCTGATAATCGGTCATCTGACCGCCATGGCGCATAATCACCAAATGGGATTCTATCCCCAGAATGCGTGATTTCAGATCGGATTCAAAACCGGCCATCACCGCAATGACCACAATGAGTGCCATCACGCCAACGGTTACACCAGCTATGGAAAGAATGGTGATCAGAGAAATAAAGGTCTCTTTTTGCTTAGCTCTCAGATAACGGGTTCCGACGAAAAGTTCAAAAGACATGATATTACGCCCTATCAATGGATTTCATATGAGGGAAAAAAATGACCTCCCGAATGCTCGCCGAATCGGTAAAAAGCATCACCAGACGGTCGATGCCGATACCCTCACCCGCTGTAGGAGGCATTGCGTATTCCAGAGCCTCTATGTAGTCTTCATCCATGAAATGGGCTTCCTGATCTCCGGCATCACGGTCTGCTACCTGCTGAAGAAACCGTTCTCGCTGGTCTTGAGGGTCGTTTAATTCGGAAAAACCGTTAGCCAGTTCACGTCCGGCAATAAATAATTCGAAGCGATCCGTCAAATCAGGGAATTGATCACTTTTTCTTGAAAGGGGAGAATCCTCCACTGGATAACCTGTAATAAAAGTAGGTTGGATCAATTTTGGCTCTACAAGAGCGTCGAACATTTTTGTGATAATTTTTCCTAACCGTCTCGTTTTGGTTACTTTAATCCCTTTTTCTGCGGCGAGTCCCAAAAGCGCATCCTTATCCTTGAGCATCTCAGGTTTGACACCACCCAGTTCCTCCAAAGCCTGAGTCAGGGTTAACCGACGCCACGACCCGGAAAAATCTATGGCATTTCCCTGATAAACCACCTGCTCGGTGCCGCTGATCTGTAGAGCTATGAACCGAATCATTTTTTCCGTCAGATCCATCAAATCCTGATAATCGGCATATGCCTGGTAAAACTCAAGCATGGTAAATTCCGGATTATGCTGCGTGGAGACCCCTTCATTTCTGAAATTCCGGTTAATTTCAAAAACACGTTCAAAACCTCCCACCACAAGGCGTTTCAAATAAAGCTCAGGCGCAATCCGAAGATAAAGATCCATATCCAATGCATTGTGATGCGTTTTAAACGGAGTCGCATCTGCACCACCCGGAATCAGTTGCATCATGGGGGTTTCAACTTCCAAAAAATCTCTTGCTTTTAAAAATTCTCTGATGACATTGACAATTTTTGACCGGACCAGAAATTTATCACGCACTTCACCATTCATAATAAGATCCAGATATCGCTGGCGGTAGCGCTTTTCAGGATCCCGAAGTCCATGGAATTTTTCCGGAAGAGGCCTGCAGGATTTGCTCAAAAGACGGAATTTCTTGGCCAGCACAGTCCATTCACCGGTTTTGGTCTGAAACATTTCACCGCTTAATCCAATGAAATCTCCAACATCAAGCTGCTTAAACAATGTATAAGCATCATCGCCCACCAAATCCTTGCGAATATAGGCCTGGAGTTGGCCTGTACGGTCTCTGAATCGAATAAATGAGGCTTTGCCAAAGCGGTTGACAGCCATCATTCGTCCTGCCACGTTAAAATCCTCAACAGGCTTCGCCGAAGGGGTCTCAGGAGATGACTCAACCATCTCCAGAATCTCTTTTATCGTATGACTAACTTTGAAATCATTCGGAAACAGATTAATATTCTGTTCTTTGAGCTGTTGAATTTTTTCTTTTCGTTTTTCCAAAATCGTACCTTCTTTTTCCATTTTCAACTCTGCTTTCTAATCAAACCTGAAGAAGCTGCCTCGTATTCCTTCCGACAGGCCAAAAATAAAAATCAGGTGTGAGAATAAAAACTATTTGTTTTATATAAAATTTAGGATCAAACTGGATTTGCTAACGTATTTAATCGAAGGTGTCAAGCTTAAGTTGGAGGTTCAATTTTCTTTATTCTCAGGATCATTTTGGATCCCTCATTTTTTTCGCTCTCCACATCGAGCCGGCTTTCATAAGATTTTAAAATACTGTGCACGATGGAAAGCCCTAAACCGGTACCGTTGGGTTTTGTGGTATAAAACGGATCAAAGATCGATTGTATCTGCTCGGCTGCCATACCGCATCCGGTGTCGAAAATCTCCACGACCGCAAAATCGTCTTTTTGCAAATATATACGGATATGAATTTCACCCTGATTTTCGATCGCTTCGGCAGCATTTAATAAAAGGTTCCATAGTACCTGCCTTAAATGCATAGGATCCATATTGACCCAAATTCCGGATAAATAATCCTTGGTAATGCAAATACAATCCTGACAGGCTTTTCCTTTTTCAAAAAGTGATACCGTCTCCTGCACCACCCGCTCAAGTTCCAAAGGCAAAGATTTTCCCGCCGGTGGTTTTGCAAACATGAGGAAATCCCCAACCAGGGAACTTAGCCGATCCGTCTCCCTCAGAACAATTTGCATTAATTTGTCGTGGACCGGATCATATCGAACTTCTTGGCGCAAAATCTGAATGGATCCCGATAACGAGGCCAATGGGTTTTTAATCTCATGAGCAAGCCCTGCAGCCATTTCCCCGATAGCTGCCAACTTCTCCACTCTTTTGAAATGGTCTTCCATGGTCCGGAGTTCTTTTTTGGTCCTTCGCTCCCTTTCCGAAAGGAGGCTGCTTAAAAAGGCCACGGCAAAACACGCCACCATGGTAATTATGATTTTGTAAAGGACATAACTCCAATCGTTGTGAAGAATGATAATTTCGGATTCAGCGCCCAGGGGCTTTAAAATTCCATAATATTCAAGGGTTACCAGCACCCCGTATTGGATGCTGCAAAGCGCTGCAATAATCAGACTGCCCTTTCTATATAGAAGTATGCTGGAATAAATAATTACGAGAAGATAAAGAAAGGAGAAAATGCTTGAAAAGCTGCCGGTGACCAAAATAATCATTGTCACCACAAAAGTATCAACGCTGATCTGGGTATATGCAAGCAACTCATACCGCTTTACCCATTTAATGAGCACTGAATAAATAAAGGAGAGGAAAAATACAAAAATAATCAGCCCATACAGGACCTGAATTGGAAAATTCTGAAAGGAAGAATCTCGAAGTTGAAGCATTATGGCGGAGCCTAAAAGAAGCGTGGTGAAAATGACCCTAATAAACATGAGCCATTTTAAACTTCGAAAAGAATCCAGCTCCGCCTTTTTCAATAAGACACCTATCCTGAAATGGCACCCGCCATCTTAAATATCGGCAAATACATGGCCACAACCAAACCACCGATAGTCACGCCCAAAAAAACCAGCATGAAAGGTTCAATCAGGGATGTCAGATTATCAACAGCCTGATCCACCTGTTCTTCGTAAAAATCAGCAATTTTTTCCAACATGGCATCCAATGCCCCCGTAGATTCGCCTACCGCAATCATTTGGCATACCATTGCCGGAAAAACCCCACTTTCAGCCAGGGGGTCCGACATGGTTCGCCCTTCGGCAATGTCTGTCCTCACCTTGTAAATGGCTTTTTCAATAGTCATGTTGCCGGCGGTTCTGGCAACAATATTCAACGCTTCCAAAATTGCCACGCCGCTTGACAGCATTGTGCCCATGGTCCGGGTAAATTTTGCCACAGCCACTTTACGAAGTAATATTCCGAAAACGGGCAGATTTAAAATATGTCTGTCTATAATAGAACGACCTTTTTCGGTTTTATAAAAGCGTTTGAATGCATAAAAAAACAAGACAACCGCGCCAATGATGTAAAGAATATTGGATTTTACAAAGTTACTCATATTGACAACAAATTGAGTAAAAATGGGAAGTTCACTTCCAAAGTCAGCGAACATTTCCTGAAAAACCGGTATAACAAATACAAGAATCACAGCCACAACAATGACCGCAATAATCATTGTAACAATCGGATAGGTCATGGCCCCTTTAACACGGGCTTTGAGTTTTGCAGTTTTTTCTAAATAATTAGAAAGACGCTTTAAGATGGTATCCAAAATACCACCGGCCTCACCCGCGGCGATCATGTTGACAAAAAGATTATTGAATTGCTCCGGATATTTTTTCAAAGCCTCCGCAAGGGTAGATCCGCTTTCCACGGAATCCTTAATATCTTTCAGCATCTTTTTGAATGTCTTATTTTCCTGCTGAGAATAAAGAATGTCAAGACATTGTATAATTGGAAGCCCTGCATCAATCATCGTTGAAAATTGACGGCAGAACAAGATTATATCAGCCTCTTTGACTTTTGGCTGGAGAAAAGTGACATTCTCCAAGAGATCTTTGGGTTTTTTCTTAATCTTTGTAGGCGAAATTCTTAGCCTGCTCAAAGTAGCCCGGATGATTGCATCGCTTGCTGCTTCCATCTCGCCTTTTTGAACCCCACCCATATTGTTTTTGCCTTCCCAAACATAAACCGGCATCGCATTTCCTCCGTTATCCTTAACCCCCAAAAAGAAAACCGTTCAGGGGAAAATATTATAAAACATAATTTTCGCCAAGTGGTTTAAAAAAAATTAAATACCACATGATCCAATCCGTTTATTGGCTTGACCTGATACCCGATGTCTCTTAAAGAGATGCAAAAAACATACCGATTATTTTTTCGGGAATTATAAAAATAATATTGGTTTATTATTCCCTCGGAAACATGCTTATTGTTTTGCAACATCGGGGTAAACATTGAATAAAAAGAATATAACTTAAGATTCAGACTGGTTATGTATAAAAATAAATACGACCCAAATGACGTTGATTGTATGTCCAAATACAAAGCATCTACGCGGAGACCATCTTTTTTTTACCGGATTTATCGGATTAAAGCTAGCACCCTGTCTTTGCAAAACCCATACCGGCAAATCAAATGAGTTATCTAATAACTTGCCAATGTCTTTAATCTGTGAGAAATTTCCATTGGTCTAAATAGTGCTTGAACGAAAACTCCCCTCACACTGGGAGGGTCTGGGGGACGGAAAGATAAGTTGCTGATATTATTAACCCCCACCCTGATCCTCCCCCGCTGGGAAATGGAATTATGGACTTTTTGTTCAAGCACAAATATACAGCTTTTTTGGGATGCCGGTTGAAATCTTTCGAAATATTGGCAAAGGCCCTTTCTAAATAGGAAATATAAGAATTGACAACTTCCGATATTTATCAAAAAAAAGATGTAACTGTCATTACCACTCATATCAATGCCGATTTCGATGCCATGGCCTCTTTATTGGCAGCACAGAAGCTATACCCGGATTCAGTGGTGGTTTTTCCGGGATCTCAGGAACAAACTTTGAGAAATTTTTTTATCAATTCAATGGTTTATCTTTTCAACATGGCCGATATGAACACAATTGATTTTTCCAAAATTCGACGCCTCGTTCTCGTAGATACCCGTCAGCCCGGCAGAATTGGAAAGCTGGCATCCCTGGCAAACAGACAGGATGTGGAAATCCACATCTACGACCACCATCCTTCCATGCCCAACGACATCAAAGGGCACTTTGAGGTGCTTTCTTCGACCGGGGCAACAGTGACACTTTTAACGGAAATTCTTGAGGAAAAGGGAATTGATATCGGGCCGGATGAAGCTACCATTATGATCCTGGGAATCTATGAAGACACAGGCTCTTTTACATTTCCGTCAACCACCGGACAGGATTTTAATGCCGCGGCCTTGCTCCTGTCTAAAGGAGCCAATTTAAATACGGTTTCCGACCTGATCGCAAGAGAAATCAGCCCTGAACAAGTGGGACTTTTAAACGATATGATCCAGGGCGCCATTCATTTTAATATCCACGGTATCGATGTTGTGGTTACCACCGTTAATACAGACAACTATGTGCCGGACTTTGCCTTTCTTGTCCACAAGATGGTTCGAATGGAAAATCTCAATGCTATTTTCGCACTGGCCGGTATGGGAAATAAAATATACCTTGTGGCTCGAAGCCGTGTTCCCGAAGTCGATGTTGGTGCTATCCTGAAAACCATAGGCGGGGGAGGACACTCATTTGCTGCCGCCGGTACCATTCGTGGCAAAACCCTTGTTCAGGCTCAGCATGAACTCGTGGATATCCTTTATAAAAAAGTTAGATCCCGCCATTTGGCTGCCGACCTAATGACCTCTCCGGCCATCATTGCAGCAGCTGATATTACCTGCCGAAATGCCAATGATCTTCTCACCCGTAAAAACATCAACGCTCTGGTTGTGACCCGCAACGTGAGAGGAAAAGAACAACTGGAAGGGTATATCACACGACAGGTGATCGAAAAGGCCCTTTATCACAAACTGGATCATGTTCAAATCAAAGAGTATATGACCACTGATGTGAAATACGTTATTCCCGAATCCGATATCTTCGAAATTCAGGAAAAAATTATCGAAAACAAGCAAAGAGTACTTCCTGTTGTGGATAAAGGAGTTATTTGCGGTGTTATTACCCGAACCGATCTACTCAATCATCTGGTAAGAAAATCACAATTGACTGCCAACAATATGCCCGATCCCATTAAAAATGATATTCGCGCCCGAACCCGCAATGTCAAAAAGTTCCTCCGGGAACGTCACTCACCACGGATATTGCATATTTTAAAAAGTATCGGTGAAACAGCCGGCCAAATGCAGGTCAATGCTTATGCTATCGGAGGATTTGTCCGGGATCTTTTCCTTTACCGATCAAATGAAGATATAGATGTTGTTATCGAAGGCGAAGCCATTTCGTTTGCAAAAAAATATGCTGAAAAGGTTAAAGCGAGGGTACATACCTATCGGAAATTCGGAACAGCCGTTGTTATTTTCGAGGATGGCTTCAAAGTGGATATTGCTGCAGCAAGAATGGAATATTACCGCTTTCCGGCAGATCTTCCCACTGTGGAAATGAGTTCTCTCAAACTCGACTTGTTCCGGAGGGATTTTACAATCAATACCCTGGCCATTGATTTAAATCCTGGAAATTTTGGTACTCTTATAGATTTCTTTATCGGACTTAAAGACATCAAGGAAAAAACAATTCGCGTATTGCACAACTTAAGTTTTGTGGAAGACCCCACAAGAGTGTTCAGAGCTATTCGTTTTGAACAACGCTTTGATTTTACAATCGGAAAACTCACCCAGGGCCTGATTAAAAATGCGGTCAAGATGGAATTTTTCAAACGCTTGAGCGGACGTAGGGTTTTTAATGAAATCAAGTCGATTTTAGAGGAAGAAACTCCTGCTCCGGCCATTATTCGCATGAATGATTACAATCTTCTCAAAGTCATTCATCCTTCCCTCATACTTGATAAGAACCTGATCAGCCTGCTTGACTCAGCTAAAAAGGTTATTGACTGGTTTGATTTGCTTTTTCTCGAAGAATCTAATATGAGATGGATCGTTTATCTTCTGATTCTGACCCGGCACACGGATAAACAGATTTCCGACGAGGTTTGCAAGCGACTTGAACTGCCGCCCCGTTACAGGAAAATTTTTTGCAATGACCGTTTCGAAGCGGATAAATGTATTTACTGGCTCGAACGTAACCTTCCGATCGCCAACAGAATCTTGTACAGACGCCTTTGGGAATTCAGAACCGAATTAATTCTTTACATAATGGCTGCATCCGAGCAGGAAAAGGTCAAAAAAGCCATATCTCATTTTTTTACAAAATTACGCTATATTCACACTTCTATTAAAGGCGATGATCTGATACAGATGGGCCTGAAACCCGGCCCTATATTCCGGGAAATATTTGAGGCAATTAGAGATGCAAAACTGGATGGGACTATCAGGGATCGAGATGATGAAATTCATTTTGCGGAACAATATATCCAATACCTGGAACCGAATTCGAAGATAAACAAACAGGAGATTTTGAATGGCTGACAAAAAAAGAATTCTCAGCGGAATGCGGCCCACCGGGCCCCTGCATCTCGGAAACCTTCACGGAGCCCTATTGAACTGGATTCAGATGCAGGATCAATATGATTGCTTCTATTTTATCGCCGACTGGCACGCCCTGACCAGCGATTATGAAAATACCGGTAAAATCACGGGATATGTCAGGGAGATGATGATCGACTGGTTAAGCGCAGGTCTCTCACCCGAAAAAAGCACATTGTTTGTTCAATCGCACATAAAAGAACACGCTGAACTGTTTCTTCTACTTTCCATGATCACTCCGGTCCCATGGCTGGAACGAAACCCGACCTATAAAGACCAGATCGTACAGCTCTCCAACAAAGATTTGTCCACATTCGGCTTTTTGGGCTATCCGGTGCTTCAGGCTGCCGACATTATCATGTACAAGGCAAACGGAGTTCCTGTAGGCATCGACCAGGTACCCCATGTGGAAATCACCCGGGAGATTGCTCGAAGGTTCAATTATCTTTACGGCGAGGTTTTCCCTGAACCCGATTCTATCCTGACAAAAACACCGAAAATTTTAGGCACCGACCGGCGAAAAATGAGCAAAAGCTATAATAACGCCATATATCTGGGCGACAGCCCCGAAAATATTCGCAAGATAGTCGCAACCATGATTACCGACCCCCAGCGGGCCAGAAAATCCGATCCGGGAAATCCGGAGGTGTGTAATGTTTTTGAATTTCATAAAATATACTCGGACATGGACACACAAAAAAAGATTAACAAAGAATGCCGATCAGCACAAATCGGTTGTGTGGAATGTAAAAAAATCATGGCCGAAAACCTGATCAACGCATTGGCACCTATCCGGGAAAAACGGGCCTATTACATGCAACAGCCTGAACTGGTAGAAGAAATCATCAATACCGGTAGCGACAAAGCCCGTCTGGTGGCATTCCGGACCATGGAGGAAGTGCGTGCAGCCATCAAAATATGATCCGCAAATCACATGATCGACGACGTTTATAAAGTAAAGGTGGAAAATATTTTTGAGGGTCCCATGGATCTTCTGATCCACCTGATAAAAAAAAACGAGGTGGATATTTACGATATCCCTGTCGCCCTTATCACGGACCAATATCTGGAATACCTGGAGTGGATACAAGCCATGAATCTGGATCTGGCCGGTGATTTTCTGCTCATGGCATCCACTTTGGCTCATATCAAATCAAGGATGCTTCTGCCTTTTCACGGGGAGGAGAACGAGGAGGAAGATCCCCGGATGGAACTTGCCCGTCCCCTGCTGGAATATATGAAAATGAAGTCCGCCGCGGAGGAATTGGCCGGGCGCTATATTCTCGGAGAGCATATTTTTACGCGGAAAACAGGCGAACCCGATTTTAACCCAAAATCCCGGGATACTTTTGTCCAGATTGGGCTTTTTGAGCTTGTGGAGGCTTTTAAAAGGCTTTTGGATAACGCTTCCGCCGCACATCAGGTGAATTTTACCGACGATCAAATTTCAGTAAAAGATCGTATTGCTGAAATTGTAGAAATTCTGGAAAAACGAGGCTCCATAACCTTTTGGGAACTTTTTTTTACTAAAAACGATCGAAGTATGATTGTCATTACATTTCTGGCAATTCTCGAAATGGTCAAATCCGCCATAGTACGCGTGGTTCAAAACACCCAAACCGGCTCCATCAGGCTTTTTCACATATGACCGACAACCTGAAAAACATCATCGAAAGCCTTATCTTCGTCTCGGAAACCCCTCTTACCCTCGACCGTATCCAAAAAAGTGTTCCCCATGCAGATATTCATGATATCCGGTCTGCTATCGAGACCCTTATCCAGGAACATGAATCCCGGAAGGGAGGCTTTTTTTTAAAGGAAGTTGCCGGTGGGTATCAATTCAGAACGCGTCCTAAATATCATGAATGGATCAAAAACATGATTCAGCCAAATCCGGTTCGCCTAAGCAAGGCAGCGCTCGAAACCCTTGCCATCATTGCCTATAAACAACCGATCATTCGAAACGATATCGAACACATTCGGGGCGTGGACTGCGGGGGAATTATCAGAACACTCATGGAACGAAAACTTGTTCGGATTCTGGGTCGGAAAGAAATTCCCGGAAGACCCCTGATCTATGCCACCACCAAATATTTCCTCGAATTTTTTGATTTAAAGGATTTAAAAGATCTTCCCACCCCGAAAGAAATTGACGCTATGGAAAATCTTTCTGAAACCATTGTTGAGGAAAACGAAGCTTCCCCTGAATCCATAACAGAAGAATGAAAAAAATACTTGACTTGGAAAACACCCGAATCTATAAGGATAGTTAAAATCTTCTCCAGGGGCGGTTAACTCAGCGGGAGAGTGCTACCTTCACACGGTAGAAGTCACAGGTTCAAATCCTGTACCGCCCACCAAGTAAAACCAGCAAACACAAGGGTTTTCCAAAGTTCATGGAAACCCTTTCTTTTTGAAAAGTCCAAATTCTTGTCCAAATCGTGCCCATGTTAAAAAATCGCCTCTTCTAAACGTGCAGCCGCTTCAGGATTTTTTTTCTCATCAGGTGGGAATATTCATGCAGGGTTACAGTTGGGGGATCGAAATGACAACCGAAAATTGACCACCTGTGAATGGTCTCCGATATTTGGTCATTAAGCGAGCAGCAATCTTGGCCATTAGAAACTTGACCCGACATAAGAGTCATTTTTCCAAGACCTTCCGCACCTTCACTGCGAGATCTCGGTTGGAAAAGGGCTTTTGAATGAAATGGACCCCTGCATCCAAAACACCATGATGGGCGATCACGTTGGCAGTATAGCCCGACATATAAAGCACCTTCAGTTTCGGATAATCAGTCAGTAGCTTTTCTGCCAGGTCACGGCCGTTCATCTCAGGCATGACGACGTCGGTTATCAACAGATGGACCTCTCCAGAGTGCTCTTTAGCGCGGGTCATCGCTTCTTGGGGGCTGGATGCCTCCAATACGTTGTAGCCAAAGCGCTCAAGAATTCTTTGGGTTAGCTTTAAAATGGGGGCTTCGTCTTCAACAATCAGCACGGTTTCACCCGATCCGACCGGGATTTCTTCAGCTATATTCTTTTCAATCGGCTTTGTGACTTCAGCGTGACGTGGGAAATAGAGCCTGAAGGTTGTTCCTATTCCAGATTCGCTGTAAACATTTATGAATCCTTTGTTCTGTTTCATGATGCCATAGATGGTGGCAAGCCCCAGGCCCGTTCCCTCGCCCACTTTCTTGGTGGTGAAAAACGGTTCGAACAGATTGTCGAGGATGTTCTTGTCCATGCCGCAGCCATTGTCACTGAACGCCAGCAGCACAAAATCACCGGGGATAAAGCCCGGGTGTTCACTGCAATATTCCTCATCAAAAGTCTGTTCTCCGGTCTCGATGGTAATTTTGCCCACCCCGGAAATGGCATCACGGGCATTGACACACAGATTGGCAAGGATCTGGTCAATCTGGGACGGGTCCATTTTAACCGGCCAGAGATGAGCAGCGGGCTTCCAGACAAGGTCAATGTCTTCCCCGATGAGCCTGCGCAGCATATTCAGCATGCTCTCCAAGGTATCGTTCAAATCCAGCTGCCTGGGGGAAATGGTCTGTTTTCTGGCAAAGGTCAGCAGCTGTTTTGTGAGATCGGCTGAGCGCTGTGCAGCCTTTTGGATTTCCTTAAGGTCATCGTTAAGGCTGTTATTTTCTATTGCTTTTTCAAGGGCAAATTCCAAATGTCCCAGTATCACTCCCAGCATATTGTTGAAGTCATGGGCCACACCCCCTGCCAGCCGGCCCACCGATTCCATCTTCTGTGCCTGGGTCAGTTGTGCCTGGAGTTTTTCACGCTCTGCTTCTGCCTGTTTGCGTTCAGTGATGTCCGTGGCCATTTCAAAACGGACATTCCGGCCATCGGGCCACTCTATGATCCTGTCAACAATAGAAAAGTGCTGTTCAAGTTTCGGGTTATAGTACTCCCAATAACTCGGCTGAGGTTTGTGTTTCAGGATAATATCATTTGTGCAGAACTCGCAGGGCTCATCAAACCCTTGAAACTCCTTGTAGCATACCCGCCCGACACAATCCCTCTGTAGGATGTTTGCAAGTTTCGGGTTCACATAGAGAATCTCGTATGTCTCAGGATCAGAAATATAAATGCTCTCTTCGATACTGTTGAAAATGGAAAGAAGTTGCTGACGTTCTCGTTCAATCTTTTCTTCGGATTGTTTTTTATACATTGCTCCCGCGATGATCCTGGAGATCGCCAGAAGAAGTTCTACATCCTCTTCAGGCCACTCTCGATGAAACCGACACTCGTCAAAGCCAATGAATCCATGAAAGCGACCGGCAACGAAGAGAGGAACCACCAGAATGGAGCAAACACCCTGGGGACGGAGAATTTTCTTGGCTCCTTCGTCGGGAATATCCTCTATGTCTGAAAAGCAAATAGTTCCCTCCTCCTTAAGCGTCGCCATCCACCAGGGAATGGCCGCCGACGGCAGGCCCTGGAGGTTATCCTTCTGGGGAGATTCTTCAGGAGCACACCACTCAACGGTGTTATCCAGGCTGTCTGTTTCATGATGATATTCGAACAGGTAGGTGCGGCTGATATGAAGGGTTTCGCCCATGATTGTCAGGGAATCGTTTAGAAATCGCTCAAGGTCTTCGTGCTGTACCGCCATGGTTGATATCCGTGAAAGCATCTGTTCGTAAATCAGGCGATGTCTGAGCTCTTCCTCCGCTCGCTTGCGGTCGGTGATGTCGTGAAATATACAGTGGGTCTGCTGAAAATTGCCTTTTTTATCCCTGCTTATTTTCCCGGTAAAAGAAACCAGAATAAG
>JAABTQ010000018.1 GCA_011389745.1 Desulfobacteraceae bacterium | reverse complement strand
CATTCCCTCTCAATTTTTAAAACACTGTGCTGTCTGTCTGCCGGATTACAGCCATTAATTCCGGGCATGACCTATGGAATTTAGCTTTAAATAAACCATACCAAATCATGGGCTCTATCTGCAAGATCAAGAATACAGAGCCATATAATTATTCAAACTTTTTCCCTTTTTCAACCATTGCTAAAATGATATCTTCCTGCGCATGATCACTTACAAAGATTTAAAATCCGTTGCCTACATCAATGAGATCATCGCTTATGTTCAAGACCTCTGATCTGGAAGCCGAATTTGTCGGAACTCAGACGGTCATGGTGGCACACATGGAATCACGGATAGAATGTGGACTCATTATGAATGACCTCCAGGTTAATGACTACTGCTATAAACCTGGGTTTTGGGGATAAAATAGAGGTTTTTTTCAGGATCAGGGGTATAGTTGGGGTTAAAAGGAAATGAAACGAGTGGAACCTGTTTGTGTGAAATCCGATTTTTCTGTAAGTGCGAATTCATTCGCACTTACATCCGGCACGGATTTACAATAAATTCCTTAGAGGCCCCCAGCAACTTTTTTCCTGGGGGACGGGCATAGACTCTATAATGGACAACCGGGTTCACATTGTGCGAATGAATTCGCACCTACAATTAAGCACAAGTCTCTTCACACAAACAGGTTACACTCAAATGAAACAAAAAAAAGGCTTACACCGACTTGATGTAAACCCTTGATTTTTTTGAGTGCCGAGGGACAGAATCGAACTGCCGACACGGGGATTTTCAGTCCCCTGCTCTACCGACTGAGCTACCTCGGCCCACATTGAAAGCGTAAAGGTGGTTTTTAATGTAACTATTTTTTTTTGTCAAGCCCTTTTTGCCCAAAATCACCGAACAAGTATTGCAAAAGGGTACAAGCCGAAACGGCTGCTGTTTCAGCCCTTAAAATTCTGGGCCCGATCCCGACGGGAACAAATCCGGCCTCCACGGCCTGTTTTACCTCTTTGGCGCTGAATCCTCCTTCGGGTCCTATCACGGAATAAACGGATCGGATTTTTTGTTTATTGGAAGCAAAATCGTTTATCACCATCGGGCTGCCGATATTTTCCCAAAATATGATTTTTATATCCGCATCATTTGCCAATACTAGTATTTCCTCAAATGATACGGATTGCCCGATTTCCATCAGGCGGTTTCGTCGGCATTGTTTGACAGCTGCCATCATGATTTTTTCCCATCTTTGAGCGCGTGAAACCAGCCGATTGTGATCCGGCCTGGGGATACTTCTTTCTGAAAAGAAAGGTTGCCAGCGATTGATGCCAAGCTCGGTGGCCTGACGTACCAACAGATCCATTTTCTTTTCTTTTAGATAGGCCTGAGCAAGACAGATATGGACAGGACTTTCTGATGATGAAAACTTTTTTTCAATGATTTCAACAATCGCCTTATTTGATGACAATTGCACAATGCGTGCAAGATATTCCGTCCCGGTTCCGTCAAAGATGACAATGTTATCTCCCGGCTTTAGCCTGAGTACATTTCTGATATGGTTTATATCAGCACCGGTGATGGCCGGCACCGGATGTTCGATTTGTGTTTGAGGTAAAAAAAAGCGATGGTACATTTTTGAATATCACTTTAATAATTAAATGTTAAGGTTATTCTTTTAATGATTTTTTTTAGAATTTTAACACAATATCAACGAAATATAATTAAAAAATATTTTTTGGTCATAAAACGTTTTTTCAGTGCTCAGGATTTATGGCGGAATGATCAATTGCCAAAACGGACATCGGCAGGCTTGGCATATTTATTGCTAATTTTATCCTTGCTAAAGTTAAAATCTGCTTTATCTTTTCATCGATTGTAATTTATTAAATTTATATTTTCCCGAAAAATTTAATACACAAAGGTTGGTTTATGAAAAAAAAGGATTTGGAATATTTTAAGAAACTTCTCACGGAACAGCTCGAGGATCTTTTATTGCATGGCGAAAGTGCAGTGAACCGGATGCGTGACCCTGGTGATAATCTTCCGGACCCCACCGACCGTGCATCTTTTGATTCTGATAGAAGTTTTATGCTCAGGATAAGAGATAGGGAAGCCAAACTTATCATCAAAATTCGTGAGGCACTGGAGCGTATTGAAGAAGGCACATTCGGTATTTGCGAAATTTGCGGGGAGGACATATCCGTTAAGCGCCTGATGGCAAGACCCATGACCAACCAGTGCATCGCATGCAAAACAAATGAAGAAAAGCTCGAAAAAGCTAGTGGAGAGTAAAAAGCGGGGAAGGCGACTTATGTTTTGCACAATCCGATAAACGGTTTGTGCGAGATGGTACGGAGAGTAAAATGAAAAGGAATATCAAAAAGCCCAAGCCTTTGAAAAAAAGGATAAACACGGGCAGGGCATGCAAAAAATGTGGGAAAGATCCTTACCCAAATTATTTTTTTTGCCCCAGTTGTCATCACAAACTCAGTGAGTATGATGAAGAAGATGATTTTATCTACACTGGAGACAAAGCATTGAACTTGGGAAATTTCATTTAATATAGGATAATTCCGTTTGTTTTCCAATCAAAACAAGTTCGGTCTTGTTTTAGTAATCAAGACCGAACTTAAAACTACATCGGCACATTAAGAGGTTTGACATAGCCTGTCAATTCCGTATACCCCATTCCTGAAACCGTCTGACCTTTCAGGAAACCTGCAATAGAAACGCTCCCTTCCCAGTAGGTAACCCCTGTTGTTTCGGGGGTCTTCATTTCCTGATCGTTCACGACAGCTTCGATGTCAAGTTCCAGATACAGCTTCGGAATTCTCAGACGCCATTGTGAGGGATAATTTGCTCCGGACTGCTTGCTTTTCCATGTGTTCATTATTTTTAAGTCCAAATCTGACCGGTTCAGATGAACACTGTCTCCCGACACCGTGACAAAAGTGGCGCTTGAAGCATCGCTGTAAGTTCCGTCTTTTTTTCTTAAAAAATATGCCATCAACTCAGTGTGATTATCCAATTGAATGCTGAACCAGTCCCAACCCTCCAGATCCGGCTCCAACGGATTCGTGCTGAACTCGTGATCCATCCATGCAAGTCCGTCAACTTCAAAAGTTTTGGTCCCGACCCTGATGTTGCCCTGAGCCTTAAGCCGGGTAAAAGAGTAATAACAACTTGCGCTTTCAACCTTTTGTCCCTTTCGGCTGTAACCCTGATCTCCGTGCGAAACAGGTTTTTTCATGGGAACCAGGGTCAATTCAAGTGCAAAATCCCCTGTATCCGCTTCGATTATATGATATTCAGGCATCAAATCCAGAGACCAGTTCCTTAAAAATACGTGTGTACGATCTCTCTTTCGGGCAGCTCCGGCCATATCCACGGCCTGACGTACCATTCGCTCGGACTGATGATGTTTTTTTTCGGAAATTTCCGTTATGGCGGCGTGGGCTAAAATCAGTTGCTGAGCTCTCCATGCCGAGACTTGACCGGACGATTTTTGAGTATTTGCGCTTTTATTATCGATACGGCTTCTGAAAAATGTCAGCTGAAATCCGAATTTCAATCCGTTTTTATCCGACACATTACCTGTGTAATACCACCATTCGGTTCTGAAACCAGGATGAGGCCCGTGATCTTCCGGAAATTTCAAATGACACGGTCCGGTCACACATAACAAGTTTTCCGAAGCCGGCGCCAAAGTTCCGGACACAACAAAGATCAGACAACCAACCACTGCCAATATTAAATTTCGAAAATTGATCATGTTATCTTTCCCGCAGCAGATTTGCCGGTGGTTGTTTAAATACCATCCTGATAGCCGGTATGGCGGCGGCAAGTGCCGTAAAAATAATCAAAGGGTATGAAACAGCCAGGGTTTTCAGGTCCATACCGTACAAAAAAGTCCATCCAAAAGACTGTTTATTGATAACAAATACCAGAAGGTAAGAAAGGGCAATCCCACACAAAATTCCCAAAAACTCTCCGGTCAGCACCATGAGAAACGCTTCCCAGAAAATCATGGCACGTATCTGGCCATAACTTCCTCCAACGGCAAGAATGGTGTTTAGTTCACGGCTTCTTTCCAATACCAAAACCGTAAGTGTTGATGTGATTCCCAGGGCCGCCACTACCAGAGCAATTAAAAGAAGAATTGTTGTTATTGCAAAAGTTTCATCAAAGATTTTTAAAATCGCTTCCCGAAGTTGAGTTCCCAGGGTAACATTTACGGAATCTCCGCAACATTCGATGATTCGATTTCGCATCTGAAAGACAGCTTCATCAGGTATTTTTTCCCTGTCTTTGAAAAAAACACGAACGCCGCCCCAATTCAAATCCCCTGTCTTATCCTGGTAATGTTCCAGTGAGTAGTAAACCACCCCGCCCTGTGTCCGATAATCTCTTACCACACCGATTATGGGAAGTTCAAACCATGTTCCGCGAATTGACGTTTGAAAAAGGTTTCCGACACCGAGACCTGTTCGGTTGGCAAAAACCTCGGATACCAGAACCCCTTCTCCGTTTTTCAATCGTTGTAACCCTGTTTTAATGTTGCCTTCAGTCCAGAAAAAGCTGCCATATCGAAGATAGACATCCCATTTGAGCGCTTCAAACTGATAAAGGTTTTTTCCGTAATTCAGAAACAGGCGACGATAAATATCAATGTCGACCGGCTCGTCAAGGTTATTGAAAAATACCATGGCATTTTGCGAAACCGGATCTTTGTATCTGTTAATATCTGCCATTTTTGAACGAATAAAAATGTCCCCCGCGACGGTCTGATTTGCCCAAAGCTCGACAGTCCGCCGAAAACTGTGAACCATGATGACCAGCGCGGAAAAAAGTGCAACGGCTGTAATTAAAGCGCCCACTGAAACGGCGGTACGCATGCCGCTGCTGTGAACATATCGCCCTGCCAGCCAGGCAGGTTCTTTACCCAAATATAAAAGTGCGGGCTCTGTGATTTTAGCAACCATCTCCAAAGACCACGACGAGAGCATTGAAAAACCCAAAAAGAGTACGAAAGTGGCCAAATAACCGGGAAAAGGAAAATTTTCAGGAGGCGGAATGCTGGAAAGCGGCCAGACCATCAGAATAAATAACACCCCCGTTATCGCCAGATATCTTGATGATTTTCTATGTGTTGCTACAGGCTGCCCTATGTCCATGGCTTCTTTTGGAAAAACTTTCATGGCTTCGCGAGCAGGCTGGAAGGCCGCCAGAACGGAAATAAACATGGTCATGCCGAGAGAAACAAAAATCTCCCATGCACTTAATGTCAGGTTATCAACGGAGACACGAACAAACAACGTGGAAATTGTTTCACCGACTCCTTGTAACAAATACTTGGCAAACACTGAGCTGATTGGAATCGCAATCAACCAACCCACCAGACCGAAAAAACCACCTTCGGCAATAAAAATAAAAAAAATCAGTTTTGCCGAAGCACCGGTAGACCGAAGTATTGCCAGCTCTTTTCTTCGTGAGGCGGCATTCAGTGCCACAAGGCTATAGACCAAAAACATGCCCACAAACAAGGAAACAAAACTCAGCACGGAAAGATTAAGCTGATAGGCTGAAATCATCCGCTGTCCGCTTAGTTGATCTTCATTGGGCATTCCTAAAGTAATGCCTTCAGGAAGCATTTTGTGAATCTGATTGATCTGGTTTTCCGACACCGTGGAATCCAACAAAAGATCGATACGATCCACTTCGCCCCAGATATGGGTAAATTCCTGAAAGGTGGCAATATCGGTAATTGCAACCCTTCCGCCTTCCACAAGAGCCAACCCCTCCGATGAAAGGGCTTCCAGGACAATAAACCCGGCTGATTGTCCCACATGTTCCAGGGTCAGTCCGTCCTGAGGTTTTATTCCCAGATCATCAAGAAGCGGTTGTCCGGCAAAAATTGAATATGGAAATCTCATCAGATCAAGCCAAATCCCCTGATCAGAGAGAGTGCTGTTTTGTAGTTGCCATTTTCGAAAGGGGCGGTCCAGGATCGGATCAAAACCGATGAGAAGAAAAGGTGATTTACCGGTCATGGCCGGTTGAACATAGGTATAAAGAAACGGTGATGCGCTTTTTACATAAGGAAGCTTTAACAGCGGACCTACCAGTGTTTCCGGCACCCTGCCCCCTGGCCTGGTAACAACACGGTCTGCGATACCTGTGATCATCTCCATGCTTTGGTTAAAGGAGTTTAACGAGGCATGAATGGAAAGGCGCACACTGGTAAAGACCGCGGCTCCCAGAGAAATTCCAAGAAGGACAACGAGTGCTCTTCCTGGAAACTTTGCCATATGCCGGATGCTGAACCGGAAAAAGAGGCCAAAAAAGAAATTTGTAGAACGAAATAAGGTCATAAAAATTGGAGAGCCCCATCTTTTAAATACAAACGCATGGTGGCAATGTGGTCTGCAATGGTGCTGTGGGTGGCGATAATCAAGGTTTTTTTACCATTACCTATAATTTCCTGAAAAAGGTCCATGACGATCCGGCTGTTACGGCTATCCAGATTTCCAGTGGGTTCATCGGCCAATACAATGGCAGGATCATTGATCAGAGCCCTGGCAATGGCTGTACGCTGCATTTCACCGCCGGACAATTGCGCCGGAAAATGGTTTGCCCTGCCTGAAAGGCCAAGCCATTGCAACAGCTTGTCCGCCTTTTTTTTTACGGACAAATTGTCACGTCGTGCCAGTAGTCCCGGGAGCATTATATTTTCATTGACATTTAAAGTGGGAAGAAGATTGAAATTCTGGAAAACCATCCCGACCGATTCCCTTCTGAAACGAGTCAAACGGTCTTCTGTGGCATTTTTTATATTGCAGCCTGCGACACTAAGCTCACCGTCCGTGGGTCGATCCAGAGCGGCTATAAGAGCCAAAAGGGTGCTTTTGCCGGACCCGCTTTCACCTTTCAATACGACGGTTTCGCCTACGACTATGTCAAGATTGATATTGGTTAGACCCACCACATGGGCCGATTCCATTACATAAATCCGGGACAACTTTTCGGCTTTGATAATTAGATCAATTGCCATTTTGGCCACCCTTTGCCTGTCATTCTGAGGGAGCATTATGCAGCGGATCAAACTCTGTAAACAATATATTCAGAAATGCTTCCCGACAGCCCGGCGACCGAAGAATCTCCGGGGCCCATAGTCAACGGGATCGAAAGATTCTTCGTCAGCCGGAAATTCAATACCAACCAACGGACGATATTGTCGGCCTCCTCAGGATGACATCAATCTCTTTTCTGTATATGATCTTATTGATCCTTCTTGCTTTTCTGTGCCTTTCCGGGTGGTATTTTCTTTGTTTCCGCTGATGGAACCTCCGGGCGCCCTGAAATGGTGTTGCGAATATCCAACCCGTCTTTTAGTTCCATTATGCTTTGATTGATTTTATAGCGGCCGTCCGCAAAAACACCATAGTCGCCTCCTCCGGCCATGGCCGAAGCAAAGCGTGTTGTGTTGGCATAGAAAAGCCAAATATCAGCCCATTTTTTCTCAATGGCTTCATCGAACGGGCTTTTGCCCAATGACGGGCCCTTTGCATAACCGGCATCCCAGATTTGCTGCATAATTTGTGTTGCCATAAGTGTTTTTTCGTTGGTTTCTTTAATGGTATTTTCATACCTTGCCCAATGACCTTTTACCCACGGGTCCGAATGACATGCGGCACATATGCCCTGCATGGTTCCTGTTCGTTTTGCCATTTCATCTTTATCTATGAGATAATTTGAGGCAAATTCACCGTCAAGGTCTGTGGGAAGAGGCAAATTACTTTTATTTCTGATTTTTGTGGTGTCCGGGTCCTTGGGTTGAGGATGGGCGTAAATCAGGCCAAAAATTCGCCAGGAGAGTCTATTGCTCATGGTATGGGTCCGTTCGGCAACGACTTCACCATCAGTATTGGTCAAAAGGCTTATGTGGCAAACAGCGCAGGTAGGAGACTGAAAATCTTTTCCGATGGTCCATGGCACGTTTGAAAAATTCCAGTTTTTTTCAAGTGACGAAAAAATATTGCCGTGCTTACTGGAGGTATAAACTTTAAAGGCGGGAACATCCGGACCCACATGGCACTCTTTGCAGGTATAGGGTTTTCTGGCCATTTCCATTGAAAATGCATGGCGGGTATGACAGGCTGCACAAGATCCCCGGCTTCCGTCAGGATTAATGCGACCAACACCCTGATTGGGCCAACCCGCCAAAACCGGAAAATCCATCTCGCCCATGACCGTATCCCGTGTTTTCGAGCCTTTGACTTCGATTTTGGTTCCATGACAGTAATAGCACGCTTCCTCACGAGTTTCCACACTTGCCTGTTCCAAAACCAAGTCACCATTTTTTAAGACGGGTTTTCCAAGGATACTATGCTGAAGGTCCTGATATAAAAGATTACTATCGAGATTGGTAAATGCAAAAGACATGATGTTTTCAGAATACTGTTTGACTTCCTGGCTGTGGCACGTTGCACAATCTTCAGGACTGACCACGGTATGGACATCATATTCATTATGATCGAACGTATCCGGATGATCCTTGGATCTTCCCGTATGGCATTCGGCGCATCCCACGGCTGCATCCAGATATTGTTTGGGCACATCTTTGCTTGAAACTTTAAGGGAAAGCCCTTTTTCAGCCATAGCTTTTTTTGGCGTAATCGCAGCATGACGGCTTTTTCTCCAATCCTCTACAATTCCAGGATGGATGGACTCGTGGCAATCGAGACACTCCCTGGTGGCATCACTTATGGGTACAGTGTCGCACCAGGCTGTGGAAGCGCTTAATAAAATCAGGAATACTGCCAACACGGTAAAGCTTTTTTTCATTATATCCTCCTTAAAACTTCAAGAGTCCGAATTTCCCCTGGCCCGAATCTAATCTTGTGCCAAAGCAATACACAGGCCGTCTTTTTCCGGAGAATGGCCGGGCAAAAAGGCAAACAAGTTGACACATTTCCATTGCCTGCTTCCGGCAATTGCATGATTGAAGGCATCAGCATCCTTAAATCCCACGTTGTCCGCGACCAGAAGCCCACGTTTTTTCATTACATCGTATAGGCAAGGCAATATCCTGACATAAAATTCCTTGTCAATATCGAGAAAAACAAAATCAAATGGGCCTTCCAATGTTTCAATAATTGCCTGAGCATCCCCGATCATAATATCAACCACATCCAAAACCCCGGCTTTTTGAAAATTTTTACGGGCACGCTCCGCCATTTCGGAACTCCACTCTACGGTCACAAGCCGTCCGCCGTTTTCAGCGGCTGCCCTGGCCAGATAAATACCGGAATAGCCCGTTGCAGTTCCCAGTTCCAATATTGAAACAGCATTGGTTGCTCTTGCCAGGACGTAAAGCAATTTCGCCACAAGGGGACCAATGATCGGGATATCCTGATCTTTTGCCTCTGCTTCGAGTTCTTTTAAAAAATTATCCCGCTCCGGGATAAACTGTCGGAAATAAGATTCGGGTTCTGAAATCATGCCGGACATATTTTTTTCCATTTCAATGTTCAATTTTTTTATGATTTGTCATCAGAGACGATGGATTTTCAGCCTTTTTTTCACCTTTGAAAAATCTTGCAATCCGGGAAAAAACCGTTTTGATCGCTCTCCATATTTTTGGAAGCACCCATGCCAGAAAAATCAGAAATACCACCATCAGAATAATAAAAAACCATGGATGCTGTAAGGCGACCCATAAACCAAAAATAACAGCAAGGTCTTCCGTCAGAGATGTGGCAATATTTGAAAACGGTTCAGGAGAAGCATTGATCATGACTCTGGTGCCTGCTTTTGCTGCATGTGTCCCGGCGGCGATGCCTCCTCCCAAAATCGCAGCGGCCACCGCCACCGCCGGATTCAGTTCTCCCACCGCACCCGCAGCCATTAAAGCTCCAGCCGGTATTCGTATGAAGGTATGAAGCGCATCCCATCCATTATCAACACCTGGTATCTTATCTGCAAAAAATTCAACTGCATACATAATTCCGGCAGCCCATAGTACCAAAGGGTCCATGAGAATATACAGATCAGGAGGTAAATTGATATTTCCCGTATTGCCTAAAATTCCCAACACCAATATGGCCGCGTAAAGATTGATACCAGCCGCCCAGGCAGCGCCCATGGTCAGGGCGATAATCGATGCAATCTCATTGAGCTGTTCCATTTTTCATTCTCCCTGTAATACCTTTTGAGATGTCATTTTAACTTATAACAAAAAAAGTACCGGGTAAAGAATACTTTGCAATTCTAATTTTATCCACTTTCTCCCGATCCCTTGCATATTACGGATGCGATGCATTGAATATCATAAAAATGGCTTGATACGGTTTTTAACCTTTTTTACGTAGGATTTGATATCGCATTTTCTTTCAAGTCCGGATGCTGCCATATAGCGGATTTTTCCAAAAATATTTCGTTCCTTGAAAGCCCTGTCGTGGACTCCGAAAAGCCATGCAACTCCTGTGTAGGAATTGGGATCACGCCCGTCCAGAAAGTATTTGTTATTCAGGTGCAACGCAGTCCGGAACGCTTCCTCAGGCGTTTCAGACCATTCAAGAATTTTTTTTCCCCAATACATGCGCATGTAGTTATGCATAAAACCGGTGTATTTCATCTCCAGCATTGCCGCGTTCCAATATTCATCATGAGTTTGGGCATTTTCCATCTGATCCTGATCATAACTGACTGTGCGGGAATCATCCCGATGGTCATCCAATGTTTTTTTTGCCCATTCGGGAATTGCATCAAACCGGTCATAATCCGGGGTATATTCCACATAATTTATCGCCAATTCCCGCCTTACGACCAACTGTTCCATGAAAGCATCCCCGGCATCTTTCTCCGCAACGCTCTCAATTACTTTTAGTGCCAGATATATGGGTGAAATCTGGCCGAAATGGAGATAAGGACTCATATGAGAAATATCATCGGTTTGAGGTTGGTTGCTGTGATGATCATACTGGTCAAGGTTTTCGCACAAAAACTTTTCAAATCGATTTTTGGCTTGAGTTGTGCCCCCTAAAAACAATGGGGTAACGGCAGAAACTTCCCGGTCTACACCAAGGTTTCGGATTACAGTTTCCAGGGAACTTAAATCGATTTCATCCATTTGAATTCCTAACGAATCAACCTTTAAAGGAAATTCAGGAACCGGCTTTAAAAAATTATCAAGATTTTTTTTGACCCTGGGTCGGATTGTCCGTGCGGCATATTCAGCTTTTCGGGAAACTTCATAAACCGGAATGACCACATCGCTTTCCACCTGAATTACAAGACAAGGGGCTTTGGCAGCCAGTTCATCCCGCCAGATTTTCTGATGTCTTAAATATCCCCGGTCGCATATCACAACAGCAGCAGACAAGCTTTGTTCAAGAGCTACATCAGGAGGGTGTCCCTCCCGGACAATCATCTTTATACCACGTTTTTCCAGTGTTTTTTGTGTTTCTACTAAACCTTCGAGCATAAAGGTATAGTGGCGGATATTGGCATCAGGATAGTTTTTTGTCAGACCGAAAACCACCAGCAAGGGCAACCCAAGATCATTTGCCTGCTTTACGGCATATTCAAGCCCATGATTGAACTCGGCCCGCTGCGACTGCTGCATCCAGTAGAGAACAAATTTTCCTTGACATATCTTCTTTTGATTCAATGGCTTAATTCTTTTTTCAAAACCGCCCACGTTATTCATCGGCTTATCCTGCTTAAATTGTCAGGTTTGGGGGTGAGGTAAGATGCTCATATATTCCGTATATTCATTTATAAAATTTTGCAACCAATAGAATCATGAAGTTTTTAATCATTTAGGCGAATCAATTTAAGGTTTTGGTGTCAAACACCTTGACGATAAAAGAATATTTAAGTAAGAATTTAAAAAAGTGGCTTGTTGGGCTTCCATGGCCTCATTCAGATTTTTATATTTTCTTCAAAAATACGGCATCCAGACTATGAATAGAAAAAATGCTGTTACCATTCAGGATCTTCATAAAAATTTCGGTTCCCTTGAAGTGCTGAAAGGCATCTCTCTCGAAGCCAAAGTCGGTGATGTTATCTCCCTGATAGGATCGAGCGGTTCTGGAAAAAGCACTCTGCTTCGCTGCATCAATCTTCTGGAAATGCCTACTTCCGGAAAAATTTATCTAGGTGATGAACTGATAAAACTAAAGAAAAATCGTCGAGGAGAAACAATTCCTGAAAGCCAGAAACAAGTGGACAGGATCAGGACCAAACTTGGAATGGTTTTTCAGCATTTTAACCTGTGGTCTCATATGACGGTTCTGGACAATGTGACTGAAGCTCCGGTTCATGTGCAGAAAGTTTCCAGGGCCGAGGCAAAAGAAAAAGCAATGGCATACCTGGAAAAAGTGGGGATTGCCGATCGATCCCATTATTATCCTTCACAACTGTCCGGCGGACAGCAGCAGAGGGCTGCTATCGCCAGGGCGTTGGCCATGGAACCCGTAGTGCTTCTTTTTGATGAACCCACATCAGCTCTGGATCCCGAGCTGGTGGGAGAAGTTCTCCGGGTGATGGTGGATCTGGCCAAGGAAGGACGAACCATGATCGTGGTCACCCACGAAATGGCGTTCGCAAGGGATGTTTCATCCTCTGTTGTGTTTCTGGACAAGGGGATTATCGAGGAGCAAGGTTCTCCCCAGAAAGTGTTTACGGCTCCTGATTCTGAGCGTTGCAACCGTTTTCTTTCAAGCTTCATCTGATAAACCATAAAGATTACAAAATGTATGTTTAACCCTTAAATGCGGAGGAAAAAATGAAAAAAGTATTTTCGATTCTATTGATACTTCTGGTCGGGATTGCGGTCGGTACCACATGGGCATCTGATATCGAAAAAGTGCGTATCGGAACGGAGGGGGCTTACCCTCCTTTTAATTTTATTGATCCAAACGGAAAGTTACAAGGCTTTGATATTGATATCGCCAATGCATTGTGTGAGGCGGCGGGAGTTCAATGTGAATTTGTCACCCAGGATTGGGACGGCATGATTCCGGGTCTGCTTGCAAAAAAATACGATGCTATTATCGCTTCCATGAGCATTACCGAAGAACGAAAACAACGGGTTGACTTTACCAATAAATATTACCAGACTCCGGCAAGGTTTGTGGTCAAAAAAGGGACTGATATTCAAATCAGCCAGGAAGGGCTCGCCGGTAAAACAGTAGGAGTCCAACGTGCTACGGTGAGTGAAAATTTTATTCGTGATAACTTCGGTCAAAATGTCACGGTCAAATCCTATGCCACCCAGGATGAAGCCAATATGGACCTGGTTTCCGGACGATTGGATCTGGTGTTCGCCGATGCAGTGGTGTTGATGGAAGGTTTTTTAAACACCGATGCAGGCAAGGATTATGATTTTATCGGCCCCGGATATACCAACAAGGAATGGTTTGGCGACGGCATCGGTATTGCCGTTAGAAAAGGAGAAAAAGATTTACAGAAATTGCTGAATGATGCCATCGAAAAAATTCGCGCTGATGGTACTTATAAAAAAATTAACGATAAATATTTCAACTTCGATGTGTATGGCGACGAATAAGCTTGTAAGCATCCCACTCGGCGTGCCGAGCCCAAACCTGCAAATAACTGCTCCCCGCTTTGAAAAAGGGAAGCCGGGGGGGATTTGACAAAGTGAGACCATTTTAAAAATCCCCCTAAATCCCCCTTTTTCAAAGGGGGACTTGTGGGAGTTACTTGTACGCTTTGCAAAGGGTGTTTTAATTTTTTTAAGTTCTTGTTCCCATGCTTTGCGTGGGAACGAGAGTTAATTCAATCGGAGGAGTTAAGTGCTGGACCTGCATGGGTATGGAGGACTGCTTTTCGAAGGGGCCAAACTGACAATATATGTCGGAGTTTCGTCCATGATCATTGCCGTTTTCCTTGGACTTTTCGCTGCGTTGTGCAAAATTTCAAAATCCAGAATCCTGCGTTTTCTTGCAGAAACTTATACCACTATTATCCGCGGAGTACCTGAACTAGTTCTCATTTTACTTGTTTATTATGGAGCGCCCACACTTTTACAGGATATACTGGCCTTTTTCGGCAAAGATGTCTACATTTCAATTAATCCGTTTTCGGCAGGTGTGGCGACAATAGGATTTATCTATGGTGCCTTTGCCACGGAAGTATTCAGAGGCGCTTACATTGCCGTACCAAAGGGTCAGATTGAAGCAGCCAAGGCATGCGGCATGAACGGCATTTTAACCTTTCGAAGAATCACGCTTCCCCAGATGTGGCGGTTTGCTTTGCCGGGCCTTGGAAATGTCTGGATGGTATTGATTAAAGCCACAGCACTCATTTCGGTGATTCAGCTTCCGGAACTGATGCGAAATGCCGATATCGCCGCACGCGCCACCCGAAAACCTTTCACCTGTTTTTTTGCTGCATCTCTTTTTTATCTGGCAATCACCATTGTTTCCAATTTGTTTCAGCAATGGGCGGAAATCAGGGCTAACCGTGGGGTCCGGAGAGCATAATTATGGATTTTCAAATCATTATCGAAAGTATCCCGCGACTTCTGGATGGTACCCTGGTCACCCTCCAAATTACCGCATTAAGCATTTTATTGGGATTTTGTCTGGCCATCCCCCTGGCGCTGATGCGTGTTTCTAAAAACCGCCTAATCTCAGTGCCGACATACGGCTTTATTTTTTATTTCAGAGGCACGCCTCTTCTGGTTCAGATATTTCTGATCTACTATGGAAGCGGACAGTTTCAGGAATTTTTATCCCAAGTCAGCCTTTGGAACTTTTTCAAAGAAGCCTATTTCTGCGCTGTGCTGGCCCTGACCCTTAATACAGCGGCATATTCCGCTGAAATCTTCAGGGGGGGTATCGAAGGTGTTCCATATGGTGAAATTGAAGCCGCAAAGGCCTGTGGAATGTCGGGGGCCCTTCTTTACCGACGGATTGTTCTTCCAAAAGCAATCCGGATTGCCTGGCCGGCCTATACTAACGAAATCGTATTTCTGCTTCAAGCATCATCACTGGTCTCCATTATTACCCTCATGGACATCACGGGTGTTGCCCGGGTGATCTCTGCAAGAAGTTTTGCCTTTTATGAACTATTTCTTTTTGTGGCGCTGATCTATCTCATTCTGGTTTATGGACTGCTATTTATTTGTAAACGAATCGAAAAGCGCCTGACGGGTTATCTCAATTTTCAGCACTAAAAAGAAGGAGAAAAATGACACTAAAATCTTTTCAGGACTACTATGATGACGATGTTAGCCATTGTTATGGATGCGGGCGTTTAAACAACCATGGATTGCAAATCAAAAGTTATTGGGAAAATGATCAGGCAGTGTGCATTTTTTATCCGAAACCCTATCACACAGCCATTCCTGGATACGTTTACGGCGGTTTGATCGCGTCGTTAATCGACTGCCACTCAACCGGAACCGCTGCGGCAGCCAAATACCGGCATGAAGGAAGAGAGATGGGGACGGAGCCGCTTCTGAGATTTCTGACAGCATCTCTTCATGTAGATTACTTAAAGCCGACACCCATTGAAGGCCCGCTGGAACTTCGATCCACAATCACGGAAATCAAGGGAAGAAAAGTGGTGGTTGAAACGGACCTGTCGGTTGCCGGCGAGGTTTGCGCAAGGGGCAAAGTCATTGCCGTTCAGGCACCGGAGCATTATCTCAGAAAAAAACAGGATTAGTATTACCATAAGGACGGTGCCCTGGGCTGATATGTCCTGCACTTTCAGAGGATAAACCGATTTAACAAAATAAAGGTTTCATATTGTCTCGACAGCCCAAAGTTCTCCGTCATGCCGAACTTGATCCGGCATCCAGAAAAACCAGCTTCTGAATCCACCTGGATTCCGGCCTCCGCCGGAATGACGATACAAAAAGTTCGATGATGATTTATTCCAGGCACTTATAAAATATTAAGACTGTCAGGATATTGTCAGTAAGGTCAAAATTAGAATTGCCGGGAACTCACCATTTATCTTGACACAAAATGGAATCGGTGATATCAGCCATTCTTTACATAGGCACGTAGCTCAGGGGGAGAGCGCTACCTTGACACGGTAGAAGTCGTTGGTTCAAATCCAATCGTGCCTACCAAAAAAAACAATAAAAGCGAGGGGCTACAGAATCAATGTAATCCCTTTCTTTTTTTAAAACCTCAAATCGTGCCTAATACGTGCCCATGTTAAAAAATCGCCTCCTCTAAACGTGCCGCCGCTTCGGGACTTTGTTTTCTCATCAGGTGGGTAGATTTACTTCTCATAATTGCCTTTACTATTGATCCTGATGTCCCTATGAATCGTCCCGAAGCTGAATAACCTTAAAACCTATCATTTTCTGATCCGGCATCAGCGCAAATTATTGTGATAAAGGTGAAATATGAATGATAAGAAAAATATCGGAGTGAAATGGGATATATCAGCTTTTTTTCAGGAGTTTGATGGAAATGAAATGATCGCCATGAAAAAAGAGATTGCCGACGGCGTGAAGCTGCTCCGGAATAAAGCGTCACAACTCAAGGACCTTTCAGAGGGCACATCAGATCAGTGGGAGGAGCTTCTCATCAAATCCGAAGATTTAGAAAGTAAACTGGACCATATTTATTGCTATGTTTACTGTCTTGGTTCAGCTGATTCCAAAAATGAAAACTACTCAAAAGAAATCAGCACTCTGAAAAAACTGACCACAGAGTTTCACAAACTGGATGTCGATTTCCAGCGAGTCCTGAAAGAAACGGATAATGCTTTTTTTTACTCATTCATCAATCGTGAAAACCTGAAAGATGCGGCCTATCAAATCTCAAGACTTCGTGAGAGAGCCCAAAAGACAATGCCGAGAGAACTCGAGATGCTTGCTGCGGATTTAAACGTTGAAGGTTTCCACTCATGGTCTAGACTTTATGATGTTATATCCGGCAAACTCGAGTTCGATATGGTCATGTCCGATGGTAAAACTGTTAAAAAACCCATTTCAGAATGGCGATCATTAATGGCCGATGCGGACCGGGAAATCGGTCGGGCTGCCTTCAAGGGGGGCAACAACGCCTGGGAAACTATTGAAGATACCTGTGCTGCCACTCTTAACGCAATAGCCGGGACAAGATTGACTCTCTGCAAATATCGGGGGATCGAGGATTATCTTGAAATACCCGTTTTTCAGTCCGGCATCACAAAAGAAACTCTTGATGCCATGTATAAGGCGACAAAAGAAAATCTTGATCTGGCGCGTGAAATCATCCGGGTAAAAGCCAATTTCATGGGGCGCAGCGGTATCTGGTGGTATGAACGTGAGGCTCCGCTTCCTTTGGAAGATACAGGCAGGTATACATGGGAAGAAGGTGTGGAAATGGTCCAAAACGCCTTTGACAGAGCATATCCCAAACTGGGTGAGTATTTCAGAAAAATAATATCGAATGGTTGGGTTGAATCGGAAAGCCGTGCCGGAAAACGTCCGGGGGCATTCTGTTACAGTACATCTTTTAAAAACCTCGAAAGAATATACATGACTTTCAACCAAACACTTAACGATATCACGACTCTTGCTCATGAATCCGGGCACGCCTTCCACGGATCACTCATGCACGACATTCGGCCCATGGCAAGAGCTTACCCCATGACACTGGCTGAGACAGCATCAACATTCGGTGAACAGATCCTGGCTCAGTCGATTCTTTCCGATGACAACATATCCGATAAGCAGAAACTTCTGATGCTCGATTCAAGCATGTCTGATGCCGCCATCTATCTGCTCGATATTACCGTTCGATTTGAGTTTGAGAAAAAATTCCATGATCTGAGGCAGAATGGAGAAATCAGCGTTTCTGAACTTAAGAAAATGATGGTCGAATCACAGAAAGATGTCATGCAGGATGTTCTGGTCGAGGGTGGCGAGGATCCCATGTTTTGGGCTTCCAAACTCCACTTCTATAAAACATCGGTCCATTTTTATAACTATCCGTACACTTTCGGATACCTGTTTTCAAGCGCTGTTTATAATATGTTCAAGCAAGAGGGAAAATCATTTCTTCCGAAATATGAGGAATTTCTGAGGCAAAGCGGAAGCGATTCAGTCGAGGATATAACATCGAAGGTCTTTAACATAAACGTCCGGGACCCGAATTTCTGGTCGGGTACAATTCAATCTTTAAAAGAGCCGCTGGATACCTATAGAAACTTGCTCTCAAATCTGAAAAAAGGTAAGTAAACCCCGATGGTGAATTCCAATGCAACATCGGGGTAAATTTTGGAAAATGGTTACAACCCTTTCGGCCCGGAATAGATCTTTTACCCGTGAGATTCGAACCATGCCTTGGGCACATTAAAAAGGGATTTTTCGATCAGGCACTATTTATGCTTTCGCCATCTTGGATGTTTCAAGCCATATTTTTTTATTTTATAATTAAGCATGCGGGGACTTATTCCAAGCTGTTTTGCTGCATCTTTTTGAATCCACAGATTTTCTTTCAAAACCTCAAGAACCTTCTGTTCTTCTTCCATATCGGCAGCATTTCTAAATGATGAAATATTTGATTCCTGGGGGGCTGTAGTTAAGCAGGAAGCTGCCGGCATCGCCGCAGGTATCATGGTAACACTTTCGAGCTGAATGGTTTGAGATTCTTCAATAATTATCGCCCGCTCAAGGGTGTTTGACAACTGACGGATATTACCAGGCCATGAATAAGACTTAAACAGGTTGACAACTTCGGGTGCAATAGCTTTAATTTTTTTTCTTAAGGTTCGGCAGTGTTTATGTAAAAGTATATAGAGCATGGGCTCAATGCATTTAATGCGCTCACGCAAAGGAGGTAAAGACACTGATAAAACATTGATCCGATAATAAAGATCTTCCCTGAACTTACTTTCCATGACAAGCTTTTCCAAATTTTGATTTGTAGCGGCTATAATCCGAACATCCACATGAATGGTCTGATTTCCGCCAACTCGTTCAAAGGCCTTTTCCTCAAGGACTCTCAGAAGCCTTACCTGAAGAGGAATGCTCAAATCACCGATCTCATCCAGGAAAATAGTTCCTCCCTGAGCCTGTTCAAATCTTCCGATTCTTTGTTTTTCAGCACCCGTAAAAGAGCCTTTTTCATGACCGAACAGTTCGCTTTCCAAAAGGTTTTCAGGAATGTTGCAACAATTGATTTGAACGAATGGTCTTTTTTTTCTGGGGCTGTTGAAATGAATCGTTCCGGAAAGAAAACTTTTACCTGTACCTGTTTCCCCTGTAATAAGTATCGTGGAATCGGTTTTGGAATATTTCTTCAAAACATTGATAACCGACTTCATGCTGGGGCTAAAAGCGATGAGTCTGTCGAAATCATAGATAAACTCTTCTTTTCCCCTGAGGTAATCAATCTCTTTTTTAAGACTGTCATTTTCAAGTGCTTTATTTAGGACAAGGTCAATTCTTTCGGCAGTAAAAGGTTTGGGTATAAAATTTGTTGCCCCCTGTTTAATAGCATTTACAATAAGATCAGCCCGCTCTTCCATGCTGGTGACAACCACCGGGGTATGAGGAAGAGTCGTATGGATATAATTCAAAAGGTCAAAAGGTTTGTGGGAGTGGATATCCAGATCAAGAAATACAGCATCGTAATATTTTGAACCTAAGTTTTTGAAAATATCTTCACCATTCGGCCAGAAGGAGATATCCCACAACTTTCCGAACTTTTTTGAGAAAAATTTTCGCCAACTTTGGTCTTCATCTAAAATTAGAATTTTATACATCAATTTTCCATTATTTATTAAAAGCCAGCGGCTTTTTGTTTAATTAAAATTACCTTAATTTAAATAAATATCATAACTCCATAAAATACCACAAGTTATCATAATATTACAGGATTCATATAAATTATTATTCCATCAACACATAACTTCCCGGAGCATCCATGATGGGAACAATACCATCTTCGGGGTCGCCCATTGTTTGCGAAGAAGGAATTTCGCCGCTGGAATTTTCCACAAGCCATTCCTCCCAGACAATCCACCATGAACCTTTATTGACCGGTGTCTTTTTTCTCCAGGTGTCAGGGTCAACATATTTTTCTCCTTCTTTTCGGGTAGAAATCTGGTAGGTGCGGCGGGGATGGTCCGGTTCGCTGATGATTCCGGCATTATGACCGCCACTGGTTAAAACAAAAGTTACCCTTTCGGAATCCGAAGAAAGATTAAACTTATACACGGAACGCCATGGGGCTACGTGATCTTTTATGGTGGAAACCAGGAATGCAGGACAGTGGATATCGCTGACTGCAATAGGCAGACCATCCACCTCATAGCGTCCCCGGGACAGTTCATTTTGGAGAAAAAGCTTTCTAAGATACTGACTGTGCATTAGATATGGCATACGAGTGGTATCAGCATTCCATGCCATCAGGTCAAACATGGGTTGCCTCTTTCCCAAAAGATATTCATTAATTAGGCGGGACCAGATCAGGTCATTGGATCTGAGAAGCTGAAATGCACCAGACATTTTTTTGGCATCCAAATGTCCGTCAAACCACATCTGGTTTTCAAGGTATGTCACCTGGCTTTCATCAATAAAAAGCATCAATTCTCCGGCTTCAGAAAAGTCTATCTGAGCGGCAAGTAAGGTAATGCTTTTCAACCGATCGTCGCCTCTTCTGGACATGGCGGCTGCTGCAATGGTAAGCAAAGTACCTCCCAGGCAATAACCTACTGCGTGAATTTTTTTAGAGGGAGTCATCTTTGAAACAATATTGATAGCAGCCATGGCGCCGTCTTTGAGATAATCATCCATCCCTTTGTCGCGATCCTCGGGCCCGGGGTTTTTCCAGGACACCATAAATACAGTGTGGCCTTTGTCCACCAGGAATTTGACCAAAGATTTATCAGGAACAAGATCCAGAATATAATATTTCATGATCCAGGCAGGAATAATTACCACCGGTTGGGCGTAAACTTTTTGAGTTTGTGGTTCATACTGAATTAATTCGATGAGATCGTTTTTGAATATGACTTTACCCGGAGTCAGCGCCATATTTTCCCCGACCCTATACCTTTCAGCGCCCCTGGGTTTTTCGCCTTTGAGCTTTACCTGGGTGTCTTCCATAAAATTGGCCATTCCTTTCAGAAGATTAGCTCCTTTTTCTTCCATGGTCACCTTTAAGACCTCAGGATTTGTCAAAACAAAATTTTTGGGTGAAAATATATCCAGCAACTGACGGGTAACAAATGAAACAACATCCTCATGGTGACACGAAACACCCATAATACCTGTCGTGGCATTCTGCCACCATCGTTGCGTCAGCAAAAATGTCTGATAGTAAAGGTTAAATGGCCATTTATTCCAGTCTTCGGATTGCCATCGCCGATCTTCCTCCATAGGTTCTTCACACACAGGGCATTCCGGATCAATGGAACCTTTAATGCCATAATTGAGGCATCTTATCTGATTTTCAAAAAGTTGTGTCAGCAACTCCAATTGTTTTCCGGGAGAGTTTGCCAAGTGCATTGCCCAATCGAAATAAGCCAGCATCAATGCTGAAGGGGATAAACCTCCATCAAACCGAGCTTGAATGGCTTGTGAAAAACGATCCATTTTTTCAAACCCTTTAGATTTTTCCTTATCCATGATTGACAATCTCCTTTCATAAAATATAATTTAAGAAACAGATTTCAAAATTGGAAATATCTGTTTAAAAACGGCTTGCCCTCTTTGACTGCAAAATGGCATGATACAAACAAACTACACGAAAATAGTCGGTAAATATAAAAAATTAACCATCAACCGATAAAAATTATTGCAAGGCCTTAGCAGTGACAATAAAATACAATTTAACATCGGTATTGTTCAAGTATAAAACATTCAATCATTATGGCCCAAAAAAACGGCGAATTTTTTATTTTAGCATTATTCAAGGAAATTTAAAATGCAAGACAAAATTATCACCTGTATTCAGTGTAATCAATCTTTTGTGTTTTCAGCGGAAGAGAATCATCGATTTTCAGCACTAGGTTTTGATGAACCGACTCGTTGCCCGGATTGTCGAAAGAAAAAATCCAAAGGCAAAAAGTTAGAAGACTCCTGGAGAGATAAAGGCCGTAAAAAAAATTCCCGAAGAAAAAACCGGGAGGATTTTAACGATAATATTTAAATATTAAAGCGCTCGTAACATTTGATCCGGCACAAGAATGCTCGACTTATTAATTCGACCTGGTGATCAATCGTGATTTCATACATGATGCCTCTTATGCCGCACAAATCGTTGACACAGCTTTCAGAGAAATATTGTAAATTCCACTCAAAAACAGCGTCTGGAAATAATCGCTTTTACTTTTGAGTCAATGCGATCTTGATCGCATCCGACATCCGGCTGACAAAATAAAACCTGATAGCCCTGTGTACTTTGCGGGGAATTTCCAAAAGATCCTTTTCGTTTTCTTTTGGCAAAATAACAGCTTTCACATTTGAACGATGAGCCGCAAGGACTTTTTCAATGACACTTTCAACGGGCAGCACCTGTCCTCGCAATGAAATTTCACCGGTCATCGCCAGATTTTTTTTACATATCCGACCAGTTAATAAAGACACAATGGCCACCAAAACCGCCAGACCCGCCGAAGAGCCTTCCTTTTCCATGGAACCTCTCGGAATATGGATATGAATGTCATGAGAGTCAAAAAAGTTTTCATCGATACCCAGCTGTGCCACGTTGGATCGAACATAACTTAGCGCCGTAATTGCAGATTCCCGCATGACTTCTCCAAGACGCCCGGTTAAAGTAAGTCCCTGGTTTCCCTTCATGGAAAAAGCCTCAACCGTTATTATTTCGCCGCCTGCAACGGTGCCGGCTAAGCCGATAGCTATACCCGGAACCATGGTATTGACAGCCGAAGGTGATGTAAATCTTGGATGACCTAAATACTGTGACAAGTTTTTAACATGGATATTAAAATTTTGTGTTTCACCTTCTGCGATTTTACTTGCTGCCGCACGGCATATGGCGGCAATTTCCCTTTCTAAATTTCTAACACCAGCCTCACGGGTATACCCCGAAATAACACGACGGATAGCCCCTGGCGTAAAAATCAGCTGATCTTTGTTGATGCCATGGCCTTCAAGTTGACGTGGAATAAGGTAGCCTTTAGCAATTTTAGCTTTTTCGTCCAAAGAATAACCGGAAAGCCCGATGATCTCCATACGATCTCTCAGCGCTTCCGGAATATGATAAAGCGTGTTGGCGGTGGTGATAAACATTACCTTGGAAAGATCAAAGGCCACATCCAGGTAATGATCGGAAAAGGAGTGGTTTTGTTCCGGATCAAGTACTTCGAGTAATGCTGATGAAGGGTCTCCCCCGAAATTTTTTCCTGTCTTATCAATTTCATCAAGCATAAAGACCGGGTTGTTGGATCCGGCTCTTCGAAGTCCCTGGATAATTCTTCCGGGAAGTGCCCCAACATAAGTTCGGCGATGCCCCCGGATTTCAGCCTCGTCCCTGACACCTCCCAGCGACATTTTTACAAAATTACGCCCCATAGCCCTGGCAATAGACCGGCCGAGGGATGTCTTTCCCGTCCCGGGCGGCCCGGCAAAACATAAAATGGGTCCTTTTGAATCGGGTCTTAGTTTACGTACGGCTAAATATTCAATAATTCGTTGCTTAGGTTTTCCGAGACCATGGTGATCCTGATCCAATATTTTTTTGGCATGGCGGACATCAAGGTTGTCCTGAGTACTTTCGTGCCACGGAAGCGTTATCAACCAATCCAGATAGGTTAATGCCACAGTGAATTCCGCTGATGAACTGTTCATACGCGTAAGACGATTCAGTTCCCTATGCGCCTCCTTTGCGACTTCATCAGGAAATTTTTTTTCCTCTATCTTTTTTGTGTATTGTTCAATATTCACATCTGTTTTTTTAACATCACCAAGCTCGACCCTTATGGCTTTGAGTTGTTCGCGAAGGTAATATTCCCGCTCCTGTTTATCAATATCACTTTTTACACGAGTATGAATCTTAAACCCTAACTCGAGAAACTCCAACTGCTGAGCGGCAAGACGCATGGCCTCTTTCAACCTGGCCTTGATATCCACTGTCTCCAGAATCTTTTGAGCTTCATGAACAGAAACATTAATCGTAGAAACAATCATATCAGCCAAAGTACCCGGCTCTTTGATGGATGCCGCTATAGGATATATTTCCGGAGGCAGTGCCGGATGAAGTTGCACGATAGCCTGAAAAATACCGAGAATTGTATAGGATATTGCTTCTATTTCCTTGTCATTAGCTTCGATCCCCCTGAGATGTTCCACAAAACCTCTGAGATATGGTTTTCCACCATGAAAAGATGTCACTTTGAAACGATTCAAACCTTGAACCAGCAACTGGGTTTTGCTATCTTCCATTTTAACCATCTTGAGAATAAACGCGCTGCTCCCCAGGGTGTAAAGATCTCCATGCTTAAACCCGCTTTTTTTTTCCGGGTTCTTAACCGCCAAAAAACCGATAATCCTGTCGGAACCAATAGCATCTTCCACTAACTGAATCGATTCTTTACTGGTGACCTCTATAGGAAACACCATTTTAGGAAACAGCACTGTATCCATAACGGGCAACATAGACAGAAATTGAGGAATATTTTCAATTTTTAAATTTTTTGGAACAGGCTTTTCTTCCATAAAATTCTCCATGTTTTCCTTTCATAACAAATTGAGCGTTCTTTTCCGGGAAACTCTCTGCGTCCCATTGGCGAAAGCCGGAATCCGGTTTAGTGTCTCAAACTTATGGATTGCCCTGAAGCCACAAATAATAAAATCCCGGCGCAAGTAAGGTTGACTTATTATCAATCCCCAAATTGATCATGTATAAAGCTTTTCCACTGCTTTTCATAGTTATGGGGTTATAGTAGTTGTCATCCGGATAATTGCTTCTTCGATAAACCACTATTTTGGTGTTATCAGGAAGTCCGGCAAGTTTTTTGGTTTCATCCAAAGCATCATTTATATATCCTGTCCGGTCGATAAGACCAAGTTTTTCAGCTTCATCGGCAAGCATGATTTTTGCCGAAGCTACATGGGAAATGCTTTGGTTGTCTATGTTCCGGTGCTCTGATACCAAATCAACAAATCGCTTTCCAATTTTATCTACCAACTCCTGAAAAAGTTCATTTTCTTCAGGTGAGGAATCCCGGTAAAATGTTCCCATATCCTTTCTCTCTCCTGATTTACTGACATTAACCCGAATTCCGATTTTGTTCATGAGTTCAGTCAGATCAGGACGAATGAAAACAACTCCCACAGAACCGGTCACGGTTGTAGGATGAGCAACGATTAAATTTGCAGGAAGTGCTATGTAGTATCCGCCGGATGTGGCTACATCCATAAGTACCGCAACGATTATTATCTCTTTTTCTTCCTTTAATCTCTTAATTTCATGATAAAGGATATCGCTTGCCGTGACTGTGCCGCCTAATGAATCAATTTGCAAAATAATAGCCTTGATATTTTTGTCATCTTTGGCACGTTTCAGCTGAGAAACAACTTCCTGTACCAGGCTTGGCTTGGTACTTAAAAATCCTTCATCAGGGGCAGTTGAAATGAGTCCCCGAATCGGAATAATCAGGATTTTTTCCTTTGTTTTTCCTTCCAAAGTAAATTCCTGAAGAGGATCTGTTGAATCGGTGAAGAGCTTAACCTCAGGAGCGCCGCATCCTGATATTATTAAAACCGTTATAACCACTACCAAAAACATTTTTCTCATGATTCCAAACTCCCTCTTTAGGTAAATAGGTTTCGGGTGTGTTTTGAACACAGCCGGGAACAGATTGAACCTTTTATTATCCTGGGCCATCCCAAGGGTCATATTGTTCAAAGATAAAAAAGTCAACCCAATAGCATGTAATGATCTTGTCTATGAATACTATTTTGGGGAAACCAAAGTATTGACACTTTCAACAGCGCCATTTATGATCAACAGAAAATTTCATGATTATTGAGCCGGAAACTGGTTGATTACATCTTTTTAATCTGGTTTCATAAAGAAAGGAGGTAATTTTGACGTATTCCCACCTTTTTTCACCCATTGAAGTCGGAGGAATCACTTTAAAAAACCGTATTACCATGGCACCGCTTTACTTAGGCTACGCCGGAGAAGGCGGGACAATAACGCCGCTGCTTCTGGAACATTATCGATTGATGGCTAATAGCGGCGCGGCAATGATTGTTGTTGAAAACGCAACTATCGACCATCCTGTCGGAAGTGGTTCCAATCGGACTATTCGGGCCGATACCGATAATAATCTAAATGGCCTGTCAGAGCTTGCAGCAGTGATAAAGAAGCAAGGGGCAGTGGCCTGTCTTCAAATCAACCATGCCGGTCGATTCTCGGGAACAGATAAACCCATAGCACCATCTTCGGTAGATACTTTTGGAAAAACTCCGCAACCGATCGCATCAGAAAATATTGAAAATATCCAGGAAAAATTTGCCGCTTCTGCTCAACGTGTCAAAAAGGCCGGTTTTGATATGGTAGAACTTCATGGAGGTACAGGGTATCTTCTGTCTCAATTTGTTTCTCCACGCACCAACAAAAGAGAAGATACCTATGGAGGCTCCTTAGAAAATCGCATGAGATTTCCTCTTGAAGTCCTTTCCAGGGTAAAAGCCGCTGTTGGTGATTTTCCCGTGGGATATCGCTTTTTGGCAGATGAATGGCTTCCCGACGGCCTCCAACTCAATGAATCCACAAAATTTGCCAAAGCTTTGTCAGATAATGGAATCGCCTATATTTCAGTGATGGGCGGAACTTACGAATCCTTTTTTCTCCCGGAAATCATCCAGAAATCAAAAACAGAGGCATATATGGCGGGTCTGGCTCAGGAAGTTAAAAATAAAGTTCAGGTACCGGTCATTACAGCGGGTAGAATTTCATCCGGAAATATCGCTGAAAATATTTTAGGCACTGGTAAGGCCGACCTCTTAGGCCTTGCCCGCATATTGTGGGCTGATCCCGAATGGCCCCAAAAAATCAGAGAGGGGCGGGAAAAAGATATTATACATTGCGATCCGGGGTGCAAAGAAGTTTGCATGCAGCTTGTGATGAAACAAAAACCAGCCTTCTGCCCACAGTGGAACCCGGAAAAAGTCAGAAAATTTAAGGATATGTTTCAATAATGGGCAAACACTTTCTTTTGGTGGGCGCAGGCCATGCACATCTGGCTATTTTAAAAAACCTGAGCATTTTTTTACGTCAAGGCCACCGGGTCACCGTCATTAGTGCTGAAACATATCACTATTACTCGGGAATGGGTCCCGGAATGCTTTCAGGAATTTATAGCCCCCGACAAATCCGTTTTCATGTAGAAAAAATGGTAGCGGATCAAGGGGGACATTTTATTCGGGATCAGGTTATTTATATCGATCCGAAAAATCAAAATGTTCAAACAGCAGGTGGTAAAAAATTACTATATGATGTTGCATGCTTTAACACCGGAAGTCATGTGCCACATCCTGAAATCGCGAAAAATTTAAAAAGAGAACGTTTTTTGTTTCCAGTCAAACCTATCCGGAACCTTTTATATGCAAAAAACAAAATGATTTCTCTTTTTACACAAAAAAGGCCGAAGATTATGGTAGTCGGCGGCGGTGCAGCCGGAGTTGAAGTTGCCGGAAACCTTCGGGCTCTTGCAAATAATTACAAACAGAAAGCTGATATCACCATTATCGCCGGCGGTGCTATTCTCAACCGATTCAATGATCGATTCGGAGAAATGGCAAAATCCATGCTCCGACAACTCCGTGTTAATCTGTTGGAACGTTCCAGCGTAACAAATATTTCAAATCATCGCATCATATTGAGCACCGGCATATCACTGGAATGCGACATGGTACTTTGGGCTACCGGGACCAACCCTTCCCCACTGTTTAAAGACTCCGGACTTCCAACAGGTCCTGATGGCGGGCTTTTGGTCAACGAATATCTTCAAAGTGTTTTATTTCCCAATATTTTCGGTGGTGGGGATTGTATCAGCTTTAAAAACCGACACCTTGAAAAAGTGGGAGTTTATGCGGTCCGTCAAAATCCGATTCTTCTGGAAAACTTAAACAATTTTTTCACTGATAAACCACTGATGCCTTTTACACCCCAGAAAGATTTTCTTGTCATATTGAACATGGGAAATGGTCAAGGCATTCTGAAATGGAAAGATTTCGTCTTTAAGGGAATCACCGCTTTTTGGCTGAAAGATTTCATTGACCAAAGATTTATGAAAAAATTCCAGATTTCAAATGAGAGAGCTACATAAAATGGAACCTTCTATCATAGATTCTCACGCTCACTGCGGTAGGACAGATTTTCTTCGCAGGCATTTGAAGATTACCTGAATGATATTTCAGGATCTGATATAGGCGGCAATATAAAAAGGCTTCTTTCGAACAGCAACCTGAAATCCGGGTTGCTGTAAAAATATCCTATTGAATTAATTTAACATTATCAATTTTATCAATAAACTGTCTTGTTAATACTGTCGAGACATTGTGGATGAATACTTCTCCCTGGGGTGTGATGCCTCTGATAAGACCATCGGATAAAAACCATGAAAGCAGTTGATGTCCGATCATGATTCGATCAGAAATATTCAACATCTTTATATTATTGTAAATAGCCGGTTCGGGAATTTTTTCACCATTATTAATGATAAGCTTCATAAAATTTATAATTCTTGATAGCCGCAATAAAGTGATGGCTTCAATTCTTGATGTTGTATCTGAAACAGGGATTGCAGAGGATCTTAGCATGGAAAAATGTTCCGGAAGAAGTCCTTTTTTTTCCAAATAGACATAATCAGCACTTCCCGGCGAAGGATAAAATATGGATAAACCGATCACAACAGGTTTTCGGGCCAAATAAATCAAATCGGAAAGACTATCTTCCGCTTTTTGCCCCGGTGCCCCAGCGATCAAATAACAAACAGATTTCAAGGCGTACTTTTGGGCGTAGAATAATACTTGCTCCAGACTCTTAATCATATCCGGTCTATTGAATTTTTTCAACTGCTCTGATGACGTTGACCCCACGGACAAATTGAGTGTTTTAAATCCGGCAGTTTTCATCAGCTTTATGGTGTCCTCATCCAAAGAGGGTGGAAAAAGTCCGTTCATGGCCCTTAATTCAAGTTTTCCCTTGCCATATCTTTTGATAATTTCTCCGAGAAGATGTTTAAACCACTTTCGGTCCAAAGAAATATTTTCATCTTCAAAATCAATTAGTCCCTTTTTTTGTTTTTTGAGAGCAATGTCGATTTCATCAAGCACTGAAGATACTTTTCTTCTGCGATATGTAATTGGAGAATTGGCAAGACAGCAATAGGTGCACTTCAACGGGCATCCTCTGCTGCATACGACAGCTATGGCTGGTTTTTTGCCTCTTTGGTAATAGGTTGATTTCACCATATCCAGGGCGGGAATCGGGAACTGATCGGGATCCTCCACAATGGCCGGAGAATTAATAAAAAGCGTTCCGTCATTTTTTCTGAAAACAATCCCAGGTACCTTTTCCAGGTTCTCATTTTTCTTTAGAGCTCTCAGAAAAACCGGAAACGCCAATTCCCCTTCACCACGTATTATATAATCCACATGTTTACATTTCATGACTTTTTCAGGCATTACTGTTGGATGATGCCCGCCAAGAACAATAACACATTCAGGAAGTTCTTTTTTTACTATATGTGCGACCTCCAGGGCTTCTTTACTATATGCGGTAAAAAGGGAAGATATTCCTACAACACGTGCCTTTGTTTCGTTGACAACCTTTGCGATATGTTCAAAATGATAGCCAAAATATTGAAACTGCTGAAAAAGGCAAAAGGGTGAGCAATCTGGTTTTCCGTAAAATTCAGTTAAATAGGAAAGCTCAGGAGGTTGGTTTTCGTTTCGTGCTTTTGCTGTGGCAAGGGAATCAAAAACCTGAACGGTAAAACCGTTCTGAATTAAAGAAGCTGCTATAGAAATCAATCCGTAGGGGATGGTTCTCTTGGCAGTAAGGTAATAATCCCGAATCGGGGGCTGCAGGAGAAGTACATCGATGCCCTGTGAACTTTTTATTGGCATCAGTTGCTGAATTCCTGAATTAATAACGAAATGTGTGAATACTCTTTAAGTGCCTGTCATGAGGTCATTAATAAAATAAAATAGCCCTTGCCGGTATGCACAGGGCTATTTTACCTTTTTTATATGATGGCTATTTTTTTTCTTCCTGATTCTTATCATCAGCCAAATTTTTATCTGGTTCCTGCTGTATTTCTCCGGTTTCTTCTTCAATTGCTTTGGTCTCGGAAACAATATCTCCAGAATGTTCTTCCTGCACGGGTGCAGCTATTTCAACACCCGCATCTTCCACAACTGTTTCGCCTGGGGAAGCTTCGACTTTTTCGACGGTTTTATCATCTGCCGCAGGCACACCGGCAACCGCAGGCATTTCGCCGGCCTCAGTTTCTTTTTCTTTACCGGCAATTTTCGGTGCAATAACAGGCGTCTCTTTTTTCTTAATTCCTTTTTTCGCAGAGCTGTCTTCTGAAGTAATCAACTCCATCATCGACACCGGAGCGGCATCACCTGGTCGCCTGCCGATCTTTATAATGCGGGTATACCCCCCGTCTCTTCCCCCATACTTTTCAGTAGCTTCGGCAAACAATTTATGGACCACATTCTTTTCTCTGACGATGGCAAGAGCTTGACGCCTTGCGTGAAGATCACCTCTTTTTGCCAGGGTTATAATGTGATCCACCCATGCTCTTAGTGCCTTGGCTTTGGTATCAGTGGTTTGAATCTTTTCGTGTTTTAGTAATGAAGTCACCATATTTCTAAACATGGCCTTCCGGTGACTACTAGTTCGGTTTAGTTTTACTCCCGCTTTTCGATGTCTCATGGCAACGACTATTCTCCTTGCTCCAAATCTTCCTCTTTTGGCATAAAACCTTCCAGCTTCATTCCTAAGGAAAGATCCATCTCGACCAGCACTTCCTTAATTTCATTTAGTGATTTCCGGCCAAAGTTTTTCGTTTTAAGCATCTCAGCTTCCGTTTTTTGAACCAGTTGCCATATTTTGTGTATATCGGCATTTTTTAAACAATTGGCACTTCTGACAGAAAGCTCGAGTTCGTCTACGCTTCGGTAAAGATTTTCATTGTATCTGGGCTTTTCAGGTCTTTCTCTCTTCAGTTCAGGCTCCGGCTCAACATCTTCATCAAAATTGACAAAGATAGTCATTTGCTCTTTCATAATCTTTGCGGCATATGCTACAGCATCCTCCGGGGTAATGCTACCGTCAGTCCAAACCTCCAAAGTTAGTTTATCATAGTCGGTATCCTGACCAACACGAGCATTTCCAACCACATAACTGACTCTCTTGATCGGCGAAAAGACCGCATCTATTGGAATGGTACCAATGGGGTCTTCTTCATCTTTGTTTGATTCAGCAAGAGCGTATCCCTTTCCAACCTTTACATTCATACTCATTTTCAGTACACTATTTCTGGAAAGAGTCGCAATGTATTGTTCAGGATTCAAAACCTCAACTTTTCCGTCATTGCTGTTGAAATCTCCGGCTGTTACTTCACCTTCTTTTTTTACATCAATATGGACCATCCGCGGTTCCATATCAGTTGTTTTTAACCTTACTTCCTTTAAGTTAAATATAATTTCAGATACATCTTCGAGAACACCGGGAATTACACTAAATTCGTGCATCACGGTCTCAAATTTCACCGATGTAATTGCCGCCCCGTATAAAGAAGAAAGAATGATCCGCCTTAATGAATTGCCGATGGTTAAGCCGAAACCTCTTTCTAACGGTTCACAGACAAATTTACCGTAGTTTCGTTTACTGCTGACTTGAACCTTTTCCGGCCTTATCATATTTTTCCAATTAATGTACATCAGATCACTTGATGACATATTAATATCTCCGAGATATTCGATATTTTTCGCGCCATATGCTTTATCGTCTTTTAAAGCATTAAACTTCCAACTTTAGTAGATTATCAGAAATATTACTGCAATATCAGTATCAAAAGATATGTCGCTGAAATTAAAAACGTATATGCGGCAAAACCACTAACGCTATTTGGAATATAGCTCAACAATGAGCTGTTCCTGAATCGGCATGGTGATGTCTTCACGAACCGGAAGCGCCTTTACCACCCCTTTCATATTATCCTTATCCAGTTCCAGCCATTGAGGAATTCCCCTACGAACAACAGCACCCATACTATCTTTGATGGCTTGAATCTCACGGCTTTTTTCCCGGACTTCAATAATATCGCCTAGTTTAACCAAAAATGATGGAATATTGACGTAGTGACCATTGACTGAAAAATGCTTGTGAAGCACAAAATGTCTTCCCTGGGTTCGTGAATTTGTAAACCCAAGTCGATACACGGTATTGTCTAAACGTGTTTCAAGCGCGGCCAACAGTCTTATACCGGTAATTCCTTTACCCCGATCAGCATTTTCAAAGAAATTTCGAAATTGCTTTTCGGACAGGCCATACATCCGTTTAACCTTTTGCTTCTCACGCAACTGAATGCCGTAATCCGATAGTTTACCGCGTCGACGCTGCCCATGTTGACCAGGTGGGTATCCCCTTCGGTCGAATGCACATTTATCAGAATAGCAACGATCGCCTTTAAGAAATAATTTTAAATTCTCGCGCCTGCAAATCCGGCAGACCGAACCAGTATATCTTGACAAGTCTCGCCTCCTTGAATAGACTTTTTATTTGCTATAAAATGGATATGCTTATTACATCATATCTCTTTGCTTACACTCTGCGCCTTTTCGGGGGTCTACATCCATTGTGCGGAATCGGGGTGACATCTTTGATCATCACCACATTAAACCCCGCTGCCTGAAGCGCCCTCAATGCCGACTCTCTGCCGGCACCCGGGCCTTTCACGTAGACTTCCACATTTCTCATACCGTGTTCTGAAGCCTTTTTAACTGCATCCTCGGCTGCCAGTTGTGCAGCAAAAGGAGTACTTTTACGTGATCCTTTGAATCCCTGCACCCCTGAACTAGACCATGCAAGAGTATTTCCGCCAGGGTCGGTGATGGTAATGATCGTATTATTGAACGTAGACCGGATATGAACGACACCGTTTGGAATATTTTTCTTTTCCTTCTTTTTGGTTCGGGTTCTCCTGGGCATAAATTGTGTTCCTGTTTTTGGTTAAATTTATTTCTTTTTAGTAGCAGCGCCTTTTTTCTTAACAGCGGCTCTTCTAGGTCCTTTGCGTGTCCTGGCATTGGTGCTTGTTCGTTGTCCGCGCACCGGCAGTCCTCTCCGATGTCTGAGACCCCGGTAACACCCTAAATCCATCAATCGTTTGATATTCATAGAAATTTCGGTACGAAGCTCTCCCTCCACTTTTAAGTGAGTATCAATTTCCTTTCGAATATCGGCGATTTGTTCGGCTGTTAAATCGTCCATCTTAATGCCAGGATTAATATTCAATTCATTCAGAATGCGGCTCGAAGTCGATCGTCCGATTCCATAAATGTATGTTAGGCCAATATCAACCCTTTTTTGTTTGGGTAAATCGACGCCAGCAATTCTAGCCAAAGCTTTGTCCTCCTTATTATTTTAACCTTGCCGCTGTTTATGACGTTTGTTTACACAGATAACTCGTAAAACACCTTTTCGTCGGACGAGTTTACATTTGCTGCAAATCTTTTTCACGGATGCCCTGACTTTCATTTTATCACTCCTTGATTCCAAAAGCCGCTAAAATACCATAAACCGTCTGTCCAAACAAACTTTGCAAATTTCCTTCGGTGCTTCCATCAGCATTTCATTTCTCGGCTTTTTGTGTTTCCTTATTTGGCCCTGTATACAATTCTCCCACGAGTTAAATCATAGGGTGAAAGCTCCACTGTGACAGTATCACCAGGCAATATTTTGATAAAATGCATTCTCATTTTTCCAGATATATGAGCCAATACCTGGTGCTTATTTTCCAATTCCACCCTGAACATTGCATTGGGAAGCGTTTCAGTCACCGTTCCTGTTACTTTAATTGCTTCTTCTTTCTGCATATAATTTCTAACCTCTTGCAATTTGCCGAGACTTTAAAAAAAACATTTAACGCCTGCCTCGAATGGCACCTTTTTTCAGAAATCCTTCGTAGTGGCGTGACAGCATGTGAGTTTCCATCTGTGCCACAGTATCAAGTGCCACTCCTACAACTATCAACAGTGCCGTTCCACCAAAATAAAATGGCACATTGAATTTGGTGATTAAAATAGATGGCAACACACAAACCGTTGAAATATAAAAAGCACCGCCGAGGGTAATTCGCGTCAATACCCTGTCTATATAGTCTGCAGTTCTTTTTCCCGGCCTTATACCAGGAATGTAACCACCATGTTTTTTTAAATTATCTGCGACATCTACCGGGTTAAACGTTACAGCAGTATAAAAATAGCAGAAGAAAAATATCAGTGCTACATAAGCCAGCTCATAAACGGGATTTCCAGGTCGAATAGCTGCGACAATATTTTTTATCCATTCCACATGAAAAAGGCTTTCAAGGGTTGCCGGAAACATCATGATCGATGATGCAAAAATAGGTGGAATCACCCCTGCTGTATTGATTTTTAAAGGCAAATGGGTACTCTGGCCGCCATATACCCGTCTACCGACGACTCTTTTCGCATATTGAATTGGGATTCTTCGTTGAGCCGTTTCCATAAAAATAATAACACCAACAACCCCAATCATAAATATTACCAGGATTAACATCAGAAATATACCCATTTCACCAGTGGATACTAATCTGAATGTGTTGGCGGTTGCTGTCGGAAGACCCGCGACAATTCCGGCAAAAATAATCAAAGAAATTCCGTTGCCGATACCCCTTTCCGTAATCTGCTCACCCAGCCACATGATAAATGCCGTTCCGGCTGTCAGGGTAATAACAGTCATGACCCGGAACCCCCATCCAGGATATATCACGATGGGGGCACCGCCGGGTGCGCTCATATTTTCCAGCCCGATGCTAATTCCAAATCCCTGTATGATACTTAGAACAATTGTACCATAACGAGTATATTGGGTTATTTTTTTGCGGCCCTGTTCACCCTCTTTCTTAAGTCTCTCAAGATGAGGAACAACTACCGTTAACAACTGAAGGATAATCGACGCACTAATATATGGCATAATGCCTAACGCAAACACCGAAAGCCTCTCAAGAGCTCCTCCTGAAAACATATCAAATAACCCAAGGAGAGTTCCCTGAGCTCTTGCAAAAAAATCGGCTAAGGCTTGACTATCGATTCCCGGTGTTGGTACATGGACACCAATCCGATAGACTATCAAAAGGGCCAGCGTATATAATATTCGCTTTTTAAGTTCCGGAATCTTAAAAATGTTTTGAAAGCCGCCGGTTATCATCTACACAACCTCTACTGTTCCGCCGGCAGCTTCGATTTTTTCCCGGGCACCGCTGCTCACACTGTTGACCTTGATTACCAGCGGGTGTAAAATATCCCCTTTGCCTAAGAGTTTGACAGAATCCCGCTTGCCTTTTATCAGCCCTTTTTGAATCAGCAAAGTTTCATCAACAACGCTTCCGCTTTCAAATCTTTCCAGGTCACGGATATTAATAATTGCAACATTCTTTTTAAAGATATTGGTAAAACCGCGTTTTGGAAGACGACGATGAATAGGCATTTGCCCACCTTCAAACCCTGGGCGTACGCCTCCGCCGGAACGACTGTTTTGTCCTTTGTGACCTTTTCCGGCAGTTTTCCCGCTTCCGGAACCATTTCCGCGGCCGACTCGTTTTTTATTCTTTTTGGAACCATCAGCCGGCCCCAATTCATGCAACTTCATTGGTATTCTCCTCAGCTGCGACCAAATGTGAAATTTTGTTGATCATACCCCGATTGGAGGGTGTATCTTCGAGAACAACCGATTTCCCGATCTTGTTCAGCCCCATTCCCCGCAATACTTTTCGGTGTTTTTCGGGTCTTCCAATCATACTTTTAACTAGGGTAACTTTCAATTTCTGAGTCATTTTCCTGTCCCCCGGATTAAAGATCTTCTGCTTGTTTGCCGCGACGAGCCGCTACACTATCCCGACTCTGAAGCCTATTGAGCCCGTCGATTGCCGCTTTAACGACATTGTGAGGATTGTTGGTTCCAAGACATTTGGTCAAAATGTTCTGAATACCAGCTGCTTCAACAACAGCGCGCACCGGACCGCCGGCAATCACCCCTGTACCTTCTGCAGCAGGTTTTAACAGTACTTTTCCTGCGCCGAATTTCCCTAAACTTTCAAAAGGAATGGTACCCTCAACCAAGGGGATCTTTATCATATTCTTTTTGGCGTTTTCAACGCCTTTACGTATGGCTTCAGGAACTTCTCCGGCTTTCCCTAAACCACATCCCACACCACCGTCACCATCGCCTACTACAACAATTGCACTAAAACTGAACCTGCGGCCACCTTTAACAACTTTTGCCACACGGCTGATATGAACAACCTTGTCTATAAATTGATTTTCTTCTGTGTCATGCTTAAACAAGGATACGCCTCCTTCGTCCGCCCGCATGGAACATCACCCGGGTTTTTTTGGAATTAAAAAACAAGGCCGGCTTCACGGGCACCGTCAGAAACCGCCTTGACCCGTCCATGATACAAGAATCCGTTCCGGTCAAACACTACCTTTGTGATTCCTTTATTTATTGCCCGCTCTCCCACTATTTTGCCAATATATTTTGCCATTTCTACCTTATTTTCAAACTTAGGCTGTTCATTGGCAACCTTTTCCAAGCTTGATGCAGATACCAGTGTAAAACCGGTAAAATCATCGATGATCTGAACGGAAATATTTTTCAAGCTGCGATAGACACTTAGCCTGGGACGTTCCGTTGTTCCGTCAATTTTTTTACGGATTCGCATTTTTCTTCTCATTCGAGCCTGTTTTTTTGATTTTGCAGCCCCCATATCTTTTCCCCTTTTGACACTTAGGTCCCGATAAATTTATCTATTTGGCTCCGGACTTTCCAGCTTTTCTCACAATATGTTCTTCAGCATACTTGACCCCTTTACCCTTATAAGGCTCCGGAGGGCGAAGGTTTCTGATAAATGCCGCAGTATGCCCTAACAGTTCTTTATCAATACCATTGAGCCGAATTACATTGTTTTTATCGATGGTAGCGCTGATTCCATTTGGAAGCGAAAATTCTATCGGATGCGAATAACCGAGATTAAAAACGATTTGTTCCCCTTTTAAATCAGCCCGATAACCGATACCATTGATTTCTAATACCCTTTCAAATCCATTGCTCACGCCAGTGACCATATTTGCCACAAGACTTCTGACCAATCCCTGAATAGCACGTCCCTGTCGATTGTCGTTTTTAGGTATTACTGAAATCACACTTTTTTCGATATTCAATTCCACATCCGGATGTATACTTCTGGTCAAGGAGCCTTTTTCTCCTTTTACCGTGATCGTTTGATCCTTAAAGTCAACATTTGTTTTATCCGGGATCGGAATCGGTTTTTTCCCTATTCGAGACATGGATTACTCCTTGAATTTACCAGATATTGCAGAGAATCTCGCCTCCGACTTTTGACGCCCTGGCCTCTTTATCGGTCATAATCCCCCGGGATGTTGAAATAATCGAGATCCCCGTTCCGTTAAATATCGGCTGGACATCTTCGCTTTTCACATATACCCGGCGGCTGGGCTTGCTGACCCGTTTCAGAAAGTAAATGGCACTTTTCTGGTTCCGGTCATACTTCAGATAGATTCGCAAAATCCCCTGTTTGTTGTCCTTTATAAATTTGTAATTTCTGATATAGCCTTCGCGCTTTAGCACCTTGGCAATTTCAGTTTTAATTTTTGATCCGGGAATGTCCAAACTATTAAACTTAGCCTTACCGGCATTCCGGACTCGGTTCAACATATCCGCAATCGGATCGCTCAAAGTCATTGCTTACTCCGTAATCGATTATCGGTTTTAAAATCAGTTACCAACTTGATTTAACTACACCTGGAAGCTTGCCCTCCGAGGCTAGATTCCTGAAACAAATCCGGCAAATCCCAAACTTTCTCATAAATGCTCTAGGTCTTCCGCACATAGGGCACCTGTTATAGGCACGTACCATGAACTTTGGCTTTTTCATGGATTTTTCAATCAGGGCTGTTTTAGCCACAACTTCCTCCTTATAGTTCCTAATTCCTGAAGGGCATACCCATTAGCCTGAGCAATTCTTTTCCCTCACGATCGTTTTTAGCAGATGTCACAATCGTGATGTTTAATCCTTTTATCTGATCGATTTTGTCATATTCGATTTCGGGAAAAATGATATGCTCTTTTATACCCAACGAGTAGTTTCCAAACCCATCCATTGCTTTACCGGAAATGCCTCTAAAATCTCGGACTCGCGGAAGAGCAATATTGATAAGCTTTTGCAGGAAATCGTACATCCTCTGCCGTCTGAGTGTGACCATACAACCAATAGGCATACCCGCTCTTAGTTTGAAGGCTGCTATCGATTTCTTGGCACGAGTGATTACGGGTTTCTGACCGGCAATCATCTTAAGTTCTTCCGCTGCAGCATCAAGAACCTTAATGTTTTGAATGGCCTCCCCTAGTCCCATGTTCAATACAATCTTTTTAAGCTTTGGAACCTCCATCACATTCTTATAACTGAAGGTTTCCGTTAACTTTGGAATCACTTGCTCTTCATAAATATTTTTAATATCTGACATCATTTTCCTCCGGCAATTACTCTAAAGGCGTATCAGGCGTCGACGATCTCTTTACACTTTTGACACGTACGCACCTTTTTGCCATCCTCTAATCGTTGCATCTGAATGCGACTTGGGGTTAAACACTTATTACAGATCAACATCAAGTTGGACCAGTGAAGAGGTGCCTCACCTTCGACAATTCCTCCCTGCCGGTTCTTTGCCGACGGCCTCGAATGACGTTTGATGATGTTAACATTTTCAACCAGCACACGGTTTTTTTTGCTAATCACCTTCAAAACTTTTCCGATTTTGCCTTTATCCTTGCCGGCGATGACCTTTACCTTGTCATCTTTCTTGATATGGCAACATGTATTTTTAATTGTACTTTTCATAGTCCGCTTCTCCGGAAAGACCCTACAAAACTTCGGGGGCCAGGGATATAATTTTCATAAATCGCTTGGCTCGCAATTCCCTGGCAACAGGCCCGAAAATACGCGTTCCAACAGGTTCTTTATTCGCAGTAATTAAAACCGCCGAGTTATCATCGAATCGAATATAAGAACCGTCAGGCCGTTTAATTTCCTTTTTAGTCCTAACCACCACAGCTTTCATGACCTGACCCTTTTTGACTTTGGCATTAGGAATAGCCTCCTTGATAGAGACCACGATAATATCACCAATACTTGCATACCGTCTCTTTGAGCCCCCTAAGACTTTAATGCAATATAATACTTTGGCTCCCGAATTATCCGCCGCCGTCAATCTTGTCTCTGTCTGAATCATCGCCTTTTTCCTCTATCCATCAGATAGCTTTAAACAGCTTTTTGTAATATTTGGCTGACACGCCAGCGCTTGGTTTTGCTTAGCGGTCTTGATTCTGTAATCAGCACCCGATCGCCAATCCCACACACGTTGTTCTCATCATGAGCTGCGAAATTTGAACGCCTTTTAATGTATTTGTGATAAAGCCGATGCTTAACCAAACGTTCCACCAAGACAACAATTGTTTTATCCATCTTGTCGCTGACAACACTCCCTATCATCTGCCTTTTCATTCCTCGTTTTTTCATGGCAATCTATTCTTTTTTCCCTTTTAACTGAGTTTGCCTAAGGATCGTTTGAGCACGAGCGATTGTTTTACGTGTTTGCCCGAGCTTTCTGGGATTTTCAAGCTGGCCGCTCGCATGCCGAAATCGCAGATTAAACATTTCCTGTTTTAGATCCAACAATTTACGTTCCAGTTCATCCGGGCTGAGTTCCCGCATTTCATTCGCTTTCATATCAATTCGCTCCTCTCAACAAATTTCGTTTTAAGCGGCAACTTGTGAGAAGCCAACCGAAGCGCCTCCTTAGCAAGATCTCTGGGCACACCCTCCATTTCATATAAAATTCTTCCCGGAAGAACCTTTGCCACCCAGGCTTCAGGAGCACCTTTTCCCTTACCCATTCGAACTTCAGCAGGTTTCTTGGTAACAGGCTTGTCGGGAAAAATTCTAATCCACATTTTCCCTCCCCTTTTAACATGCCGCGTCATGGCAATACGGGCTGCCTCAATTTGTTTAGCCGTGATATATCCGCATTCGAGAACTTGAAGACCGTACTCGCCAAAATTCAACGACGATCCCCTCATGGCAGTACCCTTCATTCGGCCTCTCTGCTGTTTGCGGAACTTAACTTTCTTTGGACTCAGCATGTCCTTTATCTCCTGTTATTAATTTCGAGTTTTCGAGACCTTATCTGGCTCCAACTTCAACTTGATCATTTTTTAATATCTCGCCGTGAAATACAAAAACTTTCACTCCGATTATTCCGTACGTTGTTTTGGCTTCGATAAATCCGTAGTCAATATCTGCTCTCAAGGTATGAAGAGGAACACGTCCTTCACGATACCACTCCGTTCTGGCCATTTCTGCGCCTCCAAGGCGACCTGCGCAAATGATTTTTACACCCAATGCGCCAAACCTCATTGCCGATGAAACGCCTCTTTTCATAGCCCGCCGGAAAGCTACCCGACGCTCAATTTGAAGTGCTACATTCTCTGCAACCAGCTGAGCATCAATTTCAGGCTTTCTTACCTCTTGGATGTCAATAGACACTTCCTGAGAAACCCACTTTTCAAGCTCTTTTTTGAGCAGTTCGATTTCCGATCCTTTTTTTCCGATGACTATTCCAGGCCTGGCTGTAAAAATTCGAAGCCGGATTCGCTTGGCTGATCGTTCGATTTCAATCTTGGATATTCCTGCATGATTAAGTTTTTTCTTAATGAATTTCCGAATCTTATGATCCTCTAAAATATATTCGGAATATTTCTTATCCGAATACCAGCGGGACTCCCAAGTTTTGACGATACCCAACCTTAGTCCAATGGGATTGACTTTCTGGCCCAAGCTTTCATCCTCCTTTTTTGTTTACAACGACTCTTCAGCCAAAATAACCGTTATATGTGCGGATCTTTTCAGTATCCTTGTTGCCCGTCCTCTAGCTCTAGGTCTCCATCGCTTCATGGAAGGTCCCTGATCGGCATACACATTGTGAATAACCAACCGGTCCACATCCATATTTTCTTTTTCCTCTGCATTGGCTACAGCTGAACGAACCACCTTTTCCAATATGCCTGCGGCCTTCTGTGGCATAAACTTCAATTTATTCAAGGCATCTTCTACCGGTTTGCCTTTAACAGTCCCGATAATTTTTCTGACTTTCTGCGGGGACGTACGAACATATTTGGCTACCGCTCTGACCTCCATGACATCATTTCCCTTTTTCGGTAAATTTACTTTTTAAGTTTTGACTTTTTATCTCCGGCATGGCCGTAAAATGTCCGGGTAGGTGAAAATTCGCCTAACTTATGACCGACCATATTTTCAGTGACAAAAACCGGTACAAACTTTTTTCCATTGTGAACGGCAAGCGTCAAGCCAACCATTTCGGGAACAATCGTAGAGCGCCGGGACCACGTTTTAATGACCTTATTGCTCCGACTCTCCTGAGCTGTCAACACTTTTTCTTCGAGCTTTAGATCAATAAAGGGACCTTTTTTTAACGACCTTGGCATAATATCTCCTGTTTATGAATCGGCCTGTATTTCACCTTAGCTTTTCCATTCATCCGGCGAAAATCAGCAAGCCCACAATCACCTGATCTTTACTTAGTGCGTCTTTTAACTATAAAGTTATTATTTTTCTTTTTTCTTGTTCGATACCCTTTGGTGGGTTTACCCCATGGCGAACAAGGATGTCTTCCTCCTGATGATCTTCCCTCTCCACCCCCCATGGGATGATCAACCGGGTTCATGGCCACCGCTCTAACTCTTGGACGTTTGCCGAGCCATCGCTTGCGACCGGCTTTGCCCAAAACCACACCTTCATGTTCGGCATTTCCCACCTGGCCGACAGTCGCCATACATCTAGCCAATACCCTTCTAACCTCTCCCGAAGGAAGCTTAATCAATGCGTAGCGATCTTCTTTTGCCATCAACTGTGCATAAGCTCCGGCACTGCGGACAATCTGTCCTCCCTTTCCAAGGCGCAATTCAATATTGTGAATTTGCGTCCCAAGTGGAATATTGCTCAAGGGTAATGCGTTTCCAGGTTTGATATCTGCCTTATCGCCGGCCATGATTTGATCTCCGATTGCCATTTTGGCCGGTGCGATAATGTAGCGTTTTTCACCGTCAACATAATGCAAGAGTGCTATCCGGGCACTTCTATTAGGATCGTATTCAATAGCTGCAACTTTTGCCGGAATATTTACCTTATCACGCTTAAAATCGATTATCCTATAGTGACGTCTGTGTCCACCACCCCGTTTCCAGCAGGTAATTCGCCCGTTTACGTTTCTACCACCAGACTTACTCAGCGGCTGAAGAAGCCCTTTTTCAGGTTTTTTATCAGTTAGCTCATCAAACCTTGCGTATACTTGAAATCGTCTTCCCGGAGACGTTGGTTTTACTTTTTTAACAGCCATTTTATTTTACCCCCTGCTTAAACTCCATCAAAGAAATCAATTCGTTGGCCAGGCATCAGGGTAACGATGGCCTTTTTCCAGTTTTTACGCTTTCCAATAACCCGTCCACGACGTTTCACCTTGCCTTTGATATTCATGGTGCGAACAGTATCTACCTTGACATTGAATATATTCTCGATTGCTCTTTTGACCTCGATCCGGTTCGTTTTGGGATTAACTTCAAAAGTGATCTGGTTATCGCTTTCTTTTTGTTCCGTCGTTTTTTCAGTAACCACCGGTCTTATGATCATATCGTAATAATTTATCATCTCAAGAGCCTCCCTTCAATTCCCTCCAAGGAGCCCTGCACTAACACAAGATAATCGTACTTGAGAATATCGTATACATTCAGCCCTTCTGTTCGCATCACCTTAACTTCGGGCACATTTCTGGAAGAAAGTTCCAAGTTTCGGTTATCTTTATCGGTAATAATCAGCGCTTTATTAAGGTCCAGGGCATTCATGATATTTGTGAACTTGCGGGTTTTGATCTCATCAAGTTCGAAATCATTTATTACCTTTAATGCATTCTGCTGAAGCTTGCTGCTCAAAGCCATTTTGAGTGCCAACCGTCTGACTTTTTTAGGCGGTTTATATGCATATTTTCTGCCATCAGGGCCGAATATAACTCCTCCTCCTTTTAAAAGAGGTGATTTTACGTCTCCTCGTCTGGCACGACCCGTTCCCTTTTGGCGAAAAAGCTTTCGTGTGCTTCCTTTTACATCACCGCGGTGCTTAACTTTAGCCGTTGCTGTACGACGATTAGCCAGCTGCATTTTAACGACCTCATGCAGCACGTCTTTTTTTATCGGGACACTGAATATATCATCCGAAAGCTCAATTTCGGACACTTTTTCTCCCGCAGTATTGATAACCTCTACCACAGCCATAATATTCCTCTTCCACTTAAAAAAGTTACGGGTTGTAAACACCTATGAGACAAACCCGTATTCTGTTAAAAGGATTTTCCCTTTATCGCTCTTTGAGTTTTTTAATCAGGACCATTCCCGATGATGGACCCGGAATTGCGCCTTTTACGAGTAAAAGGTTTTGCTCCGGCCTGATATCGACAATTTTAAGATTTTTGATCGTATGGCGGTCAACACCATATTGCCCGGGCATTTTTTTTCCCTTACTCACCCGGGATGGCCAGGCACTTGTTCCAATGGAACCAGGAACCCGATGGCTTGTGCATCCATGGGAATCTTTACCACCATGAAACCCATGACGTTTAACAACTCCCTGGAAACCTCTTCCTTTGGAGGTCCCGGTAACCATCACTGCTTCACCAACATCGAACATCCCAACACTTAATTCTTGTCCCAAATTGAAATTTTCCGGGTTGTCCACAGGGAATTCACGAAGTTTCGAGAAAAGTTTGTCTCCGGCCTTTTTCATGTGCCCCTTAGAGGGTTTGTTTACCCGGCTAGGTCTTCTGTTTCCAAAACCTAACTGAAGTGAATCGTACCCATCAGTAGCAACGGTTTTAATCTGGGTGACCGTACACGGTCCAACCTCAAGAACAGTGACCGGTATATGGGTGCCATCAGGCATAAAAAGGGAGGTCATCCCTATCTTTTTTCCTATCAATCCTTTACTCATGATTTCTAACGCTTTCCGTATTACAGTTTTATCTCAACATCCACACCCGGAGAAAGATCCAGTTTCATTAGCGCATCCACTGTTTGCTGCGTTGGCTCCAGGATATCCAAAAGGCGTTTATGGGTTCGAATCTCAAACTGCTCTCTCGATTTTTTGTCGACATGAGGCGATTTTAAGACTGTGTATTTGTTAATTTTTGTGGGCAAGGGAATCGGACCCACAACCTTGGCTCCGGTTTTTCTAGCTGTATCAAGAATATCAGCCGCGGATTGGTCAAGGAGCTTATGGTCGTATGCCTTTAATCTTATCCTTATTTTCGAATTCATCATGCCTTATCATTTTCCTTATTATTCGATAATTTCAGCGACGACGCCTGCGCCAACGGTTCTGCCACCCTCCCGAACAGCAAAGCGCACCTCTTTTTCCATCGCAATGGGAGTGATCAGGTCCGCCTCAATTGATACATTGTCTCCAGGCATTACCATTTCTACACCTTCGGGCAAACTCACTACCCCCGTCACATCCGTGGTCCTGAAATAAAACTGCGGACGATATCCCGTAAAAAATGGCGTATGACGACCACCTTCCTCCTTGCTTAACACATAAACCTCGGCCTTAAATTTCGTATGAGGATTTATGCTCCCTGGTACCGCCACTACCTGACCTCGCTCTACATCTTCACGCTTGGTCCCCCGCAACAATACCCCTATGTTGTCTCCGGCTCGCCCTTCATCCAAAAGCTTTCTAAACATTTCTACTCCAGTACATACCGTCTTTTGGGTCGGTCGTATCCCAACTATCTCCACTGCGTCTCCCACATGAATTATTCCTCGTTCCACCCGACCTGTCACAACCGTACCACGACCGGAAATACTGAAAACATCTTCGATCGGCATCAAAAAAGGCTTGTCAATATCACGCTGCGGCTCCGGAATATATGAATCTATGGCATCCATTAATTCGTCAATACATTTGGTCTCTTCGCTTTTCGGATCATCACTTTCCAATGCCTTTAATGCGCTTCCCCGGATTATCGGAGTATCATCTCCCGGAAATTCATATTTGTCCAGAAGTTCACGAAGCTCCAATTCCACCAGCTCGATAAGCTCTTCATCATCAACCATATCGCATTTGTTCAAAAACACCACAATCTTGGGCACTCCTACCTGCCGAGCCAGAAGTATGTGCTCACGGGTCTGGGGCATGGGACCGTCATCGGCTCCCACCACCAAAATTGCTCCATCCATTTGCGCCGCCCCGGTAATCATGTTTTTAATATAGTCCGCATGACCAGGACAATCCACATGGGCATAGTGTCGATTCGACGTCTCATATTCCACATGCGCTGTTGCAATGGTTATCCCTCGCTCTTTTTCTTCAGGTGCCTTATCAATCTGGTCAAAGGGCACATAGCTGGCCATTCCCTTGGAAGCCATGTGCTTGGTGATGGCAGCTGTCAGTGTGGTCTTTCCGTGGTCTATATGCCCGATCGTTCCCACGTTGACATGCGGCTTGGTTCGCTCAAACTTCTGCTTCGCCATCTTATATTCCTCCCCTTCAAAAAAACAGGCAAATCCTTTAGCCGAAATTTACCGAGGTTTTTTCGGCTTTCTTTGCCCTGAATCTTTCAAAATTAATTTATACTGGTTATCCCAATTACCAACGGAAATGGGCAAACGCTTTATTTGCCTCTGCCATCTTATGCGTATCTTCTTTTTTCTTAACCGAAGCACCTCTGTTACCTGAAGCATCCAGAAGCTCACCGGCCAATTTCTGTGACATACCTTTTTCCGACCTGTTTCGGGTATACCCGATAATCCATCGAATAGCCAAGGCTGTTCTTCGGGATGGCCGAATTTCCGTGGGCACCTGGTATGTAGAGCCCCCAACCCGCCGGGACTTAACCTCTATGATCGGCCTCACATTATCAACAGCCTGCTCAAAAATTTTTACCGGATTTTCCTTAGCTTTCTTTTCAATAAGACTAAAAGCATCATACAAAAGGGACTGCGCAGTACTCTTTTTTCCATCCCGCATGAGACAGTTTATGAATTTTGATATCAGCTTGTTACTATATTGACCATCCGGAATAATGGGTCGCTCCGGCACTTCTCTTCGTCTTGGCATCACTCACACCGTCAGCATTTTTTATTTGTCAATCCATGATTCAATAAAATAAAATTAACCTTACACTAAAAAAAGCAACATGGCCGATTATTTTGGTCTTTTAGCACCGTATTTCGATCTTCCCTGCTTTCTATCGGCAACACCCAGGGTATCTAAGGTTCCCCGGACGATATGGTATCTTACACCCGGAAGGTCCTTAACTCGACCACCACGCACCAAAACAACCGAATGCTCTTGCAGGTTATGACCGATACCCGGAATATAGGCAGTGACCTCAACACCGGTCGTTAACCGAACCCTGGCAACTTTTCTCAGAGCTGAATTAGGTTTTTTCGGTGTAGAAGTATAAACTCGGGTACAAACCCCTCTTTTCTGAGGAGCGCCTTTTAATGCAGGTGTCGTAGCCTTCTTTTTTACCTGCTTTCTGCCTTTTCTTACTAATTGATTTATTGTCGGCATTATTTCCTCTTAATTATAATTGGATATAAACCCAAATGTCCAGATTCGACAAAGTGTTATTAGTTATACCTAATAATTTTGAATGTCAAGCATTTTTATGTTTAGGATCCATTTTAAGTCTGTTCATTTCCCAGATTATATTCCATATATTCCATCAGCCCAGTTCCGGCAGGGACAAGCCTTCCCATGATCACATTTTCCTTTAATCCACGAAGACGATCTTCAGATCCGGAAATAGCCGCATCTGTCAGTACCTTCGTTGTTTCCTGAAAAGATGCCGCAGAAATAAAAGAATCCGTGCTCAAAGAGGCCTTAGTAATTCCGAGAATCAACGGTTCAGCTACCGCTGGTTTACCGCCCATTTCAATCACATCGCGATTTGTCTGTTCGAATCTGATTTTATCCACCTGCTCTTCAACAATAAATTCGGAATCCCCAACATCAAGAATTTTCACACGACGCATCATCTGCCTTACGATCACCTCGATATGCTTATCGTTAATTCTTACGCCCTGAAGCCTGTATACCTCCTGCACCTCATCGACAAGATATTTGGCCAAAGCCACTTCGCCTTTGATATTTAAGATGTCCTGGGGATTGGCGGAACCTCCGATCAAAGGTTCACCCGCCCGGATATAATCACCTTCATAAACATTAATATGTTTACCCCGAGGAATAAAGTATTCCCGTTTTTCGCCCACATCCACAGGTGTCACGGTGACTTTCTGCTTACCTTTTTTAGTTCCTTTGGAGATAGACACATAGCCATCGATTTCACTTAAAACAGCTGCCTCCTTTGGCCTCCGAACTTCAAAAAGCTCGGCGACACGGGGCAAACCACCGGTAATATCCTTGGTTTTGGTTGTGGCACGGGGAAGTTTGGCAACCACATCACCGGCATTAACCGTATCACCTTCTTCAATCAGCAAAATCGCATTTACCGGAAGGATGTACCTTGCCATGCCGGATGATTCCGGCAATCTGGCTGTTTTGCCGGATTCATCCTTGATGGATATCCTTGGCCGTATTTCAGAACTCTTGGACTCAATAACGGTTCGACTTGATTTTCCTGTGACCGGGTCAACTTTTTCCTGCATTGTAATCCCCGGAATAATATCACCGAACTTAACCGATCCTTTTACTTCAGTAATAATGGGTGTTGTAAATGGATCCCATGTAGCAAGCAAATCTCCCGGCTGTACGCGATCACCGTCGTTAACAACAATATGGGCGCCATAAATTACCGGAAAACGTTCCCGCTCACGTCCGGTATCGCTTACTATGGCGAATTCTCCACCACGCCGATTCATTACCACGTATTTGTTTTCAGCATTCTTGACTACATTTAAACCCATAAATTTGATGTTACCTTCAACACGGGCTCGTATGTCCGCCTGCTCGACACGTCTGCTAGCGGTACCCCCAATATGAAAAGTCCTCATGGTCAATTGGGTACCGGGCTCTCCAATGGATTGGGCAGCAAGAATTCCTACAGCTTGGCCTATCCCCACCCGTTTTCCATGAGCAAGATCCCTTCCATAACATTTAGCACAGACCCCTCTGATCGAGTTGCATGTCAGTACCGACCGAATCCTGATAGTTGTCAGTCCGGAATCTTCAATAAGATTCGTAGCACCTTCATCAATTTCTTCTCCGGATTTAATTAAAACCTCCTCAGTCATCGGGTCACGAACATCTTCTATGGTCACACGTCCCAAAACACGCTCTCCAAGACGCTGAATCACTTCGCCACCTTCCATGAGCGGTTTTACTTCGATGCCCATCATGGTGCCGCAGTCTTGTTCCATCACTGTGCAATCCTGCGCTACATCAGCAAGCCGACGGGTCAGATAGCCTGAATTGGCTGTTTTCAAAGCCGTATCCGCAAGTCCCTTCCGAGCCCCATGTGTCGAAATAAAGTATTGAAGAACCGAAAGGCCTTCTCTAAAATTGGCCGTGATCGGTGTTTCAATTATCTCTCCGGAGGGTTTGGCCATAAGGCCTCTCATTCCAGCAAGCTGCCTCATTTGGTCTTTACTTCCACGAGCACCCGACTCGGCCATCATGTAGATAGGATTAAAACTCTCGGCCGTCATCGCATTACCATCTTCACCCATGACCGGATGTCCGAATTCATCGATCACCGTTTCTTTTTTCATGGCCGCCATCATTTCATTGGCAACTTCATCGGTAGCTCTGGCCCAAATATCAATAACTTTATTATATTTTTCACCCTGAGTAATCAAACCTTCCGTGTACTGGCGGCCAATTTCCTCCACTTTCTTTTCAGCTTCTTTAAGCATATCCCATTTGCTATCAGGGATAATCATGGCATCTATAGAAATGGAGAGCCCCCCCAAGGTTGAATATTTATAGCCTATGTCCTTTAAACGGTCTGATAAAATTACAGTAGCTTTAGGACCTAAATTACGATATGCATAGTCCACAAGGTCTCTCAGTGATTTTTTATCCATCACACGATTGACCATTGAAAAGGGGATGTCAGGCTGGCGGTTGATCACACCAAAAATATGAAAGGCATTTTCAGCTTCGATAACATCACTTATACCTCCCTTGTTCATTGCGTACACAGTATCAACCACGTCATCGTTTTCAATGGCGTAAATTCTTTTAAATTCATCTTTTCTCAATAATCCTATGATACCGTCACTGTTTCGATCCTGGCTTTCGGAATAAATTTCCACTACTTTTTTAAAAGCCTTGCTTTCTTTAAGCTCCATGAGTGCTTTTTGGGCTTTATTTTTGTCACCAACCATGATGTGTTGTATGTAAAGAAGATTGTCTTCCGGAATGATCTCCCACAGCAAAATTCGTCCTACCGTAGTTTCAAATTTTTCACCATTCATTCTTACCACTATCGGCTGGTGCAGCTTGACTATTCCGGCATCATAAGCAACCCTGACCTCGTTGGGATTGGAAAATTCCGGCAATTTTTCCTCTATGCCCCCGGTTCTGCGCGAACGTGTCATATAGTAAATACCTAAAACAATATCCTGGGAAGGCACAATGATTGGCGACCCGTTTGCCGGTGAAAGAATGTTATTACTGGATAGCATCAGTATACGGGCCTCTATCTGTGATTCCACAGATAGTGGGATATGCACCGCCATTTGATCCCCATCAAAGTCGGCATTAAAAGCCGTACAAACCAAAGGATGAAGCTGAATCGCTTTTCCCTCGATCAAAGTTGGTTCAAAAGACTGAAAACCAAGACGATGCAGGGTAGGCGCCCGGTTTAACATGACCGGATACTCATTGACCACCTCATCCAGGGTATCCCACACTTCAGAGGTTTCACGCTCCACCATCTTTTTTGCACTTTTAACGGTAGAAACCAAACCCTTTTGCTCAAGGCGGTAATAGACAAACGGTTTGAAAAGTTCCAACGCCATTTTCTTAGGCAGACCACACTGATGAAGCCTCAGGTTTGGCCCGATGGTGATAACAGTTCTACCGGAATAATCGACACGTTTACCCAGAAGATTCTGGCGGAATCTTCCTTGTTTCCCTTTAAGTGTATCACTTAAAGATTTCAAAGGACGTTTGTTGGTACCGGTAATGACTCTTCCATGACGGCCGTTGTCAAATAGTACATCAACAGCTTCCTGAAGCATCCGCTTTTCATTCCGGACAATTATTCCGGGAGCCTTTAAATCCATCAAACGCTTTAACCTGTTATTTCGGTTAATCACGCGACGGTAAAGGTCATTTAAATCCGATGTGGCAAAACGTCCGCCCTCCAATGGCACCAAGGGTCTCAAGTCAGGAGGCAATACTGGTATAACATCCATGATCATCCATATCGGGTCAACACCGCTTCTGCGAAACGCATCTACAATTTTCAGACGCTTAGCCAGTTTTTGGCGTTTGGCAACGGAACCGGTCTCTCTGATTTCGATTCGGAGCTGTTTGTACGTTTCTTCCAAATCCAGATTTTCCAGCATCTGCTTAATAGATTCCGCGCCAATTCCAGCTTCAAAATTATAAGCATACTCCATCCGTGCTTCATGGTATTTTTCATCGGATAAAAGTTGCCCTCTGGTTAATGGCGTTTCCTTTGGATCAATTACGATATAGTTATCAAAGTATAAAACTTTTTCCAGATTCTTTAGTGTAAGATCCAGTAAGTTTCCGATTTTACTCGGAAGACTTTTTAAAAACCAAATATGTGCAACGGGAGTGGCCAAATCAATATGTGCCATACGTTCCCTGCGGACCTTTGATTGGATAACCTCAACACCGCATTTTTCACAAATAACTCCACGGTGTTTCATCCTTTTATATTTACCGCAGTTGCACTCATAATCTTTGGTCGGGCCGAAAATTTTAGCACAAAAAAGCCCGTCACGCTCCGGCTTGAAAGTCCGATAGTTAATAGTTTCAGGCTTTTTAATTTCCCCGTGGGACCATTGGCGTATTTGTTCCGGAGACGCCAGAGAAACCTTGACCCCGGTATATTGTTTAGGATCAGTGGGTTTTGCAAAAAAATCGTAAAGTGTTTCCATATTTTGTTACCTTAAAAAAATATTGCACAAATGATATTAAGGCGGCCTTCTCCAGGGAGAATACCGGATTTGTCAACTGGGCTACTCTTTATTTTCCATCAATGTAACTTCCAGTCCCAGGGCTTGAAGTTCTTTGGTTAAAACTTTGAAAGATTCAGGAAGACCCGGTTCTAGAACATTTTGCCCTTTAACAATCTTTTCATACATTCGTGTTCTTCCAGCCATGTCATCTGATTTCACAGTCAAAAACTCCTGAAGCGCATAAGCTGCTCCATAGGCTTCCATGGCCCAGACTTCCATTTCACCAAGCCGCTGTCCTCCGAATTGAGCTTTACCTCCAAGAGGTTGCTGAGTTACCAAGGAATAGGGCCCAATGCTTCTTGCATGGAGTTTATCATCCACCAGATGATGGAGTTTAAGCATATACATAGTGCCGACAGTAATTTTTTCGTTAAACGGCTCTCCTGATCGTCCATCGTAAAGGGTAGTCTGAGCGGTTGTCTCTAAACCGGCTTCTTCAAGCAGGGCTTTAATTTCTTCTTCCTTCGCACCATCGAAAACCGGCGTTGCCATATGAAAGCCATCTTTGTGATGCCAAGCCAGTTCAATAAGTTCGTCATTGTCGGCCTTATCTATCATTTCACTTTCAGCTTTGGATGAAAAAATATTTTTCATCTTCTCTCGTAACCCCGATATATTTTTTTCTTCCAAAAGCCTGTTAATCTGATCTCCCAAACCGTTTGCGGCTCTTCCCAAATGAATTTCCAAAATCTGTCCGACATTCATTCGAGAGGGAACTCCCAACGGATTCAAAACCATATCCACAGGGGTACCGTCGGCAAAGTAGGGCATGTCCTCCAACGGTAATATTCGTGAGACCACACCTTTGTTTCCATGGCGTCCCGCCATTTTATCTCCTACAGAGAGTTTGCGTTTCATGGCCACATAAATTTTAACCATCTTTATAACACCCGGCGGCAAATCGTCACCTTTTTCATATCGGCTCACCTGCTGTTCAAAATGAACTCTGACCTTTTCACGCTCCTCCCGATAACGCTCCAGAACATCGTGAACTTCTTGTGCAATATTGGGATCTGTTAATACAATTCCTTCGAAATGAGGAACCGGAACATCCTCAATCATTTCAGATAGAATCTTTGTATCTTTGGGAATCAGAATTTTTTTACCCTTTTTCAGTGGCGTATCGCATTGCTGACCATCGAGAAGTCTCATCAGAAAATTTCGAGCCATTTCTTCAATAATGGTCAACTTGTCATCCTGATCTCGTTCCAACATTGCGATTTCTTCATCCTCTATGGATCGAGTGCGATCATCTTTTTGGATTCCCCAGCGAGAAAAGACCTTGGCATCGATTACAATACCTTCTACACCTGGTGGAACTCGCAAACTAGTGTCTTTGACATCACCGGCTTTTTCACCAAAAATTGCTCTGAGAAGTTTTTCTTCAGGTGAAAGCTGTGTTTCTCCTTTCGGAGTTATTTTTCCGGCCAATATATCACCGGATTTGACTTCTGCACCCAGTCGGATTATTCCACTTTCATCCAGGTTTTTTAAAGCTTCTTCACCCACGTTGGGAATATCCCGGGTTATTTCCTCTTTACCAAGCTTTGTATCTCTGGCCACCACCTCGAACTCTTCTATATGCACAGATGTGTATACACCATCTCTTACCAGGCGCTCACTGACCAATATCGAGTCCTCAAAGTTGTAACCACCCCAAGGCATAAACGCGACGGTAACATTTTTTCCCAGGGCAAGTTCACCTTTATCGGTAGCAGGACCGTCGGCAATAATTTCTCCGGCCCTAACTCGTTGGCCTTTTCGCACAATTGGACGATGGTTAAAACAAGTGTTTTGATTGGAACGAATAAATTTTGATAAATTATATATGCTGACAGGTTTTTCAAATGGGTTTTCAGATTTCAGATCATGCTTGATGACAATCCGGAAAGCCTCAACATCCGCAACAATTCCGTCACTTTCCGCCACGATGGTCACACCGGAATCCTTTGCCACTACCCCCTCAATACCGGTTCCCACCAGGGGCGCTTCATTAGTTAAAAGCGGCACAGCCTGGCGCTGCATATTGGATCCCATTAACGCACGGTTGGCATCATCATTTTCGAGAAAGGGAATCAATGACGCAGACACACTCACCAACTGATTCGGTGAAATATCCATCAACTCGATATCTTCCCGCTTTACCATCATAAATTCACCCTCAACCCTTGAGGTTACCAGCGGCCTGATATATTTCCCACTTTCATTGAGGGGAGCGTTGGCTTGTGCAATCGGATGAGCTTTTTCTTCAAAAGCACTCAGGAATCTTGTTTCCTTTGATACCGTAGAATTTTTTACCACGCGATACGGCGTTTCAATAAAGCCATAGTTATTTACCCTTGCGTATGTGCTTAGAGATACGATCAAGCCAATATTGGGGCCTTCCGGGGTCTCGATGGGGCATATACGCCCGTAATGGGACGGATGAACATCTCGCACTTCGAAACCTGCACGTTCACGAGTCAATCCTCCCGGACCCAAAGCGCTAAGACGTCTTTTATGAGTTGTTTCAGAAAGTGGATTGGTTTGGTCCATAAACTGGCTCAATTGGCTTGTCCCAAAAAACTCCTTTACGACAGCAGAGACCGGTTTGGGGTTCACCAGATCATGAGGCATCAGCGCATCTACTTCCTGAAGGCTCATTCTTTCTTTGATGGCACGTTCCATCCGGACCAGGCCGATCCGGTATTGATTTTCAAGGAGCTCTCCAACGGCACGAACGCGCCTGTTACCTAAATGGTCGATATCGTCTACCGTCCCTTGTGTATCTCTTAAAACCACGAGTGTCTTGGCGGTAAGCAAAATGTCCTCGTTCCTCAACGTTCTGAGATGAAGAGGTGTGTCTATTCCCAATCGCAAATTGATTTTCAACCGTCCCACTCCGGAAAGGTCATAATAAGAGGACTTAAAAAACAGGTTATCCAGGAAATCCTGAGCCACTTCTGAAGTAGCTGGATTTCCCGGGCGGAGTCGGCGATAAATTTCAAGCAAAGCTTCCTCTTTGTTCTCCACTTTGTCCATTTGGAGAGTTTTCCGGATACAATCACTGGTGGAAGGCCCATCAGTGAATAAAATTTCAAACTCTTCAATTCCGCTATTACTCAGCTTCTTCAAAGCTTCTTCATCAATTACTTCATTGGCCCTCATAACAGGTGCTCTACTTTCCATATCCCAGATAACATGGGCTGATACTTTGCCCACCAACTCCTCGGACTGAATCGGAAACACTTCGAGTCCCAACGTTTTCATCTGGCGCATGGCTCTTTGGGTGAAAATACGCCCCTGTTTTAAAATAACTTCCCCCGATTCAGGATCAATAATATCCGAAGAGGTGCGCTGCCCCTTGAGATGTTTTTCATTAAACTCTCTGAAAACCTGTCCGTCACGGAAATATATTTTTTCAGTGTCATAAAAATAAGACAATAGGTCCTGAGTGGAATAACCAAATGCCTTAAACAACAATGTAACAGGAAATTTCCGGCGTCTGTCAATTCGAATATAAACAATATCCTTGGGATCCACTTCCATATCAATCCATGAGCCACGAACCGGAATAATTCGCGATGTATAGATAATCTTTCCGGAAGAGTGTGTTTTGCCTTTATCATGATCGAAAAAAACTCCGGAAGATCGGTGAAGCTGACTTACAACAACCCTCTCTGTACCATTGATAATAAAAGTGCCCTTAGGGGTCATATAGGGAATGGTTCCAAAATAGATCTCTTGTTCTTTGATATCGCGAATATTTGAAGTGCCCTTTTCTTTATCAACATCATAGACCACGAGCCTGACAGTAATCCGCACCGGCAACTCATACGTCATTCCCCTGTTGATACATTCTTTTACGCTGTGCTTGATTTCACCGAATCTGTAAGACACAAATTCCAAAGACGCACTTCCGGTAAAATCCTTGATTGGAAATACCGATTTGAAGACTTCCTGAAGTCCGATATCCTCCCGTTTTTCAGGTGGAATATCCATTTGTAAAAAACGGCTGTAAGATTCCCGCTGCATACCAATCAGGTCCGGGATATCTACTATTTTTTGAATTTTTCCGAAGTTTTTCCGAATCCGCTTATTTGCTCGAGCCTTTTCCGTCATTGGATCTCCAGCTTTTTCCTTATAAAATAAAATCCTGAAAGATAATAATATTCAGGTTTATTTATTATTGTACTTTAATAAGTTGTGTTTCAATTGGAACCAGATGATGATTTGTCCTGATCCCAGGCGGAAAAATGATATTCCGCCCGGGATTTTGATCTATTTCAACTCTACCTGTGCACCAGCTTCTTCTAGCTGAGCCTTTATCTTTTCAGCTTCTTCCTTGGCAATACCCTCTTTGACAGGTTTGGGAGCTTCATCAACCAATGCCTTTGCATCTTTTAAACCCAGGCCGGTAATCGCACGAACTTCCTTAATTACCTGAATCTTCTTATCACCCGACGAGGTGAGAATGACATCAAATTCGGTCTGCTCTTCAACAGCCGCTCCGGCAGCGGCATCAACAGGCCCCGCAGCCATCATGGCTACCGGCGCTGAAGCCGATACACCGAACTTTTCTTCCAATTCCTTAACCATTTCCGAAAGTTCGAGCACAGACATGTCGGCAATAAATTCAATTACATCTTCTTTTGTTATATCCGCCATTGTTATCCTCCAAAATTCCTTACTATCATAAAGAAACCTTAATTGTTAATAAATACCCGAGTTTTTAAAGCTGATCATGCAGCCTCTTTTTGTTCTTTAATCGCTTGAATAACATTGATCATTTTTCTGGGAATATTGCTTAGGGCGCTGACCAACCCGGTCGGAACAGCATTCATAGCCGATAGTAACTGGGCAAGAACTACCTCACGAGCCGGTAAGGACGAGAGCGCTTTAATATCATCAAGACTGAGCACTCTGTTACCCATGACCCCTATTTTTATTTCCAGCTTTTTGTTCTCCTCAGCAAACTTAGTCAGAACTTTGGCCGGAGCTACGGGATCTTCAAAACTCATGGCAATAGCACTTGGGCCTTTGAAGCTGTCCTTTATCCTGGAAACATCGGTATCATCCGAAGCACGTGCCAGCAGTGTATTTTTGACAACACGATATTCGATGTCGGATTCCCGAAGTTTACGCCTGAGATCGTTTAGAGTTGTGACATTCAGGCCTTTATAATCCGTGACAATAAGTACTTTTGATTTTTTAAATTTTTCGGCTAACTCTTCAACAATCTTTTGCTTTTGTTCTAGCTTCACGTTAATAACACCTCCTTTCAAGCTTCTGTAAAAACCGGAGGATATGCAGGCATTTTTATTCTATACGAATATATAATTTATTCCATGCGCCCATAACCATCTATGTAGGCCGGTCGATGCCGATTATACGTAAAAAACGAACCTACGGTCTTTGACAGATATCAATATTGGGATTTAAACAACAATTAACAAAAATCTTTGGGCTGTATCTCCGTTTGATAATACATCCCATAACCTGTTAAATTATAATGAATGGATCTGAAATCCAAATGATAACGTATGAGTTGTGTTTTGTATTTTTACTTAATCAAATCCCGGACATATGCTGTATCAATCTTGATCCCCGGTCCCATGGTCGTCGAAATAGCTATCGTTTTCAGGTAGGTCCCTTTACTTGAAGAAGGTTTGAGTCGAACAATCGTATCCAGGAATGCAGCCATATTTTGAATAATTTTGGCTGGACCAAAGGATACTTTCCCCATGGGAACATGAACGATTCCCGCCTTCTCCACTCTGAAATCAATTTTTCCGGCTTTCAATTCATTGACGGCTTTTGCCAGATCAAAGGTTACAGTACCGGTTTTTGCATTAGGCATCAGCCCTCTTGGACCCAGGAGCCTTCCAATTTTTCCTACTAATCCCATCATATCCGGAGTGGCGACAGCTTTATCGAAATCAAACCATCCCCCTTTAATTTTTTCGATAAGATCATCATTTCCGGCATAATCGGCTCCAGCATCCAAGGCTTCTTTTTCTTTTTCCCCTTTTGCGAATACAAGCACACGCACTTCTTTTCCAAGGCCATTGGGCAAAACCACGGTTCCCCGAACCATCTGATCCGCATGCCTTGGGTCGACACCCAACCGCACAGCGACATCAATAGTTTCATCAAATTTGGCATAGGAGGCGTTAATCGCGGCCTGGACCGCTTCGCTAAAATCATATTTGCCTCCAGAGTCAGCCATTTTTCTGGCTTCTAAATATTTTTTCCCCCGCTTCGGCATGTTCCCTATCTAACTCCTTATATTCAGGATTACCGGAATTCCGGTACCATTTTTTATTGTTTAAACAACCTCAATGCCCATGCTCCTTGCCGTTCCTGCAATAATTTTACAAGCAGCATCCAAATCATTGGCGTTTAAATCAACCATTTTTTTCTTTGCGATTTCCTCTAACTGACTGCGTGTCACCTTACCGACCTTATCCCGTTTCGGATCTCCGGCACCTTTCGCTATTTTTGCAACCTGCTTTAACAGCACAGCCGCAGGAGGAGTTTTGGTCACAAACGTAAATGTTCTGTCTTGATACACCGTTATGACAACAGGTATGATTGTCCCCTCATCCTGAGCTGTTCTGGCATTAAATGTTTTGCAAAAATCCATGATGTTAACCCCATGCTGCCCCAACGCAGGCCCAATGGGGGGAGACGGGTTGGCTTTTCCGGCCGGCACCTGCAGTTTAATCTGTGCGATTACCTTTTTGGCCATTATTCCTTTTTCTCCTGAGTGTTATTCTATAGATACTTGTTTCGCGTATTTTTTTCTGCGATAATTTAAAAGTATTTTAGAGCTTTTTGCCTATATTTTCGTTACTTGGACAAACTCAAGTTCCACCGGTGTTGATCGCCCGAAAATACTTACCAATACTCTGATCTTTCCCTTTTCGTGGTTTACCTCTTCGACAGTGCCGTTAAAATTGGTAAATGGTCCATCGATAACACGAATCTCATCGCCATAGTCAAAATCATACTTTGGCTTTGGCTTTTCCTTACCCTTTTCCATACGTTCCAAAATCTGCTGAGCTTCTTCATCTGAAATAGGGCTTGGCTTTTGGCGACCGCCTAAAAATCCGGTCACTTTTGCCGTATCGTTGACTATATGCCAGGTTTCATCATCAAGATCCATCCTGACAAGAATGTAACCCGGATAAAATTTCCGGTCTGAAGTTTTCCGCTTTCCTTTTACCAGTTCAACGATTTGTTCGGTCGGAACCACAACCTTATCGAATTTTTCCGGATGCGGGGCGGCGGCGACTCGTTCCTCTAGGGCCGTTTTGACTTTATTTTCGAACCCTGAATAAACATGAACTATATACCATTTCATAGCCACCTTGTTTTTCTCCTCATAGCTATTGAAGAACAACCTTTACCAAAGCGGAAAGCCCCATATCGACCACACCTAAAAACAAGGAAATTATCATTACCACCACAATCACCACCACAGTGGAGCCTATGGTTTGTTTCCTTGAAGGCCAGGTAACTTTTTTGAGTTCAACTTTAACCTCCCTCAGAAACTGGATACTTTTTCCTATGAAATTTTTTTCGCCCTTTTCAGTCGCTGTTTTAGCCACAGGAACGGTTTTCTTGGGCAAAATACCTTTCAGACCAGAGGACGTCACCCCATTCAATACGGGTTTACCCCCGCCATCTTCGGTTGTTGTTTCCAACGTGGGTTCAGAACCGTTGTCTTCTTTCTTTTTTTTCTGCTTGCTGCAATCTTTTTTTTTAAGTAGCCGTCCCATTTTACTCCTAAAATAGTGAAAGCTCAAAGTTTATAAGCTCCCGCCTTTCCGAACCTAAAAACTTGAGCTTTTCAGCTGTATTCGGATTGGCAGGCCAGGAGGGATTTGAACCCCCAACACCCGGATTTGGAGTCCGGTGCTCTGCCGTTAGAGCTACTGGCCTGCAAATCTACCCCAAAGATCTACGCCATAAGTTTTTAGAGCAATACGATGGGTTATTTTGTTTCCTTGTGCGGCGTATGTTTTTGGCAGAATCTGCAATATTTACTAAACTCCAATTTTTCCGGCGTTGTGCGCTTATTTTTTGTTGTCGTATAATTTCTTCTTTTGCACTCAGTGCATGTCAGGGTTATAATAACTCTCACCAGCTGTCTCCTTGTACATCATTCGATAATTTCAGCGACGACGCCTGCGCCAACGGTTCTGCCACCCTCCCGAACAGCAAAGCGCACCTCTTTTTCC
>JAABTQ010000017.1 GCA_011389745.1 Desulfobacteraceae bacterium | reverse complement strand
TAAAAAGCTAAACGAGACAAATACCCGGTATCCGGGTACGGATATGCGAATTGTCTATGAGCTAGTAAAATAATATGCCTGTTTTTGCGCAACAGGTGTCGATTCTAAATTACCAGAGATCAAGAGTCCTGAACATTGTCTTTATTAAAACGACTCCCTTGGGAGGCCTTCGAGACAGTGGGATTTCGAGGTGCTAAAGATGTTTCAAAAATAATCTTTCATTAAAAAACCGTCCAGATAAGAGGAATGAGACAGAGGCCTTTTTTCGATCGCAACGTCCCCACAAAAGCACCATACGAAAAGGGTAAATGTCTCTAATTCATGGTTCGTTACAATGGTTGAAGACTATGTGGGGCGGGAAGGTGAAAAGCCTGGAAAATCCCGCCCCGAGGCTGAATGGGTAAAAATTGCACGCAATAGGTGCTGCAGTCCATAAAAAGCGAACAGAAGCCCCACCTGAAGGTCTCCGGCTAGAATCCGGCAGCAAGCTGGAAAGTCAAAATAAAGTGGTCACGAACATTCCGGCTGGGAATTTCATCCTTCTGATCCACAAACGTGAAGTCTACGCTGACTTTGTTTGCCTGTCCTTTGATGAAATAGTTCAAGCCGAAACCATAAACATTTGTATCATCCTTCCCGCTTTCATCAACGGAAATTCGCTGCCAGTGGCCAAAAGGTTGAAACTGGCCGGGACCCACCTGCACCGGGCAAAGATATCCGGCCTTTAACGAAATGATGGAAGCATCGTCTCCGAGGGCTTGCTGAGTAAAGGTAATAGGGATGGGACCATTTTTGATATCGATATAAGCACCTTCAAATGTCAGTGCGCCATAACTTCCCAAAGGCTGATCATAGAAAACATCCGCTGTCCATGAAAGATAATCGCCTCTTTCAGTTCCAAATACCAGGTCATTCTGGGAATCGACACCCGCCCCAAGAGACAGTACACGTTTTTTTCCCAGATATGTGCCCGGATTAAACCATCCCGTTTCAGGCTCGAATAAGCTTGCGCTGATTCTTCCGGCAAATCTCAGTTTGTCATCGGGATTTCCGGCCATGCTTTCATCTCCATCCCCGACCATGAAACGATACTGGATCAATCCACCATGGATATTGCCCCACAGCGTGACCCCGTCATCCCGTCCGACTTTACTCGGGTAAAAGATGTTGCTGCGAATACCGCCTTGACCCCAATCGAGATCGGTTGTAAGAAGCGACATGGTCGATGTGGTTCCATAGTTTCGGGTGAGAGGAACGTACATACGGCCGGCCTGAATTTTGAAAGCCTCATGAAGCTTGAGCGTGATCCACATATCCCTGATCGCCACCCCGCTTCCCAATCCGAGAGATGAGTCATCCAGGTCATCCTGGCCGATCCGATCGCCGGCGATGTGAGTGAAAAAACCCAGATATGGAGTCACTTCTCCTCGAATGTATAAATATGCCCTTCGAATCATAAAATCATTCAGGTCCTTATCGTGGATTCCGTCGTTATTGCTGTCTTTGCCGTCCTCCACAAACTGATACCAGACCTGCGACCAGAATCCGATTTCTCCTTTGTCCTGATCTCCCAATTCGAATTTGTACCCTCCATAGGCATAGTTTCCTGCTAATAAAAAACACACCAGAAAAATCGTCCCTGTTTTTCGTAAAAAGCTCATCGAACACCTCCTGTTTATGAAGATGAGTCCGCCAATGTGCATCATGTTCCATGTTATTAAAAGATAAAACAAGGAGAACCACCACCTCTTTGTTATTTTTTTGCCTTGATCGGTTTTTATTTTGGGGTACTTGTTCATGTCATAACGGCGAGAACCGAAATGACAGGTAGTTACTGATAAAATCGCACAAATTGGGTTTATGGATCATAACTTACTTGATTAAAACTCTGTATATAGAAAATTCCTGTCTGTCAAGAATAAATGCTTAAGGTGTGGTCAATGACTACCGGTTAAGACCGTCGGATTATGGAATTTCCGGGTTAAAATTAAAATGTAAGCGCTTGCCAACCTACCGCATTGGGCGGCTGGATAAAGTGCGGAAAAAACCAAAGGTGAAAAGACCTATCGTTGTCGATTTAAGATCTTGCCGAACAACGCTGATGTTTCTGACTTTAGTTGATGTAAATCAGAATAACAATCGGTTCCTTTTTGTGAATAAAGGAAGGATTCTTAATCTGATTCCCCGTTCAATGCAGGGTGTTCACGAAGCGTCCGCGTTGCATTAAGCAATGCAAGAAGTGCAGTTCCCATGTCGGCAAATACAGCTTCCCACATGGTTGCCATCCCTACAGCTCCTAAAAAAATAAATATGCCTTTAACGGAAAATGCCAACGCGATATTTTGCCAAACGATTCGCCGGGTGTGCCTGGCGAGCCTGACCGCTTCGGCCATCTTAGAAGGCGCGTCAGTCATCAGTACCACATCGGCGGTTTCGATGGCAGCATCCGAACCCAGACCACCCATGGCCACCCCTACATCGGCTCGCGCCAAGACCGGCGCATCGTTAATACCATCTCCCACAAAGGCAACCTTGCCGCCATTTTTGGTATCTGCAAGAATTTGTTCGAAAATGCGGACCTTGTTTCCTCGCTATTATCTATCACGAGACGCCAATTTATAAATTACGTAAAGGTCTCCTTGATTTCTGAAAAACTCATGTGGTTCAAGTAATTCGTCGGTGAATCAGGCGGGCAACCATGCACCATGAGCGCCCCTTCCAGCTCTCGACATAAAGGTAGACTCTTTAAATATCGCATCGACGTGGATGTTAAATATTTCAGGGTCTGTTCCAGGGAGCGTAACGCTTGGGTTGAAAAATCGCCACGATATTTTTTATCCAGCACAGCCAGTTCGTGGTTGCCGAGAATATTCGGTATGCACTTTTTTTCCAACAGGTCAAGGACTTCCTCCGGTTGCGGACCATATCCGATGGCGTCGCCGAGATTGACAACTCGATCAACACCCGACTGCTCAATATCTTCCATGCAGCGGCCAAATGCTTCAAAATTGCTATGAATATCCGATATCATCGCTATTCTCATAACTCAACGCCTCTCTCATTTCGCCGAATCGCCAACAGCGGCGCTTTCAACTGTTCTGAAACCAATTTCCTCGAATCCCTCCCAAGGAAAACGCTTAACGACCGAGGGTAAAGAATATTTATCCTCCGGAGCCCCCTCGACCCCCCCGATAACCGCATAGTGTTTTCGATGCGTCCCCGGATGGCTGACCTTGCCCCTCTGTATAAACCCATTCACCGATTTCATGGTTCAGCCCTTTTATGCCCAACAGATTCGGTGAAAAAGACGCGGCTGACAGTAGAAAATCGGAAACCATGGGTTCAGCGCTGCCTTTGGCTCTTGGATTTCGCTCAGGAGATGCGCTGCTCCGATCCTCTCCCGGCCAATTCTCCATTTCGTTTTGCCCGTCTCCCATCTCCCGTATCACACCTTCCATTGGCGGTACACTCACATCTCTTGAGGGGTCCGCGTTCACGTTCGAGCTATCCGTCCCCTTGACCATAGCAAAAAGCATTTCCACTGGTGTCGGTAATCGTCTGCCAAAATATTGAGCGAAAGCCGAAGCGCCATAACCAGTAGCGCGAAGGACGGGGCTGGACGTATAGGCTGGATAGCTTATGTGGAATTCGCTGTTGCGGTAAACGATCGGTTCGTATCCCGAAAGCACCTCGCCCAACAAAAACCAGTTTGCCCCACTGCCTTTCACCACGCCATTTTCTATGCTGATTCGTGACAGGTTGTGATTCAAAAAATCGACAAACTGCTGATTCGTGACGAAGAAATCGTCGATATAAAAGGGTTCGACCTGAACCGATTGCTCATTATTGCCTTCCACGACATCGGGAATCGTAAAAGCTCCTCCTTGAATAAGGTGCTGTTTACCAAGGTGTTCAGACATGAAAGAGTCTTCCCTGGCAACCGCCGTTTCCGTGTTTGTCTCGTTACCCGGCCGTGATTTGATTTCGTGTTGGCTGGTGGATGTCGATACGTCACCCTTTTGCGGTCGCAAACCGGGTTCGCCCATCAGATGCCAGATGGTCATCGACATGACCGATAGCACCGCGATAAAGATACCTGCCCATACCCATTTGGGGTTCGAAAAAAGGGATGCGGAATGGGGGCCAGACGATTTTTCGGTCTTTTTTTGAAACTCCAGCTTTGTGCTTTTAAACGGCGTCGTCCCAGACTTGATTTTGCCTCCGACCGCTTCAAAAAGGATTTTGCCCAGGGAATAGACATCGGCGCGCTGATCGGCCCTTTTGAAATCGAAAAAATGTTCCGGAGACATGTAGTGAGGCGAACCTTTCACGCCCATTGACTTCTGCTCGAACGCGCCAGACCGAAATCGGCGATTTTGGGCGTATCCTGGTCCATGAGGATATTTTCAGGCTTGAGATCGCGGTGCACGATGCCGCTGTCGTGCAGTGCCATCACACCCGTCAGCACAGGAAAAAAATACCGTCTCACCCACCCTTTGATAAGATCCTCTTCCGGATAGAATCCTTCCTCAGACATGGTGTCTCTTAGAGACCCGCCCGGAATGTATTCCATGGCGATGTACTCTATGGACGTGTCCTGATCGCACTTTTTTACGGTGATGGTATCGTAGTCGAAAACCTGCAAGATATTGGGGTGACGAATCTGGGCCATTGCCTGGACTTCCCGCCTGAACCGCTGGACCAGTGTCTCTGCCTCTTCCTCTCCCTCGTCAATGGATTCGAGCCATTCCTGTGAAACGACCTTGATCGCGACATCACGATTCAGGTTGCTTTGGTGCGCACGATAGACCTCGCCCATTCCGCCCTTGCCGATAAAGCCGAGGATGACCCACTTGTTGTTGAGCACATCGCCGACCTTAAGCGTGGCTTTGCATGTTTTAGTTATATCATGTGTTTCCAGACCCATTACCGCTTCAACCCTCCGCTCCGATTTGCCCTCGCAGTGATTGGATCGTTCCGGATTGTTTGTCGACCAGGACTTCATCGATAACCGTGCCGTCTTTCTCAACAATTCTGGACCCAGCAGGTCATGGAACTTCGGGCCCGCAGCCAGACCGGGGCCGCCATCAAAGTGCTCCTTGGCCTGGCCCCGAAAACGGCACGAAAAATTAATGAAGACGGCAGCGAAACAGACATTCCCCTGGAGCACGTTCAGGTCGGTGATGTGCTCAGGATCAGACCGGGTGAAAAGGTGCCGGTGGACGGTACAGTGGTCGATGGTACGAGTTCAGTTGATGAATCGATGATCTCGGGTGAGCCGATCCCGGTCAAAAAACAGGAGGGCGACAAAGTGATCGGCGCCACGGTCAATGCCACCGGCGCGCTTACCATGCGGGCGGAAAAGGTGGGCAGCGATACCCTGCTTGCCCAGATCGTCCAGATGGTCGGGGAGGCCCAACGCTCCCGGGCGCCGATCCAGAAGCTGGCTGATCTTGTTGCCGGATATTTTGTGCCTATCGTCATTGCTATTTCGCTTACAGCCTTCAGCGTCTGGTTTTATTTCGGCCCTGAGCCACGCCTGGCCCACGCCTTGATCGTCGCGGTCTCGGTGCTGATCATTGCCTGCCCGTGCGCCCTGGGACTCGCCACTCCCATGTCGATCATGGTGGCCACCGGCAAGGGCGCCACCATGGGGGTGCTGTTCAAGAACGCCGAGGCCATTGAGACTATGCGTAAAATTAATACCCTGGTGGTGGACAAGACCGGCACCCTGACCCTTGGCAAGCCAAAACTGACCGGGGTGGTGCCGGCGGACGGCATGAACGAGGAAAACCTCCTGAAGTTTGCCGCCGACCTCGAAAAAGCGAGCGAACATCCATTGGCCGCAGCCATCGTGGCCGGGGCCGTCGAACGTGACGTAAAACCTGTGGACGCAGTTGATTTTGAGTCGCACACCGGCAAGGGGGTTTCCGGGGCCGTCGATGGCGTTAAAGTGCTGATAGGCAACCTCAGATTGATGGAAGATTTCGGCGTTGCCACCGCCGAACTTGCCAAGCGCGCTGAAGAGATGCGCAAGGAAGCCCAGACGGTTATGTTCGTTGCCGCCGACGGCAAGCTTGCCGGGTTGCTGGCGGTGTCCGACCCGATCAAGGAAACCACGCCCGCCGCCATCCGAGCGCTGCACGACGAGGGGCTTATGGTGGTGATGTTGACCGGCGACAACCGGGCTACGGCCGAGGCGGTGGCCGCGAAACTGGGTATCGATCAGGTGGTGGCCGAGGTGCTGCCCGACCAGAAGGCCGAAGCCGTCAAGAAGTTCCAGGCCGAGGGCCGCATGGTAGCCATGGCCGGTGACGGCATCAATGATGCGCCCGCCTTGGCCCAAGCCCAGGTCGGCATTGCCATGGGCACCGGCACCGATGTGGCCATGGAATCGGCCGGCGTCACCCTGGTCAAGGGCGATCTGACCGGTACCGTCCGCGCCAGGAAGCTTTCACGCGCCACCATGGCGAACATCAAACAAAACCTCTTCTTCGCCTTTATATACAACTCTCTGGGTGTGCCGGTTGCGGCCGGAGTGTTATATCCCTTCCTGGGTATCCTGTTGTCTCCCATTATCGCTGCGGCAGCCATGAGCCTTTCATCCGTCTCGGTGGTCGGCAATGCACTCCGGTTGAGGCGTGTAAAGATTACGTGACATGCACTGATTGAGGGAAAGGGCGTCATGCCTCATACAATAATAACACTTGAAGGGGAGAACGGAACCAGGTACGACAGACCCTTGCGCACTTCGCGTTTCAGGGCAGAGTGACGTATTGAAAATGGCCGGACTTGTCTTTGTGGCCGATACAGGAAACCCGTTGACGACTCCAACAAAGGATGACTCGATAGAAAGATGAGACGATGAAAACAAATTTTTTGAAAACGGCAATAAGGCCAATCATGCTTATTGCGATTTTGGGACTTGCATTAACGGTACTGGCGGGTTGCGGAATCGGCCATAACCCCTACCGATATGGCTATGATGGATATCATGGTGCTGGAAGCGGCGATGATTATCGCAATAGCGGCTCCTACGGCACTATGTATGGCCCCGACGGCAGTGGCTACCACCGCCGCACGCCAGGCTACGGGAATGGCCGGGGCGGATACTGTGGATGGTGATGGAGCATATTCATCTCATCCTGAATTACCATTGAGGTGAAAGAAAAAGAAACGCTATGCCAAAGGAGAAATCATCCGGGATGAATTTGAATCCATTAAAAAAGAGATACTCCGGTAGGCCCCGCAGGAGGCTGGCGATGAAAGACAGAAACACAGACATAGGATTTTATAACGTGCATTCCAGAAGGCAATTTTTGAAATTGGCCGGCTATGGATCACTGGGATTGATGGCGGGCGGGCTCTGGCCGGGATTCGATGGTTTCGCAGCCGGACAAAATATAGAAACAGGGTTTATTCATCGCGCCCCGGCAAGGTTTCTGTTTTTCCGGGAAACCCCACCAGGGTTTGGCGCTACCATGCAACGGTGCACAAAGGCGACCGTGCCCGGATTGTTGAAATGCCCCGTAGCTATCTTGGCCCGATCATCAAAGTCCATCAGGGTGAAAAGATACGGATTCGCTTCAATAACGCCATTCCGGAAGAGTCTATCGTGCACTGGCATGGCCTGCATGTACCCGCGATCATGGACGGCCACCCGCGCTATGTCATTCCGCAGGGACAATCCTATTTGTATGAGTTCGAGGTCAAGAACAGAGCCGGAACCTATTGGTATCATCCGCACCCTCACGGCAGAACCGGGCCACAGGTGTATCGGGGTCTGGCAGGCCTTTTTCTCGTGTCCGACGAGGAAGAGCAGGACTTAGGTCTTCCCGATGGTGAATATGATGTTCCACTGGTGATTCAGGACCGAACGTTCGATTCAGGCAATCAGCTGGTATACATGTCGGGCCAAAGAATGGAGCGGATGACCGGATTTTTGGGGGATATGATAATGATTAACGGCATGCCGGATTTCACGCTCCCCGTATCGACCGGTGCCTATCGGTTACGCCTGCTGAACGGCTCCAATTCACGTATTTATAAGCTGGCATGGGAAGACGGCCGGCCGCTAACCATTATTGGTACGGACGGTGGATTGCTGGAAAGGCCTATCCTCAGAAGCTACGCGTTTTTAAGCCCCGGAGAACGGTTGGAGATCTGGGCTGATTTCAGTAATAATCCGGTCGGCTATAACACATCCCTTTTAAGCCTTCCCTTCGATGCCGGTGGCATGGGTGGGGGGCGAATGGGCCGCGGCATGATGATGGGCGGGCGAATAGGCCAAAATCTAAACCTTCCAAATGGTGCGGCCTTTTCCGTACTTAAGGTGTATGTGACCCAACCTGTGAAAACAAATTACCGTCTCCCGGACATACTTTCCGAGATCGGGCCTGTCAGACCTAAAGACGCTGTGAACTATTTTCGTCCCCGGCAATTTTATCTCACGATGCGACATATGCAATGGACCATCAACGGTCGGGTGTTTCAAATGGAGGAGGTGGCAGACGACGAGATAGTCCGATTGGACACGACGGAGATATGGGAATTCAACAACACCGGGGGTGGAATGATTAATATGATGAACATGCCCCATCCCATTCACCTGCATGGTAAACAGTTCCGTGTTATTGAACGCGGCGGCGTTGCTCATGAAGGCTATGTGGATGAAGGCTGGAAAGATACGATTTTGCTGATGCCCGGTGAACGAATCAGAATATTGGTTGATTTTGATGATTATCCGGGAATGTTTTTGTACCATTGTCACAACCTGGAACATGAGGATATGGGAATGATGCGCAATTATTTTGTGAGGGAATATTAACTACTGATGAAAGGTCATGTTCCGTCATGGCCGAAAAACTCCAATACAAAAGCATGGGAACATAATTGGAGGCGTCGAAATCATGTCTCTGATAAAGATAAACGGCATGAAGGGCCTCCCACAAAAAATTGAGAAAAAAAGAAAACAAAGTTTAAAAAATTGAAACCAATTCCAGCACATTTTGTTTATGAAAATTCCGCTTTCAAATTTTCTCCTTTACTTAATTTTTTCGGTAAGTTTGAAGAAAGAAATACAGAACATTTATTAGGGAAATACATGGTACACCCTATAGGCCATTTTCAATTCACAATCTATGTTAAAAAAAAGAAAAGTTAGCTGTAGACTTCAACGATGATGCTCTCAAAAAAAGCGAGGTATTGGCCGAAAGAGGTCTAATCTTCAACAGGGGGTATAACTATGGGAACCAGGCCTTTTGCCTTCTTCATGTCAGCGATTTTAATGGTGTTCTTCTCCGGGTGTACCCATCGGCCGGTCAATCGATCCATGAGTGGATGGGATCATATGATGGGATACGGAGGTTATGGAGGAATGTTTATGTGGCTTATCTTGATCGTTGTGTTAGCAGTCGTCATCTATTTTGTTATTAATCGCGGCAAAACAACAGGAAATTCGATAAACTCGACAGGAGAAAGTCCAACGGAAATTTTGAAGAAACGATACGCCAAAGGCGAGATAACAAAAGAAGAATTTGACAAACTTAAAAAGGAAATTGAAAGCTGAGTCCGGTCGCAGCTATTTTGTCCGGATGAAAGGAGCTGGTTATGACCTATTATTACAGCAAAACGATTCATTCAGGATTCGAAGAGGCTATCTCCAGGGTAACACAAGCCCTGAAGGAAGAAGGTTTCGGGATTTTGATGGAAATCGATGTCAAGGGCACCTTGAAGAAAAAACTGGACGTTGACTTCAGAAACTACCGGATACTGGGCGCCTGCAACCCTCCTTTTGCCTACAAGGCTCTACAGGCGGAGGACAAAGTCGGCATGATGTTGCCCTGCAATGTAATCATTCAGGAAGCTGCCAATGGTGGCGTTGAAATTGCGGCAATTGACCCGCTTGCGTCAATGAAAGCGATAGACAATCCCGAACTGCAGAAAATCGCCGAGACAATTGGGCATAAGCTGAAAAAGGCAATCGAAAATACATGACTTGCAGCAGATGTCACGCGGCGGTGTTTTGATCATCTGCTTTCCTCTGCCAACGACGTGGGGCTCTTTGCAGAGGAAGTCGATGCAGACTCTGGCGCGGCGCTTGGTTGATTCGGCAAAAAATCGCAAAAAATAGGGAAAAGGCCCGGCAAGCAGATGTTATTATTGAAAGCGACCTTGATGAAGCTGGATTTCCATCAATGGTTGACGTGGACAAGATCGGAAGGGTCCTGGATATTTTGATTACAAATGCCCTGGAATTCAGAGCCCCTCGCCAAAAGATTCGGATCCGATCCTTATGGAAAGGAACTCATTGTGAAGTGCAGGTTCAAGATCAGGGTGCGGGCATCAATCCGGAGCATCTTCACAAAATCTTCAAACCCTTTTTTACCACTAAAAAAGACGGTTCCGGCTTATCACTTGCCTCCTGTAAAAAAATTCTTCGCGATATGGGCGGTGATATAAGGGTTTCAAGCATTTCCGGCAAGGGAGCAACTTTCACGATTGTGGTGCCCCGCAAAAAAAAGGATAAACCTTATCGTGAAAAGGTGCTTGCGATGGAAAAGGCGCTGTTCGAACAGGAAAAGAATAAGGGTTCGAAATGAATTTTATTGTATTTTTTAAGTTTTTGTATAGCATTGTATTCCAATGAGCTATTAAAATATTTTTATGAACGGGCGATCTTGCGCCATAATGGTTTGCTGAATTGAAACATTGCTGATGGAAATTACGCACTGAAGTATGGAGGACAAAATGAAAAGAGGAATTAAGCAACTATTAAATTTAATCAGGAAAAATACTTTGGGTCGTGGTGGGTTTGCGTTTATTCTCGCTGTGATACTGATAATTCCTGCAACGGTCGCAGCCGGCAAGGATGTTACCTACGAAGGAACGCTCCAGGGTGCCAACTGTGTGCATTATAAACTCGAGTGCCCCGCGGACGAAGCGCATATCACCATGGAACATGATTTTGTGCTGCTTTTACCTAACGGCGACCACTATTTTCTAACCAATTTGAGCAGGATAACAAAAGCCAGATACGCGACCAGGTCGGTTCGGGTCAGTGGAGAAATCAAGGATCACGAGATCTGGGTGGACAAACTAGAGGTCAAAGAAGGCAGTCAGTACCGTCAGGTATGGAGCTGGAAGCAGCAGCAGGAAATGTATAAAGGCGGCGGCGGTTAATAATGGAATCCGTCACGGAATCACAAAAGGGCGACCGGGTCAAGTCGCCCTTTTAGACCAATTCAAAAACCATTCGCCGGTATTACCTTGGCAACCTTCAACGATTTGATCATCCTTCCAGGTACCTTCAAGAACAGGGCCTAATGGAAGATAGCTGAAAGGGAAATTGAAAGCTGAGTCCGGTCGCAGCTATTTTGTCCGGATGAAAGGAGCTGGTTATGACCTATTATTACAGCAAACGATTCATTCAGGATTCGAAGAGGCTATCTCCAGGGTAACACAGGCCCTGAAAGAAGAAGGTTTCGGGATTTTGACGAAAATCGATGTCAAGGACACCTTGAAGAAAAAACGGGACATGACAGGTAGAACAATGAAAATGATTTTTTATGCCGTGCGACGAGAGACGAGAGGCCGGACCACTGGTTGGACCCTTTTTGGGAGAGTATAAAAGATAGGAGATGAACGATGAAATGTGTGTTGGGCATTGCCATTACACTGGCTGTTTTGGGAGTGGGTGCGCTGTTGTTCGCCTGGTCCGGCATTTACAATATCGCTGCTACAAAGCCCCACTGGGGTATCACGCATTCCTTTATGGAGATGCTACGTGACCGCTCCATTTCAGTGCACAGTGATGATATCGGCACGACGGATTCGGATGACGCGAAACTCATGGAAGCCGCCTTTATTCACTACCACGAAATGTGCAGGCTCTGTCATGGGGCACCGGACTACCAACCTGAGGAATTTGCCAAGGGTCTTTATCCACCCCCCCCAAGCATGATTTCCGGGCATGTGCAGGAAGAGCGTAGCCAAGCGGAAATATACTGGATCGTGAATCACGGCATCAAAATGACGGGAATGCCCGCGTTCGGTCCGACTCACAGCGACTCCGAATTGTATGGACTCGTTGCGCTGACGATGGAGATTCCGCAAAGGTCTCCTGAAGAATACCGTCGTCAGGTCCAAAAGATGAGCTCGGAAGGAGGGGGAGGACATGGTCACGGGAGTGAACCTCCGGCTCATGGCGAAACAGAGCAGGAGCACCACTGATATGGACAATGGCTTTTTTTATGGGGTCCTCGGCATGGACTAAACAGCACAGAGAGAAAGGAGCAAAAGATGAAGAAAAAATCTTTGATGATGAACGTATTGGTTGCAATCGCTGTTTTGGGGGTATCCGGTTTCATTGGGGTCCAAAGCAGCATGGCTGTGGAGGAGCACCACCAGCCGGGCGCGACGGAAAAGGCGCCTGCTTCAACCGAATCCTCCGGCTCCGGCAAGATGCCGGGTCCTGCATCCGGCGGCGGCCCCGGTATGATGGGGATGATGGGCGGGCCGGATGATGCAAGTGGCCAGGGGATGATGGGCATGATGGACCAGGGCATGATGGGCATGATGATGTCGCACATGACGGGAGGTCCCGGCGGCATGGGAAAAATGATGGGGCAAATGGGCTGCGGCATGAAAGGCCGTGCAGGCGATCCCCGCGGAATGGCTCACATGGCCCGCATGCTTGATGGCCTGAACCTGACACCCGAGCAGTGGGACCAGGTGCGCGGCCTGGCACGGGAACGATTGGAGAAAATGGCGGATCTATGGGCGCAGCGCATGAAGCTGCAAATCGAGCTGGCCGGCCTGAGTTGGGACAAAGAGGTAAACCCACAGCAAGTCAAAGAGGTGTTCGTCAAAGAAGCTGAAGCCAAAGCTGAGATGTTTCTGACGAGTTTGGATTATCTTCGTAAACTAAAAGGTGTCCTCAATCAGGAACAACTCAAAAAACTGGAGGCCCAGGGATTATAAGCAGCCTCCGTTGCATCGAAAATCCATGGCCTTTAAGAATGTAAAAGCTCAAAAACTGAACAAAAAGGAGATTGATCATGAGAAACATAATATTGAGTTGTCTGGCAATATCGCTTTTGCTGGCTGCCCCCTTGTGGGCGGCTGAAAATCAACCGGTGCAGACACAAAACCCATCCTCTTCAGGTTCCGGATACGGAACTGAAGGCATGGGGCCGGGAATGATGGGCCCAGGATCGGGGAACCACGGGCGAGGATCCGGAATGATGGGCCATGATCGCGACATGGGCCGTGGGATGCGCGGGTATGGTAGAGGGATGGATCCTGACCAGCAAGGCTGGCAGGACATGCCCCTTGAACAGCGCGAGCAATGGCGCGAGACGCGCTCCCGGTTTATGCAGGAGACCTTACCGCTGCGACAGGAGCTGAGCTCAAAACAATTGGAGCTGGAGGCGCTCTGGGACCAGAAAAATCCAGATCCTGAGAAGGTAAAAGCGCTGTCGGATCAAATAGCGGAACTACGCTCCAAATTGGACCGGAAACACGACGAGTATCTGACCCAATGCCGACAGGAGTTTGGAGACCGCGGCTGGGCTTGTCCGGGCGGCGGCCGATCGGGATATTGAGATTTAAGCGGATGCAAGGAAGGAGAGTGGCATGAGCGTTAATTAGGACATCTCCCGGCGTGCCTTTATTAAGGCAACCGGGGCGGGACTCTTTCTGGCGGGTCTTCACTGCGCCCTGCCTCTGCCGGCATGGGCGCTTACCGCAAATTCCGGGATCACGCAAGCGACGCGCCGGCGCCGTTACGACCTTACCATCATCGGGTATTCGCCGATTCGAATCGATGGACGTAAAGGGATATCCACCGGAATCAACGGCTCGGTGCCGGGATCGCTGGTGCACTTGCGGGAGGGCGACGATGTAATCCTCAATGTGACCAACCGGTTGATGGACACAGAGCATGCTTCCATCCACGGGCACGGTATCCTGGTTCCTTTTCCCAAAAATAATCGATAAGATTTTCCAACATATCTTATTTGTCATGGAGGGCAAAATGAAAAGCAAGCTATATTTTTTATTATTTGTATTACTTGTCCCATTTATTTTAGCATTCAGCCAAGAAGAGAAAAAGGTAGTATACGATCCACCTAAACCTGAAGACGCTCCCGATCAAATCCGCAACGCAGTTATGCTTGGATACAATATCCTAATGAATACGCAAAAGTATGCGGCCGATTATGTGGGCAACGATCTCAACTGCCATAACTGTCATTTTGATGGTGGCATTACAAAAGGAGGCAAAAACGGCGGTATTTCTTATGTTGGCGTCGCCGCTAAATATCCTAAATATAGAGAACGACAGGATTATGCTGTAGATTTAATAACGCGTGTTAACAATTGTTTTATGCGCAGTTTGAAAGGAAAGCCTCTCCCTGGAGATAGTAAGGAAATGACCGCTTTGCTTACATACTACCAGTGGATTTCAAAAGGAATTCCGATTTACGCAGATATTCCCTGGCTTGGACTTCAGAAATTAGAGAGCGACCACGAACCGGTTAAGGAAGCTGGTAAGGAAATTTACGGAACAATCTGTGCCAAATGTCATGGAGAGAGCGGACAAGGTAGCAAGTCTGAAAACCACAGAATGAGCGGACCTCCCTTATGGGGTAACGATTCTTTTACCGATGGCGCCGGGATGTCCAGATTAGAGGTTATGGCTGCATTTGCTTATAATAATATGCCAAAGGGAAATCCTCACCTTACAAAAGAACAAGCGCTTGATGCGGCTGCATATGTTACAGATCAACCGAGGGCAAAATTTACGAAAGACAGTGAAGCCTGGTAACAAAAGCATTTATAACCGGCAACACCGACTTCATTCTCGAAGGAGGAACACAAATGGACAATCAAAAGCAGATGACGAAAATGAGCTGGATCCGATTTGCGGCGATGATCGTGACTTCAACTATCATCATGATTTTCTTGATGTATCAGCTCGTCTACTCACTCGACCACGCACTGTTCAGTTTAAACCGCCTGATCGCCTCATTGGTAATGGGGTGCTTCATGAGCCTCGTGATGCTGTCTTTCATGTGGCCGATGTACAAAGGGAAGGGGGCCAAAATCGCTGTTCTTGTTTTGTCCATACTATTAGGCGTGCTTTTGCTGTTCGCGAATAGAAGTCAGATGTTTATCGGGGATGTCGGCTTTATGAAGTCTATGATCCCCCACCACTCAATTGCCATAAACAACGCTCGGAAGGCGAGCATCAGCGATCCACGCGTTCGCAAACTGGCAGACGAGATCATTGCGGCTCAGGTCCGCGAAATAGCCGAGATGAACCTGCTCCTAAATGATATTGCACAAAATGGAGAACGGGGAGAGGCGAAGCTTCCCCCTCGTTCCACCGAAATAACCCCCGAAATGGAGCGCAAGATCGAACAGGTGGTGCAGTGAACGAGCGAGCGGCCTCAACGACCAAGCCTCGGAAGGAGACCCTCAATATGGGGTCTAAAGGGGACACAAAAGGGGTCAGACCTTTGCATGATCGTTATCTATCTTGCATATAATTGACAAAAGGAGACGGGTATGGAAAAAGCATGCGGCATGACGCGTCGAACCTTTATCAAGGGAACGGGAGCAGGCCTTTTTATGGCTGGCCTGAAATTGTCCTGGCCCTTGCCGGTATGGGCAAAATCAGCCGATAGCGGTATTGACAAAATCGCTGCAAAAAGCCGGTATGACCTGGCCATCGGATATTCTCCCATAACAATCGACGGACGTAAAGGGATATCCACCGGAATCAACGGCACGGTTCCGGGGCCGTTGGTGCATCTGCGGGAGGGGGATGATGTGATCCTCAATGTGACCAACCGGTTGATGGACACAGAGCATGCTTCCATCCACTGGCACGGAATCCTGGTGCCTTTTCGGATGGACGGGGTTCCGGGGGTGAACTTCAACGGCATCCGGCCGGGAGAGACCTACGAATACCGGTACCGGGTCAAACAGGCCGGCACCTACTGGTACCACAGCCACTCCCGGTTCCAGGAGCAGACCGGCACCTACGGCCCCCTGATCATTGACCCGAAAGACGGGGAACCGTTCGACTACGACCGGGACTACCCGGTGGTGCTTTCCGACTGGTCATTCGAAGACCCGGAGACGATCTTCCGCCACATTAATCTGGTGGGCCATTATTATAATTTCCAGCGCCGCACTGTATGGGATTTTTTCAGCGACATCGGTGAACGCGGCTTTGCCGATACGGTCGCAGACCGCACGGCCTGGGGCAGGATGCGCATGAGCCCGGTCGATTTGGCCGACGTGACCGCATACACCTACACGTACCTTATGAACGGCCACTCGCCGGACATGAACTGGACGGCCCTTTTCAACCCGGGCGAAACTATCCGCCTGCGCTTCATCAACGCCTCCACCACCACCAATTACGATGTGCGCATTCCGGGTCTGGAGATGGAGGTGGTCATGGCCGACGGCAAGGCGGTGCGTCCGGTTTTGGTTCACGAGTTTCGCATTGGGGTAGCCGAAACCTACGATGTGCTGGTGCGACCCAGAGAAGATCGGGCATTTACCCTTTTCGCAGAATCTTTGGATCGCAGCGGTTACACCCGAGGCACTCTGACCCCCGAAGCAGGAATAGAGGCACCGGTGCCCGCACTGCGGCCTCGCCCGGTAAGGCGGTTGGAGGATATCGGCATGGGGGCCATGGACCACGGCGGGATGGCCGGCATGGATCATGGCAAAATGGATGGCGGGAACAATCCTTCGCGGCACGATCCAAGAATCCCAGGCCCCAACGGGCCGACTCCTTTCAAGCCGGACAAGGGAAATACAAATGTGGCCATGGTGATCATGAATACCAAGTACCGCCTCGACGAACCGGGCCTCGGCCTGGGCGAGGACGGCTGGCGGGTACTCACCTACGACGATCTCATTTCCACTGAACCCCAGCAATACTCTGAAACCGTCGACCGGGAGATGACCATCAATATCACCGCCAACATGGAGCGGTACATGTTCTCCTTCGACGGCAAAAAGTTCAGCGAACATCCCGGGCCCTATCTCTTTCGGCACAACGAGCGGCTGCGTCTCTTTTTGGTCAACCATACCATGATGGAGCATCCCATCCACCTGCACGGCATGTGGATGCAGCTTGAAAACGGCGCAGACAAACTCCCGTTCAAACACACGATTCTAACCAAACCCGGCGAAGTGCTCTCCGCCCTGATCACGCCGATCGAAAAGGGCGATTGGGCCTTCCACTGCCACCTGCTATACCACATGGAAGCGGGTATGTTTCAAGTGGTTCGGGTTGCTTGAAAGGAGAAGGACTGCAATGAAAACTTGGTTGATAATTCTGTTTCTGGCGTTTTTACCGGCAGCGGCCCCGGCCGCGGACAGTTCTTACACGAATCCCGGGGATCGGGGCTTTCCAGCAGACTATCACGAGGTGAATACCCATCCGGAGAAAGGTGAAGCGATTCGAAAATACGCCGACGATGCTCAATCAGGGGCCCAGGAAAACTTCGGTGTGCAGCCTGTTCACGACAACGAGGTCTTCGCCGTTTTTAGCGCAGACCGCCTGGAATACCAGACCGGAGAAGGAAAAGACCTGATGCTTTGGGATGTGCAGGCCTGGGTCGGCACGGACTACAACAAGTTATGGTTCAAGAGCGAGGGGACATGGCTGATCGATGAAGAAGAATTCGAGGAGGCTCAAACCGAGCTGTTTTACAGCCGCAACATTGCTTCCTTTTGGGACGCACAGGTCGGCATACGCCACGATTTCAAGCCTGATCCCGACCGGACTTTCGCCGCTTTTGGCGTTCAGGGGATGGCGCCGCTCTGGTTCGAAGTGGAGGCCACCGCATATGTCAGCGAGGACGGTGACGTTTCTGCGGCCTTGGAGGCCGAATATGACTTGCTGCTCAGCCAGAGGCTGATCCTGCAGCCGCGATTCGAAACCAGCATCGCCTTACAGGAGATCGAAGAATATGGCGTCGGCCAGGGCTTCAACGACATCGAACTGGGACTTCGGCTGCGCTACGAAATCCGCCGGGAATTTGCGCCCTACATCGGAGTATCCTGGAATCGTAAACTCGGCGAAACTGCGGATCTGGCGGAGGCCGACGGTGAAGATATCGACGTTACTTCCTTTGTGGTCGGGGTGAGGATGTGGTTTTGATTTCATTTGGGGGGGCAATTTTTATGCAACAACCCAAACGGCTACAATCGGATTCACTGGTATGAAAATGATGATATACAGGCACAGCGCAAAAATTGCCTTTGTAAGATGTAAGCATAAAAGGGAGGCTGAGGATAAGCCATGAGATATTCGTATAAATCGGTTTGGCAAAGAATTCGATTTTCGCATGCTGTTTTAATATTGACCTTTGCCCTTTTATCAGTCGGTGGCGGGCACATGCCAAATTGCATACAATCCGAGATTTCATCCTTCTCTTTTCATCGAGTCGCATGGGCTGATGAACTCTCTGAGGACGATATTCAATGGTTTCGAAATGAAATGAAAATCTCCCCAAAATTTCAAGAATATAAAGAAGGTGTTTGGGGGATGTCGTGGGCTCATTTCATCACCATGGTATTCTTGATTGTCTTTTTCATCGCAACGTTAGTCGCGATGTATATCCGTAATAAACAGACCAAGAAAATTCTCAAAGCCTTACTGAAGGAGGAATAGAATGGACTATACGATCAAGTTTCAAACGTCGGATAAAATTTTGAAATGGGATGATCGCTTCGAAAGTATTTTAGAACTCGCCGAAGAAAACGGCATCGATATAGAGTATGAATGCCGACAAGGATTTTGCGGTACCTGCAAAGTGAAATTGCTCGCCGGCGAGGTTGATATGGAAACCGAAGACGGACTGGAGGATGAAGAAATCCGGAACGGCTTTATCTTGACCTGTGTCTCGGTGCCCAAAAGCGATATTGTATTGGAGGCCTAATGGTTTTCAATGAAAAGAACATCACCTTCCTTTTGACAGTGCTGTTCTTGTTTTTACTGGTTGTATTTTTGTGGATACCGATCTTTTCTTTCAGTGGTAGTCTACCCGGGCATTTGATAGGCATCCTTGGAACGTTCATTATGGGATATACACTGCTCTACCCTTTCCGCAAACGGGTGTTTGGCAAAAAAGGCAGACAAAATCCTCTCAAATTTCATATTTATGCCGGCCTGAGTGGACCGTCCTTGGTCATTGTCCACTCAGGGCACACATATGCCAGTTGGACAGGGTCGCTCGCGTTTCTGTCCATGGTTGCAATTGTTTTAAGCGGCTTGGTTGGGCGCTATCTTTTCAGAAAAGTCAATCGATCTATAAAGGATCAAAAAAGAGCCATTAATGAGATGCGAAAGGAACTCGCGCTTAGGAAGTCACAAATCGACAGACAGGCGTGCGCTTCCATTATTGGACTTGATGGATTGACAGAAACTGCTGTTGATGCTGAAACCAATTACGATGCGATTGAGGCAAGCCGTTGTGATGAACTGCTGGTGCTCGCTCATTCAATCGTGGATACGGAATACACTCTACAAGGCTATGTAAAAACCAAAGCCCTTTTTGGGAAATGGCTGAGATTACATATCTATCTGACTGTTTTTCTGTTTGCCATGATTCTGGTTCACGTTATGTCTACGATCTATTACGGCCTGAGGTGGCTGCCATGAAAATTCTACATATTATTATGGCACTTTTTCTCATCCTTTTTTCCATCTGGCTTTTCTCCAATGAGCAGGCTGCGCAGCCCGGCCAACTGAGTTCAATGCATCGGGAAAATGCGAGTTGCAATGATTGCCATGTTCCATGGCGAGGTATTTCCGATGAGATGTGTTTGAATTGCCATGAATTTTACGACCCATCTCAGCTCAGGCCGACGATTCGTTTCCATCTGGCGGAAAAAAACTGTGTCGCATGCCACAAGGAACATGCTCCAATGCAAAAGATTTCCCGTATGGATCACACCCTACTGCATCAAGATTTAGGATGCAAAACCTGTCACCTTGACCCACATGACAGGCTGTTTGGAAACGATTGCAGGGTCTGTCATAGTATCAACAAATGGAAAATAGATGGTTTCCGTCATCCTTCCGAAGATAGGGGCAACTGCAACAAGTGTCACCGAGCACCTCGATCTCACGGGTATAGTGAATTCCAGTCTATGATTCTCGCAACCCATCCATCGATTAAAAGTGAGGATGTCGAAGTTGATCTGAGACAGTGCCGGCGTTGTCACGTTACACACGACTGGCGACACTTGAGGATGCGTTAAGGTTACCAGTCTGTTTTGTCGAAATTGCATGAGGAAAAAATCCGTCCAAAAATTTCGAAGGCCAAATATCGTTAACAAGGACAACCCGCATGAAGTGCGTAAGTGAAGTGGTTCCCCAGCGGAAAACACTGGACTTGAGTCTTCTTGAGCTTGCGGAAATATTGGCAAGGTGATCGATGGAAAAATGCAAATCAATACGAACAGCAAATGTGTCACAAGGTTGACCGGAGATTCTTCTGCCGGAAAGAAGCCAAATGAGAAATCGAAATTTGGACACAATTTGTAATATAAAAAGGGAGGTTTATCATGCCGGATAAAAGAGTAAAAGTCGCCGTAAACGGTTACGGGGTAATAGGCAAACGTGTAGCCGATGCAGTTGTTTTGCAAAATGATATGGAATTGGCCGGAATCTGCGACATTATTCACGATTATCGTATCCGGGTCGCTGTGGAGAAGGGCTATCGGATCTTTGCTTCCACTTCCGACAAACTTGAGGAAATGAAGGCCGCCGGCATACCTGTTGAGGGACTCTTGGAAACTCTGCTGGGTCAGTCCGATGTTGTTGTGGATTGCACCCCCAAGAAGATAGCCGCGAAAAACCGGGCTTTGTACGAAAAAGCCGGAGTGAAGGCAATCTACGAAGGGGGCGAGAAACACGAAGTTGCCGGCTATTCCTTCGTCGCCCAGGCAAACTATGAGGGGGCAGTCGGCAGGCAGAGCACGCGGGTGGTCTCATGTAACACCACTGCTCTGGTCCGGGTGCTCGGCGCTTTTCATCAGCGCGGCCTGGTGAAACGTGCACGAACGGTCATCCTCCGCCGGGCGACCGACCCCTGGGAGAGTCATAAAGAGGGCATTATCAACACCGTGATTCCGGAGGCCAAGGTCCCCAGCCATCAGGGTCCGGATGCCAAAACAGTCATTCCCGAGTTAAATCTCGTCACCATGGCGGGCGCTGGATCACACAATCTCAGCCACATTCATTTCACCATGATTGAGACGACAAAAGCAACGAGCCTGGACGAAGTGCATGAAGTACTGACACTTGCGCCGCGCATCGCTTTCATACGCGCCCGGGACAATCTGGTGGCGCTGAACTCAGTGATTGAGCTGATGAGGGATTTGGGCCGGACCAGGGCCGACATGTGGGAAGTCGCAGTCTGGGAAGACAGCATGGCGGTTGACAATGGCGAAATCTACCTAACCTACCAGGTGCACAACGAGGCGATCACCATTCCCGAAAATATTGACGCGATCCGCGCATTGGCAGGTATCGAAAAAGACGGATCGCAATCCATCAAAAAGACAGATCAATCTCTGGGGATTACCAACGACTTCCTTGCCTCTGGTAAGACAGCCCCATTTCCTGGCGGTCCGGATGAAAGAGAAAACTCGGCTGCAAGCGCCGTGCATGACGCCCACAAGAGATGCATGTGCGAAGGATTCAAAGGCGCTGAGGAGCCTGCCGAATGGGATTAGCATGGCAGCAAATCGAATATCCGTGTAAGGCCACTGGTGATAATCATCACCGCTGGCCGGCACTATGAGGGGGAGCTGTCATGAGGGATGCTGAGGAATGAAGACCGGTGTGCCGGAAACACAGTGCAAACGAACTTGGTATAGCCTGACAGCACAGGTAACGACTGGCCCCGGCTTCCCCGAATCCTCTTCTGGCTGGTCGCGACAGTGCTGGCATCCGCCGGTTGGGTGGCCGTCATGCAGCCGGGATTATGAACTCGTAACAAGAAAGGAAAGATCTTATGAAATTACTACAGAAATCAATGCTTACGGTGGCAGTTCTGGTATTGGCGATGTCCCTGGCTCACGCCGAAGAGGACAAATGGAAGGACTGCGAAGCGGTTATCGATCGAACCATGTTCTACAACGAGCATATCAACATGAAGGTCAGCGCAGCCGAACTGCATACCCGGATGGCGGACAGTCCATACGAGGATATCCGTTGCATGGCCCGCCACGGGGAACTCGAGGCTGGCTTCTACAGGGACAACCGCCTCCGCCTCGTCAAGGAAATGCTCAAGCAGGACCTGAAGCCGGATGACCACCGGGTACACAAGCATCTGATCCAGGCATTCCACGAGGCGCATCCGGAGGCGGTCGACATGTGCGACAAGTAATGGAGAAACAATATACTCCGCTAACCGCATATCATCGATATCACCAGGAAAAACTACGATGCCGTCATGCTCGATCTGGACGGGGTGGTTACGAAGACCGCAAAAGTGCACGCCGCTTCTTGGAAGAGGCTTTTTGATGAGTTTCTCGAAAGCCGGGCAGCGGGCGAAGGCAAGTCATGGGAGCCTTTTGAAATAGGTGCAACCTTGTTTCTCGGTGACAACTTGGATTGGCGCAAAATCATGGCAGTCATTTTTTCAGTGATTGGGGTTCTTGTCATCAACACATCGGGCAAATCAATACAGGCCTCGGGGATCGTTGAGCTCGTTTCGGGCAGCTTGCTGGTTTTCGGGGCAGTCTGCAGCGCCACAGCCTACTCGCTGTTTGCAAAAAAAGTGTCGGGTAATGTCAGACCGCTCATCCTCCTGCCTTTGGCGGGCTGGGTTGCAGTCTTGTTATTTGCAGTTCCGGGAATCTATCAGGCCGCCAGTTTTAACTTTTCAAGGCCAACGACACAACAATGGATAGCACTTTTTTGGTGGGGTATCGGTCCGTTTGGAATTGGAACGATGCTCTGGTTCCTTGGCCTAAAAGCGGTTAAGGTCGGCACTGCATCCGGATTCATGGGAGCCATGCCGGCCAGTGGTCTGCTTGTGTCATACTTTTGGCTTGGCGATCAATTCTACTGGATACATCTCGTAGGGTTTGCGCTGGTCCTTGGGGGCATTGGGATGGTAACCCGGGCTCACTGGCTTAGTGAGAAAGAGGCAAAACGCAAGCAGCAATATTATACTCCGTTCCACGATTGCCCTTGCTGATGACGCTTATGGCCGCCACCAATATCGGCATTACGGAAAAGCTGATCAGTTATAGATTTTAAAAGAGTGGGGAAAGAGGCGAGCATCCTTTTTTTCAACAGCCTGATGCACGGCATCGATGTCACATCCATCATCAGGACCGATATTCCGTGGTGGGAGATGGCCATGGGGCTGGTGGAGATATTATTCTCGGATGGCTGACTGGCGCTACCAATGCAAGTATCTACAATTTTGGGCTTGATAGACAAAAGAGGTAGGCAGGATGCCCCAAAATTGAGGGAGGGTTTTGTTCGAGGGCTTTGGTCCGAACTCTGGTGTGAGGTAAAACAGCTTAAATAAGGGGAAGGCTTATGGCAAAAGATCCGGTTTGCGGTATGGAGATTGAGGACGCACAGGCTCGACAAAAAACCATGTATATGGGGGAAGAGTATTTTTTCTGTAGCGAGGACTGCAAGGTGAAATTCGAGAGGAATCCGGAAAAATATTCAAATATACCGGAAAATGAACTCTCGAAAACCCGCAAAGTGGTTGTTGTGGGGGCCGGACAGGTGGGTGCGACCATCTGCTTTGCTCTTATGATGAGCAGTCTTGCTTCAACCATAGCCCTTGTCGACTTGGACTCCGACTTAGCCGAGGGCCATGCCATGGACCTGAATCATGGCCTTTCCTTTGTTTCACCGACAAGAATTTACGCGGGGAATTATTCCGATTGCAAGGGTGCGGATATTGTTGTCGTTACCGCTGGCGCGGCTCAAAAACCGGGTGAGACACGGCTGGATCTCGTGCGCAAAAACACTGAAATTTTCAAGGACATCATTCCCAAAATCACGGCACATGAACCAAAAACGTTGCTGATCGTATCCAACCCCGTGGATATTCTGACCTATGTTGCACTCAAGGTCTCTCATTTTTCCATGAATCGGGTCATAGGATCAGGGACCACTCTCGACACCGCACGTTTCAGATTTTTGCTCAGCCGCCATTGTCGGGTCGACCCCCGTAACGTCCATGCCTACATTATTGGCGAGCACGGTGATAGCGAGGTGCCTGTCTGGAGCCAGGCCAATATTGCCGGCTTGGCCTTAAAAAAACATTGTTTTGCTTGTGAAAGGAATTGCTCGCCTGAGGAAATGGATGAGATTTTTGGCCAGGTAAAAAATGCGGCATACGAAATAATCAGTCGGAAAGGGCACACCAATTTCGCCATCGCACTTGCCGTCGAGCGAATTGCCGGCAGCATTCTGCGAGACGAGAACAGTGTCCTGACAGTTTCCAGCTTGATCAATAATTACTACGGCATATCAGATGTTTGTCTGAGCATACCCACCATTTTAAACATAAACGGCATTTCAAAGCACATTGAGATAAACCTGGATGAAGCCGAGCGTCACAATCTACGGACTTCCGCAGAAACTTTAAAAAAAATAATCGGTGAACTCGATATCTGAGAGGAGAAAGAAGCATGGCAAAAGAAAATACTCACAAACGCGGAGGAGGTGATCCATCCAAGGGCAGCTCCGGCCAACATGAAGGCCATGAGATGCATGAGGGCCATAACGGGGTGAAACACGGTGATCACAAAAAAAACAAGTCTCACGAAGGCCACAAGGGCGGCGATCACCATGCCCAAATGGTGGCCGACTTCAGAAAACGTTTCTGGATCTCTTTGGGTGCGACGGTGCCTATTCTGGTCTTGTCTCCGATGATCCAGACTTTTCTGGGATTCAAACAGGCGCTCGGTTTTCCCGGCGATATCTATGTGTTGTGGGTGCTTTCCTCGTTTGTGTTCTTTTACGGCGGTTGGCCGTTTCTGAAAGGGCTCTTTGACGAGTTGCAAAAAAAACAGCCCGGAATGATGACCTTAATTGCCGTCGCCATCGCCACGGCCTACGGGTATAGCAGCGTGGTGGTTTTCGGCTTGAGCGGGAAGGTGTTTTTCTGGGAACTGGCCACGCTGATCGACATCATGCTTTTGGGACACTGGATTGAGATGAGGTCTGTTATGGGGGCCTCTCGCGCCCTGGAGGAACTAGCAAAGCTGATGCCTTCCGACGCCCATAAGGTCATGGAGGACGGCAGCACCGAGGATGTGCCGATCGAAGAGCTTAAATCCGGTGATCGTGTGCTGATCAAACCGGGAGAAAAAGTGCCGGTCGACGGCGAGGTGGTGGAAGGCGAAAGCTCGGTCAACGAAGCCATGCTGACGGGGGAATCCAAGCCGGTAGAAAAACAGGCCGGCGCCAAGGTCATCGGGGGCTCCATCAACGGCGAGGGTTCCATCACCACCGAAGTTCAAAAAACCGGGAAAGATTCCTTTCTGTCCCAGGTGATCGATCTGGTCGAACAAGCCCAGCAAAGCAAATCCCGAAGCCAGGATCTGGCCAACCGGGCGGCGCTATGGCTGACGATTATTGCCCTGTCCGGAGGCGCGATCACACTGATCGTTTGGTTGGCCTTGATGGGCAAGGATTTCGCCTTCGCGCTGGAACGGACGGTAACCGTCATGGTGATCACCTGCCCCCATGCTTTAGGGCTTGCCGTACCGCTTGTGGTCGCCGTATCCACCGCGCTTGCCGCCAAAAACGGTCTTCTCATCCGGGACCGGACTGCGTTTGAGAAAAGCCGTAACATCCAAGCGATTATCTTTGACAAAACGGGCACCCTGACCAGAGGTGAATTTGGCGTAACCGACACCGTTGTTTTGGCAGACGGGACGGATGAAAAAGAGCTGCTCAAGTACGCCGCCGCGATTGAAATGCATTCAGAGCATCCAATCGCCAAGGGAATCGTCGCTTCAGTTGAAAAACCGCCGAGGGTGGAAAATTTTAAGTCCATACCGGGAAAAGGCGCTCAGGGTAAGGTGGACGGCAGAGAAGTCAAGGTCGTGAGCCCCGGTTTTCTCAAGGAAAACGATATACCGATGAAAGACGAGCGGATCGATACATTTAATTCCCAGGGCAAAACCGTGGTTTTTGTCTTGATCGACGAAGAACTCATAGGCGCCATCGCCCTGGCGGATATCATTCGGGAGGAATCGAAGGAAGCCCTGTCCAAACTCAGGGAGATGGGCATTCAATGCATGATGCTCACCGGCGACAACAATCTGGTGGCCAAATGGGTCTCGGAAGAAATCGGCCTGGACGAGTATTTTGCGGAGGTTCTGCCCCGGGACAAAGCCGAAAAGGTCAAGGAGGTCCAGTCGCGCGGGTTGGTTGTGGCCATGACCGGAGACGGCGTAAACGACGCACCGGCATTGGCACAAGCGGATGTGGGCATCGCCATCGGCGCGGGAACGGATGTGGCGGTCCAGACAGCGGATATCATCCTGGTTCACAGCAATCCCTTAGATGCCGTCGCCATTATAGGCCTTTCACGGGCAACCTATCGGAAGATGATGCAGAATCTTGCGTGGGCCACGGGATACAATATATTTGCCATACCCCTTGCGGCAGGTGTCCTGTATACATACGGCATCCTGTTGTCTCCGGCCATGGGGGCGGTCCTTATGTCCTTAAGTACGGTGATCGTTGCCATTAATGCGAGATTCCTTAGGATCGCCAAATGAATCGAAATCTTTTCATACTTTTAGGTTGCTTGTTTGTGGTCATGACAGCTAAAAAAGAGTTGTTCGACAATGCATGAAAAGTGCTTATGCTTGAATATATATTGGGAGAAGCCAAATGGAGACGACGGCAAAATCTTCGAAAATATCGGCAATTGTTATTTTAACCGCAATCATTGCGGCTTTGCACTATATTCCCATACACGCAAGCACGGAGATTCATATTATCCACAGGGAGCTTTTCACAATACCCATTTTGTTGGCCGGTTTCTGGTTCGGTTTGAAATTTGCGCTGGCAGTATCTATTTGTATCAGCTTGATTTACGCTCCCCAGATGTTGCTTTCGGAGAGTGCCCACATGGGAGGAGCGGCTGTTTTCACCCAAATCGTTTTTTTCAATTTGATCGCTTTTTTAGTCGGATGGCTGGTGGAGCGGCAAAAAAAGCAAGGGGAAAAGCTTATCCTGGCTGAAAAACTCACAGTCCTCGGAAGGGCTGCATCGGCAATGGCATATGAAATCAAAAACATCGTCGAAGCGCTTAAAAAGTTGACCAGGGACGCAGGAAATTTCGCCTGCACCGAACTCGACTTGAATTTTCACGGGGAGCTGCAAAGACTTGATCGCCTTGTGGATAATCTGACGTCATATGTTCCTCAGGAAGAAATCCGAGCGATATCAAGCGACCTGAACCAATTGATTCGGCAAAGAATCGCAAAAAATCGGGAAAAGGCCCGGCAAGCGGATGTTATTATTGAAAGCGACCTTGATGAAGCCGGATGTCCATCAATGGTTGACGTGGACAAGATCGGATGGGTGCTGGATATTCTGCTTACAAATGCCCTGGAATTCAGCACCCCTCGCCAAAAGATTCGGATCCGATCCTTACGGAAAGGAACTCATTGTGAAGTTCAGGTTCAAGATCAGGGTGAGGGCATCAATCCGGAGCATCTTTACAAAATTTTCAAGCCTTTTTTTACCACTAAAAAAGACGGGTCCGGCTTATCCCTTGCCTCCTGCAAAAAAATTCTTCGCGATATGGGCGGTGATATAAGGGTTTCAAGCATTTCCGGTAAGGGAGCAACTTTCACTATTGTTGTTCCCCGCGAAAAAAAAGATAAACCTTATCGCGAAAAGGTGCTTGCGATGGAAAAGGCGCTGTTCGACCAGGAAAAAAAGTAGTTAAAAAGAAGAACACCCCGGTTCAATTGAAAATCATCAGGATATACCAAGGAGACCTGATGAGGATGAATACTGATTAAACCTTTATTGCGGGAGGCATATTGCTGGCAAAAGTTTTAAGCAGCGCTGTCATCGGAATCGACGCATATCCTGTTGAGGTGGAGGTTGACATTTCCCACGGGCTTCCATCCTTTACCACTGTAGGGCTTCCGGAAGCATCCGTCAAAGAGAGCAAGGAGCGTGTCAAGTCGGCCATCAACAACTCCGGCTATGAATTTTCCTATGACCGCATCACAGTCAATCTTGCACCGGCAGGCATCAAAAAAGAGGGTACCGGTTTTGATCTTCCGGTGGCTTTGGGAATCCTGTGTGCGTCCGGCATTATTCCTCAGGATGAACTGATGCAATACATGATTCTGGGAGAATTGTCGCTGGATGGGCGAGTCAAGCCGGTTAAAGGCTCGTTACCGATGGCTATTACTGCAAAAAATGCCGGGTATAAAGGAATCATCGTTCCTTATGATAACCGCAAAGAGGCTGCAGTTGTAAAGGGCATCCAGGTTTATCCGGTGAAAAGGCTGTCCCAACTCGTGGAGTTTCTTCGGGGAACCTCCTTAATCGAACCGGAACGCTCCGAAGAGACAACTTGTTTTAATCATGAAGCTCAATATGAGACTGATTTTTCAGAAGTCATGGGCCAGGAAAACGCTAAAAGGGCAATGGAGGTGGCCTGCGCCGGCAGTCACAACATTATTATGGTTGGACCTCCGGGCTCCGGCAAGACCATGCTGGCAAGACGAGTTCCCACTATTTTGCCGGAGTTTAGTTTTGAGGAAGCAATCGAAACCACCAAAATTTACAGTGTAACCGGATTGCTAAATAAAGGCGAAGCTCTGATAACCAAAAGGCCTTTCAGATCACCCCACCACACCATATCGGATGCCGGACTGATCGGCGGCGGAAGAATACCCAAACCTGGAGAAGTGAGCCTTGCCCACAACGGTGTTCTTTTTTTAGATGAACTTGCCGAATTTAAGACTCATGTCCTCGAGGTCCTTCGGCAGCCTCTGGAAGATCAGCGTGTTACAATATCCAGAGCCACTACCACCATAACATATCCTTCAAGTTTCATGCTTGTTGCTGCAATGAACCCATGTCCATGCGGATATCTTACCGACCCAAACCATGAGTGTATATGCAATTTTATGCAAATCAACCGCTATCGCTCCAAAATATCAGGCCCATTGCTCGATCGTATCGATATTCATATAGAGGTTCCTGCAATCAAATATAGAGATCTTATTTCAAAGACATTGCAGGAGCCATCAGTTGAAATCCGAAAGCGTATATCCAGTGCCCGGAAAATCCAGTCAAAACGTTTGGCGAGAACCAACATTTACTGCAACGCCCAAATGAGCAACCGTCATATCAAAAAATATTGCCGGATCAATAACACATCATCAAAGCTGTTGGAAAATGCAATCGACAAGCTTGGACTTTCAGCCAGAGCCTATAATCGCATTTTGAAGATTGCACGAACCATCGCGGATCTTTCCTCCGAAGAATCAATCAATTCGGAACATATCTATGAGGCCATCCAGTATAGAAACCTGGACCGGGCAAAATCCGTCAAATAATTTTATCGTTGATTTCACTTTTTTTTCATCCAAAAGGGTTCATAATTGAAAGGAAAAAGATGATGGTTTTTAATTCGATAGCCAGAATTTTATATTGTAAGACGTTTTGAATTTTAGTGTTTATTATTTTGTCCCGGCTTTAATTTTTGCCTTTTTTTCGGGATTTATACTGGTTAATACTGTCAATCCATCCCCACAGATACTGAAACAAGGCGTCAAAGCAGATTATGCCTGATCCACGCAGAGGTGTTGGCCCAGAGAATTTTGGCCAGAAAATCATGGGGAATGTCTATGGATGGATTTGTTTGTTGGGCCGGATGGAAAAAAATTTCAGGGGATCGCTCTGATAAACGGCCGTCGGGATACACTGCTTCGATGGTGGCAGCAAAGCGGCTGCCTGCAGGCAAGAAATCGGATGTGTTGACAAAAATCGTGCTGCCTGTAGTGACGGACGACTTTTCCTGCGATCCTGGAATTGCCTTGTATCGGATACAATATTGCATCTCGGGCGACCCGGCCGTTTCCCAGTGAAAAAGGATACCATCGCGGTACGGAAGGGCAATAAACCCGGCCGGTGGCAGAAATGACCGAGGTTCTTTCCGTGCAGTTTCCATATTGGATGTCCCGATTGTTGCAGGCCTACGGGCAAAGGCGATCAGATCCTGTTTCAGATCTTCCGGAATAGTGTCACCTTCAAAAAATGTAATCATCAGTTCGAACCGATCGGAATATCCGTTATAGGTCGGCCCGGCACCGTGAAGATGGGGAGCCGAAATCAGAACGGCTTCATATCCCAAACGATTGCCCATGGTCGGCGGCATGATCTGGTCGCCATGGTAGGTTCCGAAAGGATTGGCACGAATAACAAATTCATCGGTATCCGGTAAATGAGTCATTTGAAACGGACAAAAGGCAAAGTTGGCATTGACCTGTGTGTTCATGGCTATGGCCATGCCGCGATTCCCTGTGGTGACGGCGGAATATTCCGAAGTAACGTGGTTATTGATGCCGTCAACATTCAGGTTTTTGGGCGAGTGGCGGTAGTAATCCACGGCATAGGCATCTTCTTTACCGAGAAAATTTCGCTTATGGATATAAAAGGGTTCTTTTTTTTGGGCGCGGCCGGCAAACCTGAGTTCTAAAGGAGCAACGGATTCCCATCCAATATCAATTTTGCGGGCGAGCATGGGTTTTTCCGGAAAGATCACGTCCCGGCGATTGGTGTCCGGATAGCGGACTTCCCCGTCGATAAAAAGATAAGGAATCCCGCTTATCAGCCGAAACCGGTAGTCTACCCATCCCGGTTTTCGGGTAATGCCCGGGGGGCCTTCCCAGTGCCCCCGGATGCGCACGGAAACAAATCCGTTATTTCCGGTCTCTTCCGGAGTAATGGTCAAGGGGGTCGGAGCATAGCGTTTCCCGTCATGAATGATAAACGGCACCATACTCTCTGCTTCCAGTTGTACTGTACGATCCTGGATTACCCCGGCAACGTGACCGTTTTCATCAAAATGGACCCTGATAAATTCATTTTTAAGAAGGTGGGGGCTCGCAAATAACTTTTCATCTGAAACGGGCGGAGCAAAAGAATCATCTGTATAAAGAAAATAAATGCCGTCGGGCATGGCCTGGTTTTTACTAACCCGCAGTGAAACGCTGTCGTATGACCCATCAAAAGATCGATCTTTTTTTTCAATATTGGCGGAAAGGATACGTCCGTTGGTGTCGGCAAGAAAATAGCGTTTGCCATCCGGGCCGGCCGTCGGCAGCGTAAACTCCAGAATGCGATCACCTGACGGATTGTTGATGTCACCATGTTCCACATGCAGGAAAGTATCCACCAGGCTGCCGTGAACGGTGGCCACAAGGGGCGGCGAAGCCTCTCGAATCAGCGATTCTGCCCGGGAGGAAACCCGGGCCTCTATCAGGCGGGTGCACTCATCCAGTTGTTCCAGAAAAAATTCCATTACCTCTTCCCGCTGCCGGGCCAGAAAAGGGGTGGCCAGGCCGAAATGGGTGGTGGACAACGCCCTCATCCGGATTTCAAATGACCTTTCCAGCAGATTATCAAGTTCAGGGGACATGGCATCCCCATATTCGATGGCAAATACCTTTTGAGCCGTCCAATGGACACGCCGGTTTCGGACTATACGGGTCCAGTAATCAGACACGTAGGATTTTTCAGCCCAGGAATTATATCCATGAAAATTGCCGTCGGCGGTATCCTGGCTAAAATGGATTGTACCGACCGGAGGATGTTTGTCCAGATATTCAGTTACCTTGGAAAATGTGACAAAATTGAGATCGGCCAATGAATGAATCAATTGGCCAAGACCACCGGTATTGGGAAGCCATTTGAGATGCCGGGGCAAGTCAACGCCGGTCCAGAATTCAGCGTCTGCATCGAAATTGATGAACAATAAAACATCCCGGTCGATTGCTCCTTCAGCCTGGAGCCTATGCAGCTTCTCCGCCCAGTGCCGCAGGCTGATATGCTCCACCAGATCGCCGGGGTGATAAGTGGGCATGATAATAATCCGCTCACCGCTAACCGGATTGTGGTAACGGACTGGATTATAAGCCTCGGTGGGTGTCAATTCCCTGGAGAAGACCCGGAATGCGTCGAATGGGGTGGCGCTGTAGTACAGGGATACATATGGAATTCCCAGGCTTTGATAAAGGTCAAAATTTCCGGGTGTGGTCATCATTTCCTGTGGTCGCACCACACGGGGGACCTGACCGAAAAGGTCCTGCACCCCACTTCCCTGCGCGTTGGTGACGGCCCTCTGCATGGATATGCTGAATTCCTCATGATTCATGGCAGACATCATGCCGTTGTTGTAGGACATTAGAATCACTTCATCCCTGTTTTCCCTTACCCGGCGTTGTATATCGCTGATGATATCCGGGGCATGGGCGGGCAGAATCTCCTGGAGAGAAAACAGGTTGTCAAAATCCCATGTGGCGCTCACAGGAATCCCTCTGCGGTTAAAACCGTCCAGTTCCTTTATGATGTGACGGATAACACGGGTATCCTGGCCGAATCCGTTTTCATCGTTGGTATCGCCGCGAAAGGAGTGATAAAGATTGACATGGAAACCAAAGGCGATATGGACTTTATGGGGTGTTTCGGCCGACGGTGAAGCATGCTGAAAAGGTCTGGGCAACCAAAGCATCCAGATCCCGATGATGATCAGGAACAGAAAAAACTGTTTTTTTAATGTGGTCTGGTATCCGCCCATGAATGGTATTTGCCATAATCAAATTTGCTGAAGGTTTCTAATAAAATTTTAATCCAAAACTAATATGATCATAATAATTTCCTTTTCCGGGATCAACAACAAAAAGGCTATTTATAGGTATGTAATGAAAAGAACAATCTAACCAAATGTTATTAAAAATGTAACCTGATTTTAAAACATTTGAGCTATTTGATGCGCCGGATAAGTTCTAAAACATGAACATTAACATAAATGACATTTTCTGACCCGGCAAAGGAGCAAATTACCAATGGATTCAGCCAAAAAAGATATCAAAAGATGTATTTTGAATAAATTCAAAACGTTTGTGGATACAGATCGTGAAATTCTACCTGCCCGTTGGATAGCCGACCTGATCAAACGACTGAATGTCTATGAAAGGGAATTTTTCTATCGGGCTATAGAAGAACTGATTCAGGCAGGGATTTTGGAACAGGTCAATGGTAAGGGTTTACCTTCAGGTCTTAAATTGACCCGAAAGGGAGAATGCCTGATCTACCCCTAAATTTTCAAGCTTGCGTAGCTTAGTGCAAATTGGCATAAATACGATGACGCAAAAAGTCAGGCCTGAAAGGCCGTTACATATCAGCCCAGGGCAACGCCCTGGGGAAAAATAATTAAAGAAACATAAGCCCTGAAAGGGCGTGACATACGACCGTAGGCATCGTGCGGAATGACATTTTATGTCACGCCCTTTCAGGGCTTCCCTCATTTGGGGCTTGCTGCCCCAGGGCGTTGCCCTGGGCTGATATGTCTTGCGCCTTCAACGCTCAAATGATTTAAAAAACATGGATTTTGACATTTTTTGATAGAATCATAAATACATCACCGAAATTCTGACCCAGAGCAATTAGATAGGTGACCAGCAGGTACACGTTCAATAAAACAAGGCCAAACTGACGATTTAATCTGCCTTTTGACGAAAATTCGATCCCGATTTGAATACCACCAACACCAGAAGCGTGGCTGGAAAAAGAATCCCGCATTGCCTTTTCAATCTCTGTAAATGTTGACTCCATGTAATCCTTATGAAATAATTATTTATTTATTGGGGAATACTTTCGGAGATTTTAAGACGCCACATTTGTTTAGGTTGTTCTGAAGATGGAGAGGTAAAGGCCTGCACCAGTTCATCATAGCGCAACCAGAACGTTCCCCAAAATCATTTTGTCAAAAAGCAGGTCCAATCGGGCATTTAGGCAAGTTCAGACACAATCGGCCAATGGATGCCTTTTTATATAACGGGACAAACATGAAAAGTTTTTTTGGTAGTGATAACCGGGATCAATACCCGCAATTCAATCTCGAAGACATCGATTTTTCAAAGTTTAATCGCCTGATTCGCTGGGGTATTCCGGCACTGGTATTATTTTTTGTCTGGGGTGGATTGAACTGGGGGCGCAAATTTTACACCGACTATCTATGGTTCAGTAATCTTGGTTACGAGGCAGTGTTGTTGAAGGTAATGGCTGCCAAAATTATTTTGTTTTTAATCGGAACCGTTATTTTCATGCTTCTGGCTGCTCCCAATCTATATGCAGCCCATAAATCCACCGGGAAAATGTGGCCCTTTGCGGGTAAAAAACTTTCACCTGATAAATATGCTGCTGCCCGAAAACTCTTGCTTTGGGTTACCGGCATCTTGATGATTTTAGGTGGATTTTTGCTGGCCACAAGACTTCCGGCCGAGTGGGATAACATCCTGCGTTATCTGAACAGAATCCCCTTTAATGAAGCCGATCCGATTTTTCAAAGGGACTTTTCATTTCATATTTTTGCTCTTCCAGCCATAGGTCTTCTTCGTTCATGGCTCATGAACGTGATCGTGGCGATAATGCTCATTGTTGTGGCCTATTATTATATGACTTATACCCTTCGGGGAGAAATATTTGCACTTCGAGGGGCCGTCAGATCTCATCTGGCCATTCTGGGTGCAGTACTTTTCGTACTGGTAGGTGCAGGGCACTGGCTGGATCGCTATGACCTTTTGTATTCACCTACCGGAGCAGTATTTGGTGTCGGGTACACCGATGACCATGTCACCCTTCCGGCACGAACAATTTTGACCTTTGTGGCTTTTGTAAGTGCTATTTTACTTGTGGTGGGCGCCTATTCCAAAGGTAATAAAATTCCGACCATAGCTGTGACGCTGTGGGTCGTTTTCACCCTTGTGGGTGGAAATGTTATTCCGGGTGTATTCCAGCGTCTGAAAGTGGAACCGAGCGAATTGGCCCGTGAAAGACCCTACCTGGCAAACAACATCGAGTATACCCGGCAGGCTTATGGACTAGGTGAGCTAAAAACAGGGAGTCATCCAGCCCTTGGCAAGGTGGATCCGAAAACGGTCGCCGAAAACCAGGGAACCATTCAAAATATCCGGCTATGGGATGAAGGGCCTTTGCTTCAAAGCTACAACCAGATTCAGTTTTTTCGGCTCTATTATGACTTTTTAAAAGTGCATACGGACCGCTACACTCAAGATGATCAGCTCCGGCAGGTCATGCTGGCTACCCGGGAACTTTCCGCGGAGAAGCTTCCGGTGGAAGCCCAGCGGTGGGTCAACAAACGTCTTCAATTTACCCACGGTTACGGTGTGGCCATGAGCCCTGTCACCGAAGTCGAATCCGGCGGAAGGCCCGGCTTTTTTATCAGGGATCTGCCGCCAAAGGGAAATATTGCCCTGGAACGTCCCGAAATTTATTACGGCCTCAAGAGTCTGGATTATTTAATTGTTCGAAGCAAAATGCAGGAATTCAACTATCCTGGTAAGGAGGGTCCGGTTTACACGAGGTATGATGGCACTGGTGGGGTTGAGTTGAATTCCTTTTTTCGCCGTTTCTTTTATGCCTGGCAGTTTGCGGACATCAATATCCTGATATCGGGAGAAATCAATCCGGATAGTCTTATTCAATACCGTCGCACAATTCAGGAGCGCTTTTCCACTGTAACCCCCTTTTTAATGAGAGACCAGGAAGCTTACAGTGTGGTGGCCGACGGACGACTTTTCTGGATCCAGGACGCTTACACGGTTACCAACCGATATCCTTATTCCACACCCTGGATGGGCAGATTCAACTATATTAGAAACAGTGTCAAGGCTGTCGTGGATGCTTATCACGGAAGTATAGACTATTATGTCGCTGATCCGGATGATCCATTGATTCTTACATATCAGGCCATTTTTCCCGGTCTTTTCAAACCCATGGATGAAATGCCGGAGTTTTTAAAACCCCATATTCGTTATCCCCTGGACATGTTCACCGTGCAGACTGAGATGCTGCTTCAGTATCAGATGGAAGACCCCGTTGTTTTTTATAATAAGGAAGATCAGTGGTCCATTCCCGTGCAGTCGTCTTTTGGCCAGACTGAAGCGCTCAAGCCCTATTACATTGTGGCTCGATTGCCCGGAGAGGAAAAAGAAGAGTTTCTCATTATTCAGCCTTTCACACCGGTCAACCGGCATAACCTGGTGGGGTGGATGGCCGCCCGAAGTGATGGGGACCATTATGGTGAGCTGGTACTGTTTCGGTTTCCCACAGGTCGCCACGTGGACGGTCCCAATCAGATCGAGGCCCGTATCGACAATGATGCGGTTATTTCCGAACAGTTCACCTTATGGGGGCAGGTGGGGTCCGAGGTTTTTCGGGGTATCCTGTTGGTTATTCCCATTGGCGATTCGCTCCTTTACGCCGAACCGGTCTTTTTAAAACCCGAAACGCTTGATTTTCCGGAACTCAGGCGCATTATTCTGGCTGATACAAGTCAGGTGGTGATGCATCAATCTCTGAATGCCTCCATCGATGCACTGGTGGGACACTTGCCACCTGTCGCTCCGGTGACGGCTGAAATTGATGCTGATATACCCATGGAACCGGATATTTCCGGATTGAAACCGGAGATAGTGGAAACCCTTCGCCAGGGATTGCAGGAAGCCGTCGATAAACTTCAGGAGGTGCTGAATCAGCTGAAACGAATAGAGCCCTGATTAATCCGAGCGAATGGCGGCAATTGAGTTTCTATCAAGCTTTTTTTTCTGATGATAACGAATTTTGGGAAATGAAATGAATTTTGAGTTTCGGAAGTCATCATTTGTCTGTCATTCTGAGGGAGCGACTCGCAGTGGCTGATGGTTAAAAAGAAAATACTTGCCGATATGTTGGTTGAAACCACAGCGACCGAAGAATCTCCGGTTTAAAGTCTGCACCGAAATTCAAAGTTGACCTGGAAGACGGCGAATGAAAACACCGTGCGTGCAGGAACGAAAGATTCTTCGTCGGCGGGTAATTCAGACCAACTGACAGACAGTGTTGCCAGCCTCCTCAGAATGACATCGGCTTAGGATTTGTCATTCTGAGGGAGCGACTCGCAGTGGCTGATGGTTAAAAAGAAAATACTTGCCGATATGGTGGTTGAAACCACGGCGACCGAAGAATCTCCGGTTTAAAGTCTGCACCGAAATTCAAAGTTGACCTGGAAGACGGCGAATGAAAACACCGTGCCAGCGGAAACGAAAGATTCTTCGTCGGCCTGAAATTTAGAACCGATTGACAGACGGTATGGTTGGCCTGCTCAGAATGACGGTTAAGATGGAAAGGGAAATCCAGATATAGCAGACATGTTCCCTAAAACCCTTGTTAAAATTGAATATTTTTCCTTGGCATTCACTCATTCATGATGGTAGAGTAACTCCAAAAAATCACCGAGTCCAAAAGGAATATGTTGTATTCGCACACCGAATTAAAGAGGAGGGCCCATGAGCAGATTTTTGGCTGTAGAGGATTCCCTGGTTAGAATGCAGCGCGATTTAGATCGCGCAACGAGTGAAGACCCGAAAAAAGTCAAGTGGGGCATGGTGATCGATTTGGCCAAATGCATCGGTTGTCATGCCTGCACCATTGCCTGTGTTGCAGAAAACAAACTACCTCCCGGTGTGGTTTACAGGCCGGTATTAGAAAACGAAAAAGGGACATATCCGGCCGTGGCCAGAAAATTTGTTCCCCGTCCCTGCCTTCAATGTCAGAATCCCCCATGCACAAAAGTTTGCCCCGTAACCGCTACTTACAAAAATGAGGCCGGAGTGGTGGTGGTTAATTATAAACGTTGTATCGGCTGCCGCTATTGTCTGGTGGCTTGTCCCTACAGTGCCAGAACCTCTGATTTCGGAGATTGGTACACTGAGGGAGTGACCGAGGCGGATGAAGTCGTTTACGGCAAAAATGCAGCGGCTGAGAGCTATGAGGCCGATCCGGCGACAGAATATGGTAAAAAGTGGCCTAAACGCGGTAAAGGCTCGCCCATCGGCAATGCCCGGAAATGTCATTTCTGTCTCCATCGTCTGGCAGTGAATATGCTTCCTGCATGTGTGACAACCTGCATCGGCAGGGCTACCATTTTTGGGAATCGAAATGACCCTGAAAGTCTGGTGTTTGAAATGATCGCGTCTGCTCGCGCTTATCAGCTTAAAGAAGAGCTGGGCACTCAACCGGCGGTTTACTATCTCGCATAAAGGAGGAATCATGCAATACAAGTTTTTTCCCCTTCTTAGCTTTTTGGCAGTGGCTGGATTGGTAATCGGAAGCATTGGGATGTTTTACCGATTGCTTTACGGGTTAAATCCGGTAGCTTTCGGCAGTTATGTACCCTGGGGACTTTGGGTGGCGTTTTATCTCTTTTTTCTTGGACTATCGGCTGGTGCATTTCTGGTGACCATTCTGACTTACCTGCTGCGGATAAAACCTTTCAAAAGTATAGGTCCTCTTTCGGCTTTCATGGTTCTGATTTGTTTATTTTGCGAAGTGTTATTTATCCTGTTGGATCTCGGTACGATGCACAGAGCCTTTTATCAATTTTTTCTCACGCCGAGTTTTTCTTCTCTGATGACCTGGATGTTCATTTTGTTCAATGCCATGGGGATCATCTACACCTTGAAAACCTATTTTCTGGTGCGGGGCGATATTATCCGGGAAGCCCCCAGGCAGACCGGAATAGTTCAATCGGTATATCGTTTGCTTGCCTTTGGCCGGACTCATTATGACCACGAAATGAAAGCGGCTGACGATCGAAGGGTTCATGTACTGGCCTGGATAAGTCTTCCTGTAGGATTGATGTTTTATGCCGCAAACGGCGCTTTTTTTGCCATTTTGATCAACCGGCCGATCTGGAACAGCGCTCTGACCCCCTTGTTGTTCGTAGTGGCTGCATTGCTTAGCGGAGGGGCACTGGTCACTGTTCTAACTTATCTGTTCGGAGGGCAGGATATTGCCTTGCGAGAAACCCTTTCAATTTATCTTGGACGCTCGGTTCTTTTTCTCCTCTCTCTTTTTCTTGTACTCGAAGCCATGCAATTTTTTGTGGGATATCAAACCGGACGGACCGATATAGTGACCAGCCTTAATCACATCACCATCGGCCCGAACTGGTGGACCTTCTGGATTGTTCATCTGGGAATCGGCAGTTTGATTCCCTTGATTCTTTTAACGTTTTATTCCCATCACCCTAAAATAGTGGCCTGGTCATGTTTTTTGATATTCATTACCTTTATTTCGGTCCGGTATAACTTTGTTATTCCGGATCTGGCGGTCTATAAACTGGAAGGACTGGAGTCCGCATTTGTTCATGCCCGACTGACCACCGAGTATACGCCCAATCTAAATGAGTGGCTGGTCAGTATCTGGATCATTTCCGCCGGTCTGCTGTTATTTCTTTTGGGAACACGTTATTTACCGATCGTCAACTTTAAGATTGGAGGAATGAATCATGCCGAATCAGAAATCTAAAGAAAGAGTGATGAATTCAAATCCGGATTGGGTGGTAAGTCGGCGCGATTTTATAAAAACGTCGGCGATGCTCGGCAGTACGATGCTTTGTTCCGGGGTAGCCTCTCCTTTCCTGGCGGATAACCGTGTATGGGCTGAAGAAATCGACAACACCTATGTCCATCACCTTCCGGAAAATCAGATCTACTCGGCCTGTCAGCAATGCAATACCAATTGTGGGATGAAAGTGAAAGTGGTCGATGGGATGGTGAAAAAGATCGACGGAAACCCCTACAGCCCCTGGTGTATGACTCCCCAGATTCCTGAGGAAACACCTGTAAAAGAAGCGGCCCGCATCGAAGGTTCGCTTTGTCCTAAGGGTCAAGCCGGTATTCAAACCCTGTATGACCCATATCGTATAGTCAAGGTGCTTAAGAGATCCGGAAATCGCGGTGAAAATAAATGGAAAATCATTTCATTTGATCATGCTGTGGAAGAGATTGTCAACGGCGGAGACCTTTTTGGCGAGGGGCATGTGGACGGCCTCAAGGACATCGTGGTTTTGCGTGATCCGGGTATTGCCAAAGCCCTTGCCGAAGATGCTTCCCTGGTAGCTGCAAAAAAAATGAATATCAAAGATTACAAGGCCAAACATGCCGAAAATCTTCATTACCTCATCGATCCTGATCATCCGGACCTGGGACCTAAAAACAATCAATTCTGTTTCAATTGGGGCCGTATCAAGAACGGCCGTGGCGATCTGATCAAGGATTTTTTCAGCAAAGCCTGCGGTTCGGTGAATTATCATGGGCATACGACGGTTTGCCAGGGCTCTTTGTATTTTTCCGGCAAGGCCATGAGCGACCAGTTTGTGGAAGGCAAGCTTACCGGCGGCGGCAAGTTTTATTGGCAGGCCGATACGGGTAATGCTGAATTTTGCATATTTGTGGGGGCCAACCCGTTTGAAGCCAATTACGGCCCACCGCTTCGCGCTCAAAAAGTCACCGAGGGGACCGTGGATGGCAGAATGAAGATCGCCGTCATTGATCCGCGGTGCTCGAAAACCGCTGCACGCGCGTGGAAATGGTTTCCGGTGGAGCCGGTAAATGGCGTGGGAGCCATTGCCATGGCCATGATTCAATGGATTATCGATAACAACCGTCATGATATTACCTACCTGACCAATGCTAACAAGGCCGCTGCCAGGGCTGACCGCGAACCTACCTGGTCACAGGCCGCATGGCTGGTAAAAATCGGTTCGGACGGTTCACCTGGTAAATATCTTCGTGGTTCGGACCTGGAGCGGCCACTCGAGGAAAGAGCCGGAAAGGACGAAACCACATGGAACTTTGACGCCTTTGTGGTCCAATCCGGTGATGGCTATCTGTCTTTTGATCCCAATGATGAAAACACGATTGCTGAAGGCGATCTGTTGGTGGATACCACCGTTCAAGGTATTCGTGTCAAGAGTGTTTTGCAGATCATTCATGAAGCTTCCAGGAAACGAAGCATCGATGAGTGGTGCGAGCTTGCCGGAATCGGTACCCTGGATTTTCACGAGATGGCCAGGGAGTTTGTCAGCCATGGCAAAAAATCCGTAGCCGATTTGCACAGGGGGGTATCACAGCATACCGGTGGTTTCTATAACGTGACAGCCTGGTATACGGTCAACGTGCTTATCGGTAATATCGGCTGGCAGGGTGGCCTGTGCAAGGCCACAACTCACAACTACAAAGGAGACCTTCCCGGCAAGCCTTTTGACGTTACAAAACAATATGCCGGTGGAATCAAGGCCTGGGGCGTCAACATTATCCGGCACAGTGCCGTGTACGATAAAACCACCCTGTTCGAGGGCTTCCCGGCAAAACGTACCTGGTACCCTTTCTGCAGCGATATCTACCAGGAGGTCATCCCCAGCATCGGCGATCAGTATCCGTACCAAATCAAAGCCTTGTTAATGTACATGGGATCCCCGGTCTATGCCCTGCCCTCGGGACACACGCTGATCAATATCCTTCGCGATACATCAAAACTGCCACTATTTATCGCTTCGGACATCGTGGTGGGCGAAACCAGCATGTACGCGGATTACATCTTTCCGGACACCACATATCTCGAACGCTGGGAATTTCCCGGGGCGCATCCCTCTGTTTCACCAAAGGTTTTTCCCATACGCCAACCGGCTGTCGCGCCGGTCATTGAGAACGTGACCGTATTTGGCGAACAGATGCCCATGAATATGGAAGCCATGATTCTCTCCTTTGCTGAAAAGCTCGGCGTGCCTGGATATGGGGAGAACATTTTTGGTCCGGGCGGTCATATGAAACGCGAGGAGGATTTGTATCTTAGAATGGTGGCAAACGTGGCTTTTGGTGATAAACCCGATGGGTCCGACCGTGTCCCGGCTGCGGATGCTGAAGAAATACGAATTTTTGAGCAAGCCCGGCGGCATTTGCCCAAAGGGGTTTTTGATGCAACACGATGGAAAAATGTGGTGGGGGAGGAAAACTGGCCTTATGTGGTCTATGTCCTCAATCGCGGCGGACGTTTTCAGAGCTATGCAAACGCCTACAAGAATTACCAGCTGGTCAACGCCTATGACAAGATGGTCGGCCTGTATTTCGAAAATCTGGTCACCACCAAAAATTCCATGACCGGCAAACCCTATCATCCCCATGCCGACTTTGTGCCTGGTCCCGCGGATTGTACGGGCAATCTTATCAATGACCGTGAAGACGGCTTTGATATGACTCTGATTACATACAAGTATATTACTCAAACCAAGACCAGGACCGGGGGCAACTACTGGCTAAATGCCGTTTATCCCGAAAACTTTGTGGAAATTTCCACCCATGATGCCGGACGGCTTGGTTTCAAATCCGGGGATATGGTCCGCATGGTTTCTGCAAGCAATCCGGGTGGGGAATGGGATCTCGGCAATGGCACACGTATTCCCATGCAGGGTAAAGTCCGGGCAATAGAGGGTATCAGGCCCGGGGTGGTTGCGTTTTCCCTGGGACATGGACATTGGGCACAGGGTGCCATTACTATTGAAATTGACGGCCACGTAGTTGTACAGGACAAGCGCCGTGCCAGAGGTTTCCATGCCAATGCCGCCATGCGTGTGGATCCTGTCTTAAAGAATACAACGTTGAGCGATGTGGTGGGGGGAAGCGCCGTCTTTTATCAAAGCCAGGTGAAGCTAATGAAGGCGTGATTTCTCAAAAAGTAAAGTTTAAGGTGGATTGCTTGACCTGACATTGGAAATAAAAATCTTTGGAGGTAAATGATGCCCAAGAATCGGTTTCTCAAATCACTGAGATTTTTTCGTCCACGAGGTGACAAGTACGGCTGCCGGGAAGAATCCCTCTCAGACAATTGGGCTCAGGCTCGTTGCGGACAGCGTGATTGGGAAAAGTTTTACCGAAACAGATGGCAGTATGACAAAAAGGTCCGTTCCACCCACGGAGTAAACTGCACCGGTTCATGTTCGTGGGATGTCTATGTAAAAAACGGAATCATCGTCTGGGAAACCCAGAGAACGGATTATCCGGATTGCGGGACCGGCTTTCCAAACCATGAACCGCGCGGGTGCCCCCGTGGCGCCACCTATTCCTGGTACACCTACAGCCCTGTCAGGTTAAAACATCCCCTTGTGAGATCAAAACTTCTACTGATGTGGCGTAATGCCCTGACCGAATGTGGTGATCCGGTCAGGGCCTGGGAGAGTATTGTCCAGGACCCTCAAAAACGGCAGGCATTTCAGAAGGAAAGAGGTAAAGGCGGATTTGTCCGGGTCTCCTGGGATGAGGCTTCAACCCTGGTGGCTGCATCCCTGGTGCATACCATCAAAAAATATGGTCCGGACAGGGTTTTCGGGTTCACACCGATTCCGGCCATGTCCATGGTGTGCTACGCATCAGGGGCCCGATTCCTCTCCCTCATCGGCGCCTCGATGCTCAGCTTTTATGATTGGTATTGTGATCTTCCCCCAGCCTCGCCTCAGGTATGGGGAGAGCAGACCGATGTTCCCGAAAGTGCTGACTGGTATGATTCCACTTACATGATTGTCTGGGGAACCAATTTGCCCATGACCCGAACTCCGGATGCACACTTTTTTACCGAAGCCCGGTATCGTGGGGCACGGGTGGCGGCTGTAGCACCGGATTATGCCGAGTATGTAAAATTTGCCGACACCTGGCTTCCGGCCAAAGCAGGAACGGATGCCGCACTGGCCATGGCCATGACCCACGTGGTTTTCAAGGAATTTTATATTGACCGCAAATGCAATTATTTCATTAATTATGTCAAGGCTTATACCGACTTACCTTTTCTGGTTGTTTTAGAACCACGAACGGATGAATATGTAGCGGGAAGCATGCTCAGGGCCGAGGATCTCGGCAAAGATATCGTCCATGGGGAATGGAAAACCGTTTTTTTTGATACCAATGGACAGCAATTTGTCGTACCCAACGGAAGCATCGGATTTCGTTGGAGCGATGAAGGCAAATGGAATCTTCATCTCAGGGATTCAGAGACCGGCGATGTTGTTGATCCGGCTCTCAGCCTGGCGCCGGAAAATGACCAATGGGTTAAGGTTCAGCTTCCATTTTTTGATTTTAAAGGTGCTCACATTAGAACCGGGGTGGTGCCGATTAAAAAAGTAAAAACAGATGCCGGAGAGATCCTGGTGGCCACGGTTTTCGATCTTATGGCGGCCCAATTGGGAATAGCCCTGCCTCAGGCCGATATGCTCACTGATGACTACCCCAGAGACTACGATGATCCAAAGCCTTATACACCGGCATGGCAGGAGGCTATCACCGGGGTGCCCCGTCAGGATGTTATCCGTGTGGCCAGAGAATTTGCTCTCAATGCGGAACAAACCCATGGTAAATCCATGATTTTTTTAGGAGCAGGGACAAATCATTGGTACCACAGCGATATGATCTACCGCTCTATTCTCAATCTTACCACCCTGTGCGGTTGTCAGGGGGTTAACGGAGGGGGATGGGCTCATTATGTGGGCCAGGAAAAAGTCCGTCCCCAGGCCGCGTGGGCCCAGGTGGCGTTCGGTCTTGACTGGCTCAGGCCGCCCCGACAACAAAACGGAACTTCTTTTTACTATTTTGCCAGTGACCAGTGGCGCTATGATAATTATGACATGCACACCATGCTGGCGCCTTTCAGCAATGGGAACAAAAGCCGTCATGCCGCCGATTATAACGCGATTGCGGTCCGGCTGGGATGGCTGCCGTCCTATCCCCAGTTTGACCGAAATCCATTGAATATTTGCCGCGATGCGATCGAAAAAGGTGCCGACACCGACGAAAAAATCATTGCTGCTGCAGTGGACCGTTTAAAATCAGGGGATATGCGTTTTGCCATAGAAGATCCCGACAATCCTGCCAATTTTCCAAGGGTGCTTTTTCTGTGGCGGGCCAACCTTCTGGGAGCCAGCGGCAAGGGCCACGAATACTTTCTTAAACACCTTCTAGGAACCGACAGCGCCGTGTTTAATACCGACAGTGCTATCCGTCCGGAAGAAATTATTTGGAGGGAGCCTGCACCGGAAGGCAAGCTTGATCTGCTGGTCACCCTGGAGCTGAGGATGTCCACCAGCGCTATGTATGCTGATGTGGCACTTCCGGCTGCCGGCTGGTACGAGATGCACGATCTGAGTTCCACGGACATGCATCCCTTTATCCACCCATTTAACCCGGCCATTGATCCGCCCTGGGAATCACGCACCAACTGGGACCAGTTCAAGGCTATTGCCGAAAAATTCTCCGATCTGGCCGCGGTTCATCTTGGTCCCATGAAAGACCTGGTGGCCACGCCTTTGATGCATGACAGCCCCGCTGAAATTTCCCAGGCACAAGTCAGGGACTGGAGCAAGGGTGAGACAGAGGCGATACCCGGAAAAACCATGCCTTCCATGACCGTGGTGACCCGAGATTTTTCAAATACCTATAAGATGATGACCGCTTTAGGGCCTATGGCGGCAACTCCCGGTATCGGTTCCAAGGGAGTCACCTGGCAAGCCAACCAGGAATATGAAGAACTTAAAGAAAAGCTGGGGATTGTCTCGGAAACCGGCGTGAGCCAGGGCATGCCGCAGCTGGTGACAGGCAAACAGGTGGCAGAGACGATTCTTGCGCTGGCGCCGGAAACCAACGGAGCTACTGCGGTGAAGTCGTGGGAGATTATTGAAAAGCGAACCGGTTTAGCGCTGAAACACCTCAGCATGGACAGGAAGGGAGAAAAGTATTCATTTGCCGATATCAGCGCTCAGCCCAGAAAAATTATTACTTCGCCGATATGGAGCGGTATCGAGTCTGAAGACCGTCGCTATTCACCTTTTGTGATCAATATCGAAGAAAAGGTTCCTTTCAGGACCCTGACCGGGCGGGCCCATTTTTATCAGGATCACCCATGGATGAGAAACTTCGGGGAAAGTCTTCCGACTTTTCGCCCGCCTTTGAATATGCAGGCTTCAGGTTCAACAAAGCTCGATCGAAATGAACAGGAGGAGTTGGTCCTCAATTACCTGACCCCCCATTCCAAGTGGTCAATTCACAGCACTTATTCGGACACACTCACCATGCTGACACTTTTCAGGGGCGGAGAAGCTATCTGGATTAATAACGAGGATGCGCAAAAGCTAAGTATCAAAGACAACGACTGGCTGGAGTGCTTCAATGTCAATGGTGTGATTATGGCCAAAGCCGTGGTCAGCCATCGTATCCCGCCGGGCAAGGCATTCATGTATCATGCCCAGGAAAGACTGATCAACACACCCGGTTCCAAAATGTCCGGCAAGCGGGGAGGAACACATAACAGTGTGACACGTATTATGGTGAAACCCACCCACATGATCGGCGGGTACGCTCAACTGAGTTATGGATTCAACTACTACGGTCCTGTCGGCTCCCAGCGGGACGAGGTGATCGTGGTTCGCAAAGCACGGGAGATCGACTGGTATGAATATTAAAGCTCAGTATGCAATGGTGTTGAATCTGGACAAATGTCTCGGCTGCCATACCTGCAGTATACCTTGCAAAAACGTGTGGACCAATCGCAAGGGCACCGAATACATGTGGTTCAACAACGTAGAAAGCAAACCCGGTATGGGATATCCCCGCAAATGGGAAAACCAGGAAATCCATAAAGGCGGATGGCGCCTTAAATGGGGCAATCTGAAACTGACTGCCGGCGGGCGGACTCAAAAACTATTAAATATCTTTCACAATCCGGATTTGCCGGTAATCGACGATTACTACGAACCCTGGACTTATGACTATGAGAATCTAATTTCCAGCCCCCGCAAAAACCATCAGCCATCCACGCGGCCAAAATCTTTGATCACTGGAGAGAATATGCAGATCAAATGGGGGCCAAACTGGGAGGATGATCTGGCGGGTGTCAGCGAAACCGGGAGGTATGATATCAATTTCAGGAACCTGGATTATTCCATTTACCTTGCGTTCAGGAATGTGTTTATGTTTTACCTTCCCCGTCTTTGCGAGCACTGCCTGAATCCGGCTTGCGTGGCCTCCTGCCCTTCGGGAGCACTTTACAAAAGGGAGGAGGACGGTATTGTCCTGGTGGACCAGGAAAGGTGCCGCGGATGGCGCTATTGTGTCTCGGGATGTCCCTACAAAAAGGTCTATTTCAACTGGCAAACCGGACGTTCGGAAAAGTGTATTTTCTGCTACCCCAGGATCGAAGCAGGGATGCCGACTCTCTGTGCGTTGAGCTGCGTTGGACGAATCAGATACGTCGGTGTGATACTTTATGATGCTAACCGGATCAAGGAGGCCGCCTCCGCAAAAACAGAGCAGGAAGTGTATCCGGCTCACCTGGATATGATTCTTGACCCCAAAGATCCTGAGATCCAAAAATCGGCAGCCGGCCAGGGGATACCAAAAAATTTTATGGATGCGGCTCTTCGGTCTCCGGTTTACATGCTGGCCAAAGAGTGGAAACTCGCACTGCCTTTGCACCCGGAATATCGGACACTTCCCATGGTATGGTACATTCCGCCCTTGAGTCCGATCAGTGAACATACCCAAGATGCGGAGGGCTTGGATGTTATCGATTCCATGAGGATTCCCATTACTTATCTGGCCAACCTTCTGACAGCCGGAGATGAGGCTCCGGTGAGGCTGGCGTTGAAACGGCTGATGGCAATGCGGGAGTATATGAGATCGGTCCGGATAAAAAAATCTCCGGATGACTCGGTGTTGGAGGCAGTCGGTCTTAGCGTTGAATCGGCGGTTTCCATGTATGAATTGTTGTCTATTGCAAAATTTGAAAATCGCTTTGTGGTACCCACTAAGAGTGAAACCGATGAAAATCAGCTTTACACCGATCAGGGAGAAAGTGGATATCCGGGTTAAAAAAATGAATCAGGATAAACATTTTCTTCTGAAATTGATCTCGGTGTTGCTGTTGTACCCGGATGATGAATTTGTCGATGGGCTGTTATCTTTGAAAAATGAACTTAACGATAAGGTGAGTGATTCGCAAAAAGGAAAGCTTCTTGGATTTGTCAAAGGTATCCAGCATATGCCCCTTATGCATTTGCAGGAGCATTATACCCGGATTTTCGACATGAACCCCAGGACTTGCCTGAACCTGACTTACCATAGTCTTGGGGATACCGAGGAACGGGGACGGGCTCTGGCGCAACTGGATCAGGTTTATTGTCAGGCCGGTTATGACAGAATTACCGGAGAACTGCCCGATTATCTTCCCCTGATGCTTGAATTTCTCGCCCAATGTCCGGATCCGGTAGGAATTGATTTGCTGTGGAGCCAAATGGGTGGGGTTAAAAATATTGCCGAAGGTTTCGATGATCCGGATAGCCCCTACCGGCTGTTGTTTGAAATTTTGATCGATTTCGTTGAATCGGAGACTGGATAAAAACAGTAGCTTTTGATTAAACACACAAGAGGTTATTTTTTCCGGATGCCGGATCAACCCGGCATGACGTAGAACTTTGGACTGTCAAAATAAAATATTAAGCTATAAAATTTATTCAATCGAGGTGCTCTTATGAACCTGATGAATACACTGGCCTTTGTTGTTTTTCCGTATATCAGCCTTGCCGTTTTTGTGCTGGGACATGCCTATCGCTACCTGACCGATCCTTTTTCCTGGAATGCCAAATCATCTCAGTTTCTGGAAAAAAACGAGACTTATGTCGGAATTACCATATTTCACTGGGGAATTCTTCTGACGCTTGTGGGTCATGCCGGTGGCCTTCTGATTCCTCAGACATGGTTTGATGCGGTCGGCATCGACGGCCAGGCCCACACCCGTATCGCTTACTGGTCGGGCCTTGCGGTAGGAATTGCGGCCTTTGTCGGCGCTGTAATGCTGCTCGCGAGACGTGTCACAAGAGAGAGGTTAAAGGTAACCACAACCACCAATGATTACATCACATTGGGAGGCCTAATCTTTGTTATCGGCGCAGGGTTGTTCAACGTGATGTTCGGCCATTTTTACCTTCTGGACACCATTGCTCCCTGGATTCGTAGTATTGTCACGTTCACACCGGCCCCTCATTTGATGCTGGAAGTTCCTTTGAGCTACAAGGTTCATATTCTCGGGGCTTTTACCCTGTTGGCTTTTTCACCGTTCAGCCGCCTTGTGCATATTTGGAGTGCTCCATTTATTTATATTCTCAGGCCCTGGATAGTGATGCGCCGAAAAGTGGAACATTTTTAATTCTTCCAAGACAGATAAGCGGTTAAATATTACCTCAGCTTTCTCTTTGTCCGAGCTGATCTACAAATTTTATGAAGGAATAGCTAAGCTCAGCCGGAAAGAACAGGAAAAACATGAAATTGATAAAATTTTCAACGAGTTCTGGACATGGGTTGAGGAAACCATGACAACGTAAGACAATCCCTTTATTCAGGTAATTGCTGTTCTTGTTGGATAAACCACGAAAAGCACGAAAAAAAAACCACAAGACTTTTTTCGTGTATTTCGTGTATTTCGTGTGTTTCGTGGTGAACAAGGAGGCCATTTATGGATTCAACACGCAGTATTGAAACGGTTTACCGAAAATTTGACATGGACCGTCAGCCCACTGATTTTGCCTACTGGCAAACCCAGCCGTATGAAAAACGTCTGACGGCCCTTGAGGAAATACGAAGAGAATATCACGGGGGGACAGATGATTCTGAACAAAGACTTCAAAGAATTTATCGAATCATTAAACGATAACGGGGTTCGCTATCTGGTGGTGGGTGGATATGCCGTCGCTCTTCACGGTCATCCGCGTTATACAAAGGATATAGACATTTGGATAGAGTTGACGCCGGAAAACGCAAAACAGGCCGTAAAAGCGCTTCATCAATTCGGATTCGGCTCTCTGGGTCTGACACCGGAAGATTTTCTTGCGCCCGCCCAGGTAATTCAACTGGGATATCCGCCAAACCGGATAGACCTGCTCACATCGCTTAAAGGCGTTGATTTTGAATCATGTTATGCGGTAAGAACAACCATCACCATCGACGGGGTGAACGTGGATTTTATTGATCTTGCCAACCTGAAAAAGAATAAGCAGGCCACGGGCAGGCATCAGGATCTGGCTGACCTGGAAAATCTGAAGTGAGGATTGACGGTCCGGAAATAAACTACGAAATATACGGAACAAAGGAAGTCGAGTCATTTTATTACCAACTCAGTGTCATTCCGGCCCACACAAGAATGACAAATAAGGATCAGTCCAGATGAATGAAAACGTTTGTTTTGCCAAATCGAGTCCCACGAAAGCTCTGGTATGGATCACGCTGTCTTTTTTCGCCGGCTTTGCCGGAGTTTCGGCATACGGGCCTATTGTTGCTCAACTCAAGCAGTCCATGGGGCTCAGCCCTATGATGATGGGATTGCTGGCTTCTTGCCCTGCCTTGACCGGATCGCTCTTACGTATTCCTTTTGGTGCCATGGTGGACCGGTTTGGAGGAAAAATACCGATCCTGATTCTGTTGTCACTTGCTGCAACAGGTGTTGCCGGTATCACGCTGATGTTTACTATTGCCCCGGTTCCGGGAGCCGAACATTATCCCATGTTTCTTTTATTCGGCACTTTGTGCGGATGTGGTATTGCCATTTTTTCAGTGGGAGTTCCGTCGGTATCATACTGGTTTCCTCAAAAAAAACAAGGCCGCGCCCTGGCTGTTTACGCTGGATTGGGTAATGTGGCGCCCGGCCTTTTTGCCTTGGTGTTGCCCTGGATGGTTGTTGCGATGGGATTTACAAATTCTTATATTTTCTGGTTCGGGATGCTGGTTTTCCTGATCTTTTTTGTCTATGTATTCATGAGGGATGCCCCGTACTTTCAGTATCGGGAAATGGGAATCGAGATCGATCCGGATGCCTTGTTTATCGTGTGCGGCCAGGAATTGATCCCTTCCGGAAAAGCCATGGATTCCATTAAGAAAGCCGGTTCGGACTGGCGTACCTGGGTATTGACATTCTTTTATTTTGTCAGCTTTGGCGGATTTATGGCCCTAACTGTCTGGTTGCCGACCTACTGGATCGAATTTTATTCCACCAGCCTGGTGACGGCCGGAATGTTGACGGCGCTTTATTCATTATCCTGCAGCTTTTTACGGGTTTTTGGAGGTTTTGCTTCGGATAGCTTGGGGGGTGAAAAAGTTGTGCTGGTCTCATTTCTTGCCATGACAATTGGAGCGTTGCTGATGCTTCTGGCAACCGGATTAATGACTGTTGCCATCACTGGTATGATGATTCTTGCCCTGGGCATGGGATTTGCCAATGCAGCTATCTTTAAATTAGTACCTAAATACAGCCCAATGGCTGTTGGTGGGGCCGCCGGTATCGTGGGCGGCCTGGGCGCATTTGGCGGTTTTGTTATTCCTCCTCTGATGGCGCTGTTTGTAAAGCTCAGCGGTCCTGCCGGATATGCTCAGGGTTTTACGGTTTTCTTTGTGCTGGCTCTGTTATCGCTTATTTTATTTGCCGTTTTATACCGATATGCGCCCTGAAAAAACGAAAGCGAGATAAATAGGAAATGATGCAAATGTTAATCATTGATCAAGAAAAGTGCGGAAAAGATGGTATTTGTATTGAGGAATGCCCGTTCTTTCTTCTCAAGCCTGATGCTGACGGCATTCCGGAGATGATTCCGGGTGCCGAGGCTGTATGTTTAAAATGCGGCCATTGCCTGGCGGTCTGCCCGAATGGGGCGATCACCCTTGAAGGCGTTTCACCGGAATCCTGTGAACCGGTTCCAAAGCAAATTCCCATCAGTGCGGAATCTATTTCCCAACTGGTGAAAACAAGGCGATCCATCAGGGTTTATAAGGATCGGCCGGTTCCCCGTGAGGTTGTCGAAAAACTTTTGGAAACGGTTCAATATTCACCGACAGCCAAAAATCTCCAGCCGGTACATTGGATTTTGGTGGATGACAGGCCTAAAATCTATCAGATGGCGGGCCTGACCATCGAATGGCTACGGAAGCTCAACATGGTTCCGGATATTATTGAAGCATGGGACAAAGGCCACGACATTATTTTGCGGGGAGCCCCCAATCTGGCAATCGCCCATGCCGCAAAAAACAGCATCAATCCGGCCGCGGATTGTGCTATCGCATGCACAACCCTTGAATTAACGGCCAACTCCATGGGTATTGGCGGGTGTTGGGCCGGATATTTCATGCGGGCATCAAAAAATTATGATCCGCTGAAACAATTCCTGAATCTTCCCAATGGCCATAAGGTTTACGCTGCTTTGATGCTCGGGTACCCCAGGTTCAAATATCACCGGATTCCACCGAGACAGGCACTGAAAGTTCGATGGTTATAACTGTATAATGAGTATTTTTTTGAAGTTTTATGTGTTAAGAATACCGCAAAGCGAACTAATTCAGCTTGCTACATAAATTTACTCTATATTATAAGGAAAAAAATGAACATTGTCTGTCTCTACGGCAGCCCCAGGGTAAAGGGCAACAGTGCCGCCATCGCCAATAAATTCTGCGGGATTGCTGTTAACAAAGGAGCGAACGTTAAATCCTGGGTACTTAACAAGCTCAATTTTCGGGGATGCCAGGCGTGTTACGGATGCAAGGGAAAATCCGATAAATGTGTGCTTAAAGACGATCTGGCCGAGGTGCTGGAGGCCGTTCGGAACTCGGATATTCTGGTGTTGGCTTCCCCGGTCTATTATGGTGATGTGTCCGCTCAGGTCAAGGCATTTATTGACCGCAATTTTTCCTTTTTGGTGCCGGACTATGTGCATGCCGCCAAAATCCATCGTCTGGAGGGCGACAAAACCCTTGTAATGATTCTGACCCAGGGTAGTCCGGACAAGGAAGCTTTTAAGGACATTTTTCCCAGGTATTCCACGTTCTACAAATGGATGGGATTCGAAAAAAGTGAACTGATCCATGCCTGTGGAGTCATGGAACCGTCGGATCTCAAAAACCGGCAAGATATTTTCAAGCAGGCCGAAGAGTTGGCTGAAAAACTCGCCGGTTAAAGATGCTTCTCGCAAGATAGAAGCTTGCATGTTTCGGGTGTCAGGGTATCAACGTCCTTTAATTTTCATGTTTCTTTTTTTTCCTGTATGATATAAAAATTATAACTTGTTTTAGGATAAAAGCACAAAAACAAAACAGGAGAAAAAACCATGTTCAAAGGTCTGTGGCGTATCATATTGTATATGCTCATCATATTGTCCCCATTGCTCGTGGTCAATTACTTACTTCCTGACATCCTGTCTAAAAACAGGACCATTTATGAGATCGGAAAAAACTTCGGCCTGACCGCATTTATGATTTTAATGCTTCAGCCAGTGCTCGCTGGTCGTTTCAAGTGGATTGAAGCACCTTTCGGTTTGGATATGTTGATAAGGTTCCACAGAAATATGGCAATTTTCGCCCTATGCCTTCTGGTGCTGCATCCTGTTTTGCTGGCAGGCGGGGGCATTGGATGGAAACTTCTCATCGGGATAGATCTTCCCTGGTACATCTGGGTCGGGAAAATCGTACTGGTGCTGCTCATGGTTAATGTTGCCCTGAGCCTGTTTCAAAAGCCGCTTGGAATCAAGTTTGAAAAATGGCGCTGCTACCATGATATTCTTGCCCCGTCGATTTTTGTGCTTGTATTTTTCCATAGCTGGTTTGCAGGGCAGGATCTTAAGAATCCTCCTTTGAAATACGTATGGCCGGTTATTCCAATGGTCGCTTTGGGCCTGCTTTTTTACCATCGGATTTTTCGTCCCCTCATTTTGGCCTGCAAGCCATACCGGGTTTTAAAGGTAAAGCAGGAGACAAGGGATGTCTGGACAATTACCCTGGTACCACCTGCAGGAACAAAGAAAGTTTACGATTATTTTCCCGGGCAGTTTCATTTTATTACTTTTCATCGAGGAAGGAATCTTCCCGAGGAAGAACACCACTGGACCATATCTTCAAGCCCCACGGAACCAGGGATTATTACCTCTACCATTAAATCATTAGGTGATTTTACATCCACCATAGGCAAAACCCGGACCGGAGATACCGCTACGGTTCACGGGCCTTTTGGCCGTTTTTCTTATATGAACCATCCTCATGAAAAGGATCTCGTTTTTATCGCCGGCGGTATCGGGGTAACCCCGTTGCGAAGCATGCTCCGTCACATGAATGACATCGAATCGGAAAAATCAGTCCTGTTCATCTATGCCAATTCGGATGAAAACAACATTGTTTTTCGCAAAGAACTCCATGAGATAGCAAACAGCAATTATCCGCGCCTTAGCCTGGTTCATGTGCTGGAAAATCCACCCGGAAATTGGTCGGGGGAAACCGGACTGCTGGATCGTGAAAAGCTTGAAAGACTGTGCAAAAACAAGCTAAAAAATGCTGCTTTCTATGTCTGTGGGCCTCCGGGATTGGTTGAAACAGTCATCGCCAATTTAAAGGACCTTGGGGTACCCGATAAACGAATACACCTGGAAATTTTTTCTTTTATAGGATAGGTAAAGAGTTGGGCAGTATCGAAACCTTATCCGCGATTTATTCCTGGCCCAGATCCATCTTTAATTGTTTTATGATATCATCGGCCTCCTCTTCACTATCAACCGCAATCAGCATTTGTTCCCCCACGACATAGAGACCATCGGGAAGCCGTATTTTTCTGAGTGGTCCTGTGGAATCAATGACTATATCGCCAACATATTTTAAGGTGGTCATTTTGGTGTTCTCCTCTTTAATAATCAGAAAACTAAACTTGCCCCTTCGGTTGAATAATAATCATGAAACAGAAGGAGCCAAATAGTCAAACTAACCCACTGGAAAAAATGCTATTTTTATATTATTGGGGCATACGAAATTCGGTGATGATTTCGTTATTCCGGCCTCAGGCGGATCAGACGGTCGCCTTCCGGACGACCAGGCCCGTAAGCATCCGTATCCGATGTAATCACATAAATGAACCCGTCCGGCCCCTGAGTCACATCCCGCAGGCGCCCGTAATCCCCCTTGAGGAGAAATTGCTGTCCAACAGGCTTTTGGCCATCCAATTTAACACGAACAAGCATTTGGCCCACTAGTGTCGTAAAAAAGAAGTTTCCTTTCCAGGCGTGAAAAACATCGCCAGTGTAAAACATGGCCCCGGCAGGTGCGATGGCCGGGGTATATTCCAATAAGGGTGATATCATGCCGCTTATGGATTTGCGATGGTGAACCAATGGCCATCCATAGTTGCCACCAGCCACTATCAGGTTGACCTCATCTCCGCCGCCGGGGGCATCATTCCAGGAAGGGCCGTGTTCAGTTTGAAAAATAACCCCGGTAACAGGCTGAACAGCCATTCCCTGGGCGTTACGGTTGCCATAAGAGAAGATCTCCTGACGTGAATGGCGGGAATCCACAAATGGATTGTCTTTTGGGATTGTGCCGTCATCGTTAAGTCTCAGGGTTTTGCCATTGAGATCCATGAGATCCTGGGCACGGTGACCCTCACCACGTTCTCCCAGAGTAATGTATAGCTTGCCGTCAAGGCCGAATCGTATTCGGCATCCAAAGTGCTTGGGTTTATCGCTGCCTGGAAATCCTGGGAAAATCAATTGGTTATCGGTGAGTCCTTCCGCGGTTAGTGAAAAACGGGAAACCCTTGTCATGGGGCCATTTTCAGCCATGATCGTGTAAGCAAGATAGACCCACTGGTTGTGGAAAAAATCGGGATGAAAAGTCATATCCAGCAGCCCCCCCTGACCTTCATAAAAAACCTGAGGAACCCCGCGAACCGGCTGAAGATCAAGGCTGCCGTCCTTAAACACCCTTAGACGTCCGGGACGTTCGGTGATGAAAAGCCGTCCATCGGGTGATGTGACGACTGCCCAGGGGCTTTCGAGGCCTAATGCAACGGTTTCCACCCGGAAAGATTCTCCTTCATTTTTGAGAAAAGGAATTTGGGCAGGAGATATGCGGGCCTTGAACCATGACATCATACTATAGGCCCGGACAGTGGGGGTCCAACATAGGATGATCGATATAAATCCCACGATGACCAATGCAGCTTTCGAATTCATGAGTTTTCTCTCCTTTTGTATTACTTTACCATAAAAGCTTCCGACACAAAAGCCCGTTATGGATTTCGACCACATCGATTTTCAGGTTATTTAGTGCCTGAACCATTTAACAAAAATTTAAAGTATGATAAATAAAATTGGTGATGATTAAGGTTAGCTTGACCCCGATGGCTGAAGGACGGAGACCGGGACTGCCTGAAAAAAACGGATAGCGTTGAAAAAAGCTTTACTTCGTGCCCGGGCTTTACTGGAATGACAAAATAACACGTGAAACCTTTTACTTTTCGGTTGGGCTCGGCGCAGCCGGGAAGAAAACCTATAAAGCAGTTGGTCGAACACGTTTATAAAAATTTGTCCGGAGGATAGATGATTCGAATTGAAAGGCTTGTCAAAAAATATAAAGATGTTCAGGTATTGCACGAAGTAGACTTACAGGTTCAAGCAGGTGAGCTGTTTGCCTACCTTGGACCCAACGGCGCCGGCAAGACAACCACTATCAAAATCCTGACCGGTCAGACACGCGCGGATTCCGGTTCTGCCTATTTAAACGGGTTTTCCATCCAAAAACAATCCTTGTCAGCCAAGCAGCAATTCGGATTGGTACCCCAGTCCATCAACCTGGACCGGGAGCTTTCCGTTTGTGAAAACCTGCTTATCCATGGCCTTCTTTATGATATGAGCCGGACATCCATAAACCAGAAGGCAGAAGAACTTATGGAGTATGTGGGACTTTCCGACAGAACCGACAGTGTGGTCAAGGAACTTTCCGGAGGACTTCAGCGTCGTTTGATGATCGCCAGGGCCATGCTTCACCAACCCATGATACTTTTCATGGATGAACCCACGGTAGGACTCGATGCGAATATTCGCCGGAAAATATGGAGTCTGATCAAACGTATCCAGCAAAAAGGAACCACCATATTTCTGACCACGCACTATATTGAAGAAGCTGAATTTCTGGCCGATCGGGTGGCATTTCTGGATGAGGGGCGAATCGTTGTGGTGGATACTCCTGAAAATCTTATGACCCGCCAGGGAGAATGGGCTATCGACCGTTTTACTGAAACCAAAATGGAAACCGTCTATTTCGATTCCCGCGAAACAGCCGATCAGTATAACCGGGATCAGCATGACCAATATACACTGCGACGGGTAAATTTGGAAGATGCTTTCCTGGCATTGACCGGAAAGAGGGTCAAATGATCCGTGGGTTTTACGCTGTCTATCTGCGGGAGGTGCTGATCCTCAAACGACGGATCTTTCGGCAAATGCTGTCGTGGTCGGTTATGCCCGTCTTATATCTCATCGCATTCGGATATGCCATGGGCCGCCATGTTCAGGTGGGCGATCACAGCTATCTGGAATTTCTGATTCCCGGTCTTGTTGCCATGAGTTCTATGACCCAGTCCTATGCCATTGCCGGCGAAATCAATATTGCCAGGTTTTACTGGCATATTTTTGAGGAATTTCAGGTGGCGCCCATAAGCAATTTCTCCTATGTACTTGGCGAAGTTCTTGCCGGCATCACCCGTGCGCTGCTTGCTGTCGGAGTGATTGTTGTCCTGGGAATGCTTTTCGGGGTGGTGCTCAACTATAATGTTTATTTTTTTCTGGCACTTATGCTCAACAGCTTTGTGTTTGCATCCCTTGCGGTTGCCGTAGCCATGCTGGTGAAATCACATGCGGACCAGGCCTTGCTGAACAACTTTGTGATTACTCCCATGGCCTTTCTGGGAGGCACCTTCTTTCCCCTGGAACATCTTCCGGAATGGGCCCAGAAAATTCTTTATTTCGTACCTTTGACCCATGCCGCGGAAGCCATCCGAACGGCATCATTCGGCCAACCCTTTAAATTTTTAAACTTTATCGTCCTGGTCGTTGCCGGCATTATTTTTTTTATCGCTGCCATGCTCTGTGTCAACCATGCACGGGATTAGCTTCAAAAGCGCTGCCGTCGTTTTTTCAAGAAGAATTATTTTTGACCGGCATTTATAGGGTACCAAAGGGTTACGAAAATTATTTTTTTCTTATCCGCAGGTTCTAAAAGTCTAAACGGAGCGATTTTAATTCGGAGAAGTTGCGGCGTCATACCGGCGAAGGCCGGTATCCAGTTTGGGGGTTCCACCTCGGGGTTTCCGGATTTCATCGGAATGACGAATGGTTTTTGGAAAAACGCTCAGATTGGGTTAAATTAAAAGTTGACCAATCTATAGAAATCGGCGTATGTAGACATCTCAAAATTAACTTCCTTGAAGTCTTAAGAATCGGAGTGCAATAGCCGGGCTTTTGCATTTTGCGCGAAATTACCTTTTCGTGTCCTTATGTGAATCGTAATGCATATCCAAGAAAGGAGGGATGCCCCATATTTAACAGAAAATAGACCTCAAAGATTTGTGTGGTGGTGCAACATGATGCTTGGCTTTATATAAACCGTTTATCCCCATCAAGGAGGTTGAAATGAAAACCGAACGTAGGGCAAAATTATGGTTGGTTCCCTTGTTTGCATTGGTAATGTGTGTGGGCTTGCCGATGGCCGCAGGCGCTCAGGAGGAACTTACCGACATTGAGCAATTGGGCAAATCCATCTTTTTCGATGAAAACCTCTCCATTAATAACAATCAATCCTGTGCATCATGCCATGACCCTGCGTGGGGCTGGACAGGGCCCCATTCATCTATTAATTCAGGCGGTGCAGTTTATGAGGGCTCGATCAAGGATCAATTTGGCGACCGTAAGCCCCCAAGTTCAGCTTACGCCACCCAAAGCCCTGTTTTTCACATGGACAAAAAAGGGCTTTTCGTGGGCGGCAACTTCTGGGATGGAAGAGCCACGGGGGAGAAGCTCGGCAACCCGGCTGCCGACCAGGCCCAGGGACCGTTCCTGAACCCGGTGGAGCAGGCCCTGCCCGACAGCGCTTGCGTAGTGTATCGTGTTTGCAATGCTTCATACCCGGTCTCCTTCAAAGACGTCTGGGGAAACAATGCGTGTGACATATCTTGGCCGGATATTGACATTGAAAAGGGTTGCGCTATCAAGGGTTTTATAGTCCCATTGTCACCTGAAGACATGGCGAAATCCGATATGGCATATGACCGCATTGCGCTTTCCATTGCCGACTACGAAGCCTCTCCCGAGGTAAATGCTTTCAGCTCGAAATTTGACCAAACCTTCAAGAAAATGGGTAGTAACAAAGCAAAGTTAACAAAAGAGGAACAGCGTGGATACGCTCTGTTCCGGGGAAAAGGTATGTGCCACAGGTGTCATACCGGCAATGGCCAAAAAGCCCTTTTTACCGACTACACTTTCGACAACCTGGGAATTCCTCAGAATCCGGACAATCCCGCCGGTGTTGCGCCGGATTTTGTTGACCCTGGCCTAGGGGGATTTTTGGAGAGTGTTGGTTACCCAGAATCGGTGTATATGGCGGAGTGGGGTAAGCATAAGGTCCCAACCCTTCGCAACGCTGACCTTCGGCCATCAGTGTTTGAGGTGAAAGCCTATGGCCACAACGGATACTTCAAAACCCTCGAAGGAATCGTTCATTTTTATAATACACGTGATGTAAAACCCCAATGCCCGGGAGACTATACCGAAGCAGAGGCGCTTGATGCGGATTGCTGGCCGGCCCCTGAGGTATCTGAAAACGTCAACGTTGATGAACTGGGCGATCTTGGGCTTACTCCTGAGGAAGAGGCTGCTATCGTCTCTTTTTTGAAAACGCTCTCGGATGGTTACAAACCATAGTTAATGGACAAGCCAGGCGGAGTTTTATGGCTCAGCTTTGAATGTGCTTTTTGAAAATTCCTTTATTTTAATATGAAACAGGAGTGTGAAAGTCCGATATTTTTTTAAAATGATAGCAAAAGCAAGGCTTTCGCACTCCTTTGATAGAAACGTATGATTGCCTATAAAATTGACGGGTTCCTAACGGACCGATTGTTATTGTCATTCTGAAAATTTCGCTTATCGGGGTCCCAATTTCATTTACTTGACCTGATCCCACCATAAACCTTGGCCAAGTCCCGGTAGGCAAGACCCTTTCCACCAAAAATATCGAGCGCGCTTCCCACGGTAAAATCAATACACCCTTTTCCCAGGTCTTTAATTATGTTGATGTCTTTCATGGAATGAATCCCGCCGGCGTATGTCACGGGGATTCCCTGCCAGGCGCCCAGCATTTTTACCAGCTCGATTTCAATTCCTGAGCATTTGCCTTCCACATCCACTGCGTGAATAAGATACTCGGAGCAATAAGCGGAAAGCCTGTCAAGGAGTTCATGAGTGACGGCTTCCCGGGTGAAGGTTTGCCAGCGGTCGGTGACAATCTTATAAGCATTGTCT
>JAABTQ010000016.1 GCA_011389745.1 Desulfobacteraceae bacterium | reverse complement strand
TGAGGATAAAAAATCGAAGGTTGCTAAGAAGACGGATGTCTCAAAAGATGAAGCAAACCAAAAAGTCGAAGCAATGGAAAAGGCACCTGTAAAGAAAACAGCTTCCGATAAAAATCTCACCTTAAAGGATCTTATTTTTAAAAAATTTGACAGAGAAGTACCTGAAAAGCTTTTTAAGGTAGAGGCCGCACCAGGAAATTACACATCCCCGCCGATCATTACCACCACTGATGATCAGGAAGCAATGCGGCTGAAGGAGCTGCTGTTTAAAAAGATTGATCTGACTTCCCCGCCTGAAAAGCGACGGGAAGTTGTAGAACCTGAAAAGCCGGTGGATGATAAGAAGACAGAAAAGCCCATGGAAGAAAAAAAGGTCAAAAAGGCAGATTACAAAGAGATTATGGCAAGGAAGTTTTATCAGCCGCCATCGCCTGAAATTTTGGCCGAAAGTCCCCACAGATCGGTTGTTATGAAAAAAGACGCCTATACGGCTCCTCCATTGATAGCAACCGCGGATACGAAAGAAGCCGAACGACTGAAGAAAATTCTTTTTAAAAAGATTGATTTGACCTCCCCGGTTGAAAAGAAACCAGAACCTGAAGAAATTAAAAAGCCTGAAGAGCACAAGCCAATACAGGATAAGAAAGTGGAAGCGCCTGTTGAGGAAAAGGTAGTGAAAAAGGCGGACTATAAGGAAATCATGGCCAGGAAATTCCATGAACTTCAGCCGGCGACCGTATTGATTGAAAAAATGGAAAGAAAAGTAGAAAACTTTACCGCACCTCCTTTGATTTCAACGGATGATCCGGAAGAGGCCGCCCGTATCAAAGCGCTTCTTTTCCGTCAATTTGAAATTCCGCCTGCGCCTGCTCAACCGATAACTTCGACAATAGAAGAAAAAGAGTCTGAGACAATCGTACCGGAAATGATATCGGAAAAAGAGGAATTGACTGCAGAAACAAAAACGGAACAGATTACTTCCGACTCGGAAAAGAGCGAGCCGGATAAAATCGAAGATGAAGATAAAAGCCCCAAGGTTACAGTCTCATATGATGAACCCCCACCAACCGACACGGAGGTTTCCGATCCAATGGATAAAATGATAAAATTTGTTGCGGCCGGAGTTATTCTGATTCTTTTGCTTATTATTGGGTATAGTTTCAATAATATGAATAAATATTATATCAAGCCTGTTGAAGATGGAATTGAAATCTGGCAGGGAAGATTTGCACCAATGGGAGAGGAGGTATTGGCCAGGCTTATCGGCGTTACTCCTCCTGAATATATCAAAGACGTTTACAAAGCCGAGGAAGTTATGCCACTGGCTTTTACCTATTTCGTAGACCAGGCGGAAGGCCTCTTATACGTTAAGGGTATTCCCGATTTAAAAGCAATCAAGGAGACCCTGGACAAAGCACTCTCATTTGCATTAACAAAGAATGACCGTGAATTAGTTAAATACCGGTTAAATTCCATGGAAAAACATTTATCGCAGTATAGAGCCAATATTGCTGCAAGCAAAGGGACCCCAAAGGATGTAGCCATAGCTATCGGTATTCTTTCGGATGTTTTAAAGATAGATATGGATGATCAGCAGAAAAGCATGATTCAAAGCAGGATCGAATATCTCAAGGAATACAGGGACCAGTTGCTGGCTACCGAAGCTCAGGCATCTGAACTTCATGCACCTGAAGTTCATGCACCTGAAGTTCAGGATGAGGAAACTGACGCTGCCCAGCAGGAGAATGCCACAGAACAAGAGATCCTTGAAGAAGAAGCTGTGGGTGATGAAGAAGCCGATAAAAATCAAAACACCCAGAATTAATTTACTTTAATCTCTTAAAGGCAGGGGAATGCTTGGATATTTCTCTGCCTTTTTTTATTTTAAAATGGATAACACCCAAATGGAAACTTTTAGTAGCGAAACAACCCCAAAATCTGAAATCGATAACCGAATAAAAAATTTTCAAAATAAAATGAGGGAAAATGGTATTGAGGCTTCGCTGATTATTCAGAATGTTGATCTTTTTTATTTTACCGGAACGATTCAGCAGGCACATTTATTTGTTCCGTCAGAGGGTGAACCGATATTAATGGCCACAAAAGATCTTGATCGAGCCAAGTCCGAAAGCCCTTTAGATCGTGTGATTTTTCTAAAAAGCTCCAAAGATATTCCTTCTTTGTTAAAAGAAAACGGGTACGATTTTCCGAAAAAACTGGGAATGGAGTTGGATGTTATTCCGGTAAATCTTTTTTTTGGGTACCAAAAGCTTTTCAAGGATACTCAGTTTTTGGATGTTTCCCCATGGGTTCGCAGTATCAGAGCAGTGAAATCTTTATATGAAATCGATAAAATAAAAAGAGCCGCACACCTTGCCGATGAAGTATTCGAATTGGTAAATGGTTATCTGAAGACAGGTATAACTGAGGTGGAGTTTGCGGGAAAAATTGAGGCGGAAGCCCGAAAACGCGGTCATCAGGGAATTGTGCGGATGCGTATGTGGGGTGGAGAGCTTTTTTATGGGCATATTATGGCAGGTCCATCGGCGGCGGTCCCCAGTTTTTTGGCTTCACCCACCGGTGGTACCGGAGTAAGTCCCGCCATTGCTCAGAGTGCGGGCTTTAAAACCATTGTACCTAATGAACCTGTTCTTGTTGACTACGCGTTTGTCCATGATGGTTATATTTCCGACCAAACCAGAATATTTTGTATGGGATCGATTCCGTCTCAGTTGCATCATGCCCATCATATTATGCTGGAGCTTCAGGAATATATCAAAAAGATTGCTTTGCCGGGTGTTACCGGAGCAGAGATATATGACCTGGCTGTTGATTTTGTGAGAGAACATAAGGTTGAAAAATATTTTATGGGTTCAGGAAACCGACGAATCAGATTTATTGGTCATGGTGTTGGTCTGGAATTAGATGAATATCCTTTTCTCGCCAAAGGACAGCAAATGATGTTGGCGGAAGGAATGACTTTGGCACTTGAGCCCAAGCTGATTTATCCCGGCAAAGGTGTCGTGGGTATCGAAAACACCCATTTGGTGACCCAAAATGGTCTGGAACAGTTTGGAAAATTTAAAGAAGATATTATACTATTGGGTCATGACTAATCTAAAGAAGGCTTTCTTTTGCCAAACTCCATTACTTCCCCGAACCGATCAGAGGAAGTTCCTTTTCCAATTTAAAAAAAACCACGAACTTCGATTCTTCCAAACCCCTTTTGTCGGAGTTATAGGAGCGCCGGCTAATCTCTTTGACAAGTTCACTGTTTTCTTCCTCTCGAATTTTGATCAAAAAAAGCCTTTTTCCCTTGTAACCACTCCCATCCTCCATGAAAAGAAAAGCCGCGTGAGGATTGGATTGTAAATTGGCGTGGCTCAAACGTTCCCGCATAATAAAAGCGATGGTTCCATTTTCCATGAAATGGGGTCTGGCATATATGGCAGCATCCACCTTGCCGTCCGAATCAGCTGTTGCCAGTACTCCCACACCTTTGGTATTATCGAAATATTCTGAAAGATTCATTCTATTCTCCTTTTATCTAAGGTTAAATGTTTTAAAGTGTGTAAATCATCTGTTCTGAAAATCTTTTTGTAAATAGTAAGCAGCATTTTGGATTTTCATAGTAAAAAATTGCAGATTGTATGTAATGTCTCAATTATTTATCTCTTGACATTTGTTTTATCAGATTCCATTTTAAATGATGATATATGCTGATTGTAGTAGATTAAATCTTTGTATATGGTTAAGATCAAAAACCAAAAGAAAGGGTAAAAAAAATGGAAAAGATCGTGAAGAAAGAATGTCAATGCAATAATTGCGGAAATGAATCTGAAATGACTATCACCTGTTCACTGCCTGAAGAAATGGTTGATGATGCAGAAGCATCAGTTGAAAAAGAGACGATTTCCGAGGAAAAAAAGGTGAAAGGTACTGCCGTATGTGAGCACTGTGGCAATGAAGCTGATATGTGGATCGATTATTAAATTGTCGGGTTTGTTTATTGGGCTATGGGGGAAAAGGAGTCGATATGGTGGAAGAATGTAAACCGGTTCTGAACACAGGGCTTCGGGGATTGATTATTGCCAGTTCCAAAATAAGTGATGTGAGAGGCAGTGAGGGAAAATTAATTTACAGGGGATATTTGATTCAAGACCTGGCCGATAAAGTTTGCTTTGAGGAAACTGCCTATCTTTTGTTATATGAAAAACTTCCTGACACTGATGAATTAGTGGCTTTCAAAGAAAAACTCAAAACTGAACGTCATATTCCTCAAGAGGTTATTGATGCCTTGAAAACACGGCCTCATGGTGCATTACCCATGGATATTCTTCAGGCAGGGATAGGCTTATTGGCCCATCATGATTCCGATGTCAGAGATCAGTCCAGGGATGCAGCGCTAAGAATGGCTATCCGGCTTATTGCCCGGATGCCTACCCTTTTGGCTGCCTGGGGGCGTATTCGTCAAGGTGAAGATGTGGTTTCTCCTTCCTCGGATTTGGATCATGCGGCCAATTTTTTGTACATGCTGCATGGAAAAGTGCCTGATCATGAAGTGGCCAGGTTTTTGGATACATGCTTGGTTCTTCATGCCGAGCATAGTTTCAATGCCTCAACCTTTGCCGCCCGGGAGGTGGCATCGACAAAAGCTCACATGTATGCTGCCATAGCAGCGGGTGTAGGATCTTTGTCCGGTGATCTTCACGGTGGAGCCAATGTGCGGGTAATGGAGATGTTAAAAACGATTGGTTCTATTGAAAACGTCGAATCTTTTGTTAAAAAAACCATCAGTGAAGGTAAAAAAATTATGGGGCTAGGTCATGCTGTTTATCAGACCGATGATCCCCGGACCTTTATTCTTGCCCCCATGAGCAAGCGCATGGGGGAGCGTGTTGGAGAAACCAAATGGTATGACCTGTCTAAAACTCTTGAAAAAGTGGCCAAAGCGGCATTCAAGAAAGAAAAAGGTCTTGACCTTCCGGTAAATGTGGATTTTTACAGTGCGAGCCTTTACTATTCCATTGGAATTCCAGTGGACTTTTTTAGTCCGGTTTTTGCCATATCCAGGGTGGCCGGTTGGACAACTCATGTTCTGGAAGAACAATTTGCAGATGCCGCCGCAAAACCAGCGCTATACAGGCCTGAGTCAAAATATGTTGGGGAATATTGCGGGCCGGATCAATGTGAATTTGTTACCATTGACAAAAGGTAGAAATATGAGAAAATTTCCGCTCAGCATCTGATTTGCGGAGATATTGAGGGACAAGGCTTGATAAATCGTCTGTGTCGCCGATTGTAAAGCGTTCAAAGGCTATTAGGGCGACGGTATGCGCCCGTATGTAATTTTGTTGTTGAGGGGCGAAAAAAGCGGCGTTTTTAAATGTGTTCGATAAGATATCTTTGTAAAGAATCGCACCATCTCCAATAAAAAAACAGGGGCCATCCATATGAATTGCCAGTTTTTCCGGGGGTAATACCATTTCAGAAGTTGCCTTGACAAGTTTATTGTTTCGGTATTCGAACCCGGCAAAATAGACTTCTTTTTTTCTGGCATCCAGCAGTGGACAGATAAGAAGATGATTATTACTTCCGGTAACCACGGCCTGTGTGGCAAGAATTTCAAGGGTCGATACGGATACCACCGGCTTGTTCAGTGCATAAGCCAGTCCTTTGACACAGCTTAACCCGATGCGAAGGCCGGTAAAACTTCCCGGCCCTCGTGTGATAGCAAAAACATCTATTTCACTGAGTTTAACGCCAGACATTGAAACAGTTTGGTGGATCATCTCTAACAGGTGCTTTGAATGTGTCTGACGTCTGAAGAGAGTTGCTTCAGCAAGCAAGGCAAGGTCAAGGCAAACTGATACGCTGCAATGTTGGGTAGCCGTGTCGACTGCGAGAATTTTCATATGCTTTTCAGGATTCCGGCTTGGTGGGGTCTTCTACGAAAGCAATGGGAAGGACCTCATCCATATGACTCACGGGAATAAATTTTAGTTTTCGTCGAATATTTTTAGGAATTTCTGAAAGCTCTTTTCTGTTTTTTTCCGGAATTATTACCGTTTTAATACCTCCGCGCAAAGCACCGAGAGCTTTTTCTTTCAGACCTCCCACGGGAAGAATCCGTCCTCTTAAAGTGATTTCTCCGGTCATTGCCACATCGCTGCTTACGGGTTTGTTTGACAGTGCGGAGATTAATGCCGTTGCCATGGCAATACCGGCAGAGGGACCATCTTTGGGTATCGCACCCGCCGGGACATGGATATGAAGGTCCAGATTGTCGAAAATGTTTTCGTCAATGCCCAAAGCAGGAAGATTTGCACGGGCGTAACTTAAGGCTGCTCTGGCGGATTCCTGCATAACTTCACCAATCTGACCGGTCATTATCAATTCACCTTTTCCTCCAATCAAAGCGGCCTCAACGTAAAGCACCTCTCCTCCGGTATAAGTCCACGCAAGACCGGTACATAAACCTACCTGGCTTTCATCCTGGTCCATTTCGGGCAAATACTTGGGTATTCCCAGATATTTTGCAAGCACATTCTGGGTGATTTTATAAAACCCTTTTTCGCCCTCGGCAATTTTTCTGGCCACTTTTCGGCAAATGGAACCAAGCTCTCGTTCCAGGTTTCTTAGCCCTGACTCATAAGTATATTCCTGTATGATCTGGAGCAAGGCACCAGAGCTGATAACGATATTTTTAGGCTTTAGTCCGTTTTCCTTAATTTGTCTGGGCAGAAGAAAATTTTGGGCAATTGCCATTTTTTCCTCTTCTGTATACCCGGAAAGGTTTATGACCTCCATTCTGTCCAAAAGGGCGGATGGAATGGTATCGGTCATATTAGCGGTGAGAATAAACATCACCTTGGATAAATCAAAGGGAATATTCAAATAATGATCACTGAAAGCAAAGTTTTGTTCCGGGTCCAGGGCTTCGAGTAAGGCCGAGGACGGGTCTCCACGAAAATCAGATCCCAGTTTGTCGATTTCATCCATCATAAAAACCGGGTTGTTATTACCGCATTGTTTCAGACCCTGTAAGATTCTTCCGGGAAGCGCTCCGATATAGGTTCGACGGTGACCTCGAATCTCTGCTTCATCACGGATACCACCTAAAGAGATTCGTACAAATTTTCGCTTCATGGCCTTGGCGATAGCTTGCCCCAGTGAAGTCTTACCGACACCGGGCGGGCCGACAAAACACAGAATGGGGCCCTTTGTCTGTGGGTTGAGTTTTCGAACACTTAAAAATTCCAAAACCCGCTCTTTGACTTTTTCCAGCCCATAGTGATCTTTGTCGAGCATCTCTTTGGCCTTTTTGATATCAATAAAATCCTGAGTACCTTTGCTCCAGGGCATTTCCACAAGCCAATCCAGATAAGTGCGCACCATTGATGATTCCGCTGAATCAGGATGCATCTGTTCAAGCCGTCTAAGTTGCTTTTCCGATTCTTTTTGGGCATCCGGAGGCATTTTGGCTTTTTTGATTTTCTTGCGATACTCTTCTATCTCCTGGAGTTTTTCGTCCTGTTCTCCCAACTCCTTATGAATCGCTCTCATTTGCTCTCTTAAAAAATAATCCCGTTGGCTTTTGGAAATTTCATCCTTGACATCAGATTGAATTTTAGCCTGCATGGAAGAAAGCTCCACTTCTTTCGAAAGTATATCGTTGACCTTTGTCAGCCGGGCAACCGGGTCGACGATTTCAAGCAGAAGCTGAGATTCATCGATTTTTAATCTTAAATTCGACGCTACAAGATCAGCCAGTTTGCCGGGATCATCGATACTTTCCAGAATAGGAACAACATCACCTGTAAGTTCACCGCGCAATGCAAGGATTTTTTCTGAATTTTCACGTACATTGCGCATCAGGGCCTCGGTTTTAATTGTCATTTCGGGAATCGGCGGGTCATTGATGAGTTCAATTTTAACCCGGTAACTGGTTTTTTTCCGAACATATTTGGTGATGCGGGCTTTGGAAATTCCCTGAACCAGCGCCTTGAGTCTGCCATCCGGTAGTTTCAACATTCGCAAAATGCGACTGACTGTACCGACTTCAAAAATTTCTTCCGGTTTTGGATTTTCAATCCCAGACTCTTTCTGAGTCACAACAAGAAGGAATCTGTCTTTGGAAACTGCTTCCTCCACAGCTTTCACGGATTTTTCACGCCCCACAAAAAGTGGAAGCAACATATCGTTAAAAATTACAACATCACGAAGAGGCATCATGGGAAGAATGGTCGGAATGGTATCCCCAGGATATTCTTCTTCGAGAATAGTGATCAAATCGTCTCTGTCTGTCTCTGCCATTTTCTCTCCTGTTTAATATAATACGCCTTCACAGGGTATTTCAGTGCAACAAGGCCAAAGTTTCCCCTGAAAATAAAACCAAAACCCCGCAGGAAAAACCCTTAAAGGGAAGTTTAGTATAACACCAAATTATCCTTTGACAATATCAATGTTGTATTTTTGTACCTGTGTGTATTGTTTACTGTCTGAGAATAAGGTATTAAAGGAAAGGACAAATAAACAATTTAACGACTCACGGTACATGGGAATAATTTCATGCTGATTTCTTATTCGTTTCTGCTTGTACTTATTTTTTTATTCGGTTTATGTATTGGAAGTTTTTTAAACGTCTGCATTTATCGTATACCTGAATCCAAATCTATTGTTTCCCCGGGATCCATGTGCCCGGGTTGCGGCAATCCGGTTAAATTTTATGACAATATCCCGTTGTTAAGTTTTATTATTCTGCGGGGTAAATGCCGCAAGTGCAATGCGCTCATTTCTTGGCGCTATCCAGTGGTGGAACTTTTGACCGGTTTTTTTGCATTAAGTCTATTTTTAAAATTTGGCTCAAGTTTAGAAACGCCTATATATTTTGTTTTTATTGCAACCTTAATGGTCATCACCTTTATTGATATTGATCATCGGATTATCCCGGATTTGATCTCATTACCTGGAATTGTCTTTTTTTTTATTGCATCTCTTACTATTCCCACCATATCCATTAAAGATTCCGTGATCGGTATTTTGATCGGGGGCGGAATTCTTTTTATAATAGCCGAACTTTATCTTCGCATTACGGGTAAGGAAGGAATGGGTGGAGGAGACGTAAAGCTCTTAGCCATGATCGGTGCTCTTATCGGATGGCAGGGCGTTCTTTTTACCATTTTTGCCTCTTCATTGATCGGAACAATTATCGGTATTATGTTAATGGTGATTCAGAGAAAAACTTTAAAACTTGCCATACCTTTCGGCCCCTTTTTATCCATTGGTGCGGTGATTTATGTGTTTTTCGGAAATGAGTTTATTAATTGGTATTTTTCATTCTAGGTTTTAAAATGAAGGAGCAAAATTTGTCCGGCATAAAACTTATCGATTCGTATAACCGTCATCTGAACTACCTTCGTATTTCCATCACCGACCGGTGTAATCTTAATTGTTGCTACTGTGAACCTCGAAAACGGATCATGAAATTATCCCACAATGAGATTTTAAGTTATGAGGAAATTTTACGTCTGGTTCGAATCGGAATTAGCCTTGGCATCACCAAAATCCGTGTTACCGGTGGCGAACCACTGGTGCGTAAAGGGATATATGAATTTTTAACTTGTTTGAGGGCACTGAAGGGGCTCGAAGATATTTCACTGACCACCAACGCTGTTTTGCTTGAAGAAAACCTGGAAAGGCTTGAAAAAGCAGGTATCACAAGAATCAATATCAGTCTGGATACCTTAGATCGTGATAAGTTCAAACAAATTACCGGCCATGATTCTTTTGAGAGGGTCTGGAGTGCTGTTTTAAAAGCCCATGCCAGGGGATTCAATCCTATTAAGCTTAATACGGTCGTTTTACCGGGTGTCAACGACGATGAAATGATGGATTTGGCCAAATTGTCTTTTGCATATCCATTTCATATCCGTTTTATCGAATACATGCCTATCGGAACCAGTACATTTATCAGGAGACCGCAGATTTCAGCCCCTGATATGATAGATCGACTCAAAAGTCTTGGAAGGCTTATTCCTGTTAAAAATGAAATTTGGGATGGACCGGCCCGAAGATTCAAAATAGAAGGAGCCAAAGGTGAAATAGGATTGATTTCAGCCATGAGCCACCATTTTTGCCGGCAATGCAATCGTCTTAGACTCACAGCCGAAGGCCGGCTGAGAACATGCTTGCTTTCCGATCGGTTTGAGGATTTAAAGGGGCCTTTGCGAAGCGGGTGTTCAGATAAGCAACTGGCGGATATTATTGTGAATGCCATTCTCTATAAACCTTTTGCTCATCGCCTGACAACCGATTCAAAAGCGAGGGTCCATGAGCAGATGTCATCCATTGGCGGGTAGAGAGGCATCGGTTATAAAAAGAATCTGTAAATTCACTTCAAAGGAAGTTAAAACCTGATCAATTTCTCAATGTGGCCTGGAGTCTTGTTGGAAAGAGAAGAAGCTCCAATGCCGTAATAATGTTGGTGCAGATTACATCCGCCTCAAAAAGGACTCCTGAGAAAGCACCTTCACCTAAAATAACCGCAATACCGAGACAGGCTTCTTTGATCATCAGGCAGTCATTTCTCCCGTTGCCGATGCAAACGGTATAATCGCTTCCAAGACTTTTTACATATTCAAGTTTCTGCCGATCCTGATTCAGTTTATTTAACAGATGAAGGTTGCAAGGCACTTTTGCCAGACATGTGCGGGCATTCCCAAAGGTATCCGCTGTAACTATATGAAGTTCCAGTTTTGCTCCAAGTTCAATAAGGCATTTTTTTACCCCGGCAATGATTTCACCGTTATGGGCGATTGTTCCGTTATAGTCCAAAACCAAATATTTTAGATGCAGCTTGCGCTGCCCCGGAATAGGTATTTCAATCATAAAACAATCTGATATATTACATTCGGTTGTTTTTGTTGAGTGAGTTTGAATTTACAAAGTGTTCTTTTAACTTTTTATGTTATCCTTGACAATAGAAGATTTAAGAAGAACTTACATTAGCATAAATGAGGAGTGGGTTATGAAAAAGCCGAGATTATCAAAATTTTCTGTTTCTTTTTTTGCGGTGATATTTGTTTTCACACTGATTATGTCATGCGTGGGAGCAAGTTATGGTGGTCTTCGCCTTAGTAATGAAGTAAACAAAATTTTTGAATCCTACCAGGTTCTGGAAAATTACAACTATTACTATAGCGGATCTGATAACCGACCTGATGCGATTCTCGGGGTTCATAAAAATTACACGCTCAGGTCTAAACTTTGGAAATCTGTGGAGTTGACACCAGATCAGCTTAAATTATGGGTCAATATGATGACCGATCACCGGGGCACAGACATCAGGATTTATGGATCTCGTGTTATTTCCCCGGAGGGAAAAGATATCGGTATATGGTATTCTCCATGGAATCAAACCACTGTAAGAATGGAGGATGATCGTCATGTTGTCATTCATACCCCTTCTCTGTTTCCCATGCATAGAAAAAGGGGATTGTTGTTCGGCGCGGAAGAAGACTGATGATTGACTATTCATTATTTCCAAAGTTGATCTTGTATGCCTGATAGGTGGTTCAAATACCGTGCAAGCACAAAAAAATAATCTGAAAGACGGTTTAAATATGTAATTATGGCCTTTCTGTTTTCATTATCAAGAAACTTGTTTTCCATCTCCATGCTTCGTATTACGTGTCGCTCTGCTCGCCGGCAAACAGTCCTGGCAAGATGAGCCCATGCCGAAGATGTCGTGCCGCCGGGAAGAATAAATCCTTTGAGAGTCGGAAGATTTTCTTCAATACGGTCTATGGCCAGCTCCAGTTTTTTTGCGGATTCATCGGAAAATTTCTTTAATAAAGCAACTGAAGGTGAATCAGGGGTTGTGGCCAACCAGGAACCTAAATTAAAAAGTTCGGATTGGACCTTATTCAGCTGTATGATCAGTTCCTTTTGTTCGGTCCCAATCGATGCGGCCAGTGCTCCAATTATCGAAGTAAGCTCGTCTACATCCCCATAGGCTTCAATACGCTGGTTTGCCTTGGACAAACGTTCACCACTAAAAAGACTTGTTTTTCCATGGTCACCAGTGCCTGTGTAGATTTTCATTAATTTTCCCTTGTTATCATGTATTGCTAATTCAGGGTCTTACAGCACGAACGGCGCCACAACGTCTGGAATCAATTTGTTTTCTCTGATAGTCCTTATTTTTATCGGAAAATATGACATCCACCATTTGAATCCAGCCATCCCGGTAGCTTTTAAAGTTTAACGAAGTCCAATACCACTCGGCATCAGTTAATGGAAAGAAAGGTTCGGTTTTATAAAGCCTGACAAGTTCTTTAGGGGCGGGTATTCGCCAGTCGCTGTATCCGCCTGTTCGTAATCCGGATACATATTGATGAGCTGTTTCATAATCCATGCAACTGGTGTCGGAATAAGTAGAATCCCACAAAGTCCACATCAGATTTGTGTGAGTGTCGGTAACGATATTTTCCTTTCTGACTACAAATCGTCCTCCTGTTGCTTTGAGCAATCCAATGTTTCGTTCAAGAAGAGCACTCATTTTGGCATTTTGAAACTTTTTTTCCAATTGTCTTAGTTCATCCTGGATCCTGCTTTTAAGTGGAGAGTTAGGGTTAAGATTCAGGTAATTGATAAAAATCTGTTTTGCTGCTTCATAATCAGAACCTTTTTCCTGAGATTTTTTTCGAAGTTCCGCAAGAACCATTTCTTCCCGGAGTCTTTGCCGATACTGTTTCTGAAGTTTCTTTAACTCATCGGATCTGTTATCCTCGGGGTAGAATGTTATGAATGTGCCAGCCAGCCGGATACATTTTTCGAAAGCTTTTTCCTTTTCACACTGGGCTAATTCATCCTTCAAGGTTATGTAGTATGCATCACCAAGCTCTGAAAGGAGCATCAATACATTTTGATATTGCTTTCCTTCAGGATACTTTTCAAGGTATTTACGGTATGCGGCGATTCTCTCAATGGTTTCAAGGTTCATATTTGTTTCTAATGCTTTAAAGTCTCTATCTTCGATAATCTCGTTAAGCCGGGATATTTTACTAGTTAATTCAGTCTTTTGCGGACTATTGGGAATTTTGTAATGATATTGCCGGTAAACATCCAGTGCTTTATCTAAATTATTCTGGTGGATCAAGTTATCGGCGACTTTAAGTATTTCATCGTATTCACTTAGCAATTTTTGCTTTTCATATTCTTCATACCTGTCCTGAATCTGTTGAGTAAATGGATTTTTTGTATGGGAGGACAGATAATTTCTCAAAATGTCAATTTTATCTTCTAATTTTTCCTGACTTTCAGCGTCAGCGATAATATTATTGTATTCATTTTTATATTTATAGTTTTTATAAGAGTAAAAGCCATAATATGCTCCTGCGGACAGAAAAATAAGTATTGCAGTAACCAACACAAAAAAACGTCTGGTATTTTTATGGTTTTTTGTGACAGTTTCGATTTTCCAATTTCTATTTTTGCAGTACTTTTTTATATAATCAGATGCTTCTTCAGGGTTCATGCCGAATTCTACGGCCCGGTCTACGAGAAATTCGTAATTATCGGCACGGACAATGCCTTCAATGGCGGCTATGCTGATATCCGCATTGAGTTCGGAAAGATGTGCCTGAGCTCTGGTTGCATCATATGACGCTTTGTTTTTCTCATTTTTAAAAAGAGAAACGCAATGCCCCACCAGAACGCCGCTGGCTGTAGCAATTGCATCCTTTTTACGGATTTTGAGTACTTCGATTTCTTTATCCTTAGCCCTTTTTAGTAGATCTTCAAGCTCAGAGTCCGGTGAAATTTCGAGAAAATCATACAAAGATGATTGGCCGATAATTTTAAGGTTATCTTCAATAACGCTATAAATAGAAGGATCCAGCGGTTTTGCTTTTTTTAACAGGGGTGTTTTTTCATTTTTGATGGGGCAGGTAATTCTTTTGCGGATTATCTTTTCATCCATATCGTGGATTCTGGAGAGGATTGTGATTTCCGCTTCAGTAATATAGCCCTTCTTCATGCGGTTTAAAATTTGTTTGTCTAATCCTGAAAACTTTTTCTGCTCCTTCAGTTTTATACGATTACGGATCTCGATAACATTGACTTTATGGTGCTTTGCAAGTTTGAATATTTCTTCTTCCTTGATGAACCCTTTGCTCATCAGTAATTCTAAATGACGATCAATGTTTGAAAATCTTGACTCCTCATTTTTCCTGATAATTTCCAAAGCAGCCCTGGCCTCTATTTCCCGAAGCTTTGGGTTCATCATGACATTGCGGATTTCAGGAATCATCCCGATATATTGTTGGGCTTTAATACCCTTGATCGGATGGTTCCTCAGCCTGCTCCATTCGGTCTGCTTTTTTTTGATAGCCTCTTCGATCTTTGTGAAATCCGTTTGGGGGGGATCGACGGAAAGGTCCAAAATTATATAAAAATTATCCCTTTCCATATTACCTTTTTATCAGAACCATAAATGGATGTTTCGGTTTAAGGAATTGGTTACTGTGCCGATTATCGAAGTGTTTAATATATAATGATACTTTGGTTACGAGATATAGCTTCATCAAGTTCTTTTCCATGAATAACCGACTTGGTTTCAACGGCAACATTGACGGAGCTGGATTCTTTGGTCTCCACTGCAGCGATTTGAAGTCGTCCCTCCTCATTTAGTTTAAAGGAAATTTCAATCGGTTGTTCAGCAGGAAGCCCATTAGGAAGTTTAAGAATCGCAGTACCGATTTCCATAGATTCGCTCAGGAAGACGGTTTCTTCTTTTGATTCATTTTCCATAATTCTTATAAAAACGGTTTCCTGATTTACCACTGCTGTAAAGAAAGCTTTGGTTACATCTACCGGTACGGGGGTGTTTTTCACAATCAGATTGTAAACCAGCTCTCTGTCTTCAGGGTTTCTAACCACAACACCGAAGCTTTTACTGGTCACATCTTTGATACTGACCCGTGATTTTTTTATAGCTCCTATGGTGTATCCAACAGCATCGGCGACTTCCTGAGGCATTTGCTTAACAATAAGGTCCGGTGTCAGGTCGATGATACTATCATGATCCATTCCTTTGATGCTTTTGTCTGCAATTCTTATGGCCAGTCCGTCATTTAAAGACAATTTCCATCCGTAAATAGCAGCACCTTTAGCCACGGCTTCATCCGGGTCAAACATCTTTGGTTCCGAGCCGAACTCTTCTTTGAGGCGGTGAGGAATCTGCGGCATTCTTGTAGCCCCTCCCACCAGAATAATTTCATCAAAATCGCTGTAGCCTTTTGCTTTGGCCTCTTGGAGCATCTCCTGAGTAAAAACAACCGTACGTTCCAATAAATCCTGAGTAATTTCTTCAAACTTTTTACGTTCTAATACAACCTTGATTCTTTCACCGCCGTGGGTAATCGATATGGGGGTTATATCCCTTTGGGAAAGAATTTTTTTTGATCTTTCAGCCGAGAGCTGCAAATCTTGCCACGTGTCAGGGTCTTCCAGAATATCTTCATCAGTGTCCAATGTTTTCTGAAATTCCTGAACCAGGTAAGCGACAATCCGGTCGTCCCAATCTTTACCTCCCAAATTGTGATCACCTCCCGTGCAAATTACTTCGATTGAATCAATACGAATTTCAATCATGGTAATATCAAAGGTTCCCCCCCCCAGGTCATAAACCAAAACCACCTTTTTCTCGGAAGGTTCGGCAGCACCGTAGGCGATGGCTGCAGCCGTAGGTTCATTGATAATCTGGCGAACATTAAAACCTGCAATTTCTCCCGCCACCCGGGTGGCTTCCCTTTCATTTATGCCAAAGTATGCCGGGCAGGTAATCACCACGTCAGTGACTTTTTCACCAAGAGATGTTTCCGCATCCTGAGCTAATTTTCTTAGAACATAGCTCGATAACTCCTCGGGCCGGTAAGCTCTTTTTTTGTATTCATAAATAAAGTCAGATTCTCCCATGCTTCTTTTAATAAAACTTACCACTTCATTGGGGTAAAGTTTGGAACATTCTTTTGCGATTTCGCCGACCACAATGCTATCACCATCAAAAAAAACCACCGAAGGTGTTACGCGCTGGTTTTCCGCATTTGGCAAAACCACAGCCTTCCCATATTCATCCACATACGCTATGGATGAATAAGTCGTGCCCAAATCAATGCCGAAAATCCTTTTTAACTGATCATTCATTATAAATCCCCGTTTCATGCTCTTCAGATAGTTTCTGATAAAGGTAGACAGCTACAATTTCAGGCCGAATCACTTTATCGCCCCATTCATAACCAGGTTTCAAACTTTCTGCGACTTTATTTTCCAAAGAAGCATCAGAGGTTATAACACGCTTCAGAACCCTCTGGCGAGTGGCATCAAAATCATTCCCGCTGCAAGTAAACGGTTTGACTCCCTGGTAGAAGAAAATATCTTCCAAATCACCAGGTATTCGTTCGAGAATTTGAAGCAGTTTAGCAGGTTCCAAATCCTCTGGTTTTATTGACTGATAGTGCTCTGAAAGTTTGCGAATATCATCGATGATTTTGATCACATCAACGACCATGGATTGAACATGCTTTTTGATCAGGTCGGTTTTATAAGATTGAAGCTCCTGGTGAAGTGAATCGATTAGCTTATCTTTAAACGCATCATTTTTGAGTTTACTTAAAAACTCGTTTTGTAGCCCATCTATTTGAGAGGATATACTGTCAAGTTTTGTTGAGACTTCATGATCATCCTTAAATCTTGATGAATTATTAGAATCATCGGTATCATTTTCTGTGGATATATCCTGTGACGGTTCCGTGCTTTTTTGATCTTCGACAAAATTATCATGGAGTTCCGGGGATTCTGTTTCCTTTTCTGCAGAAATATCCATGTTGAATTCTTCTACCCTGGTATCATTCATCAGCCCCATAACTCCTTTTATTTTCGCATTCTATCCTGAATATTTTGACTGCCCAATTGAAAAATGAATTTTGATGAAATTGCTATTGGTCAACATGGCTAAAAACTTACATTAAATATAAGTTATATTCGACAATCATGTCAATTTAATAACATTTTTGCCTCAGGACCTCGGTCACTTTCCTCAATATCAAAACTCACACGATGTCTCTGAGCAAGCGTTTTAAATCCTTGCATGGTAACGGCTGTGAATGTACAAACGGGTCTTTTCCACTTTCCCTTTCAATAAATCCGTACTTTTTTTTATCACTGAACCATTTAACAATACCTTCAGCCAAAGCGTTTTCCTCCTTTCAAACGAACCAAAAGTTGCCGACCCTTAGCGCTGTCATGTCGACAACTCTATAATGGAAAGGTTTCCGGCAAATGATATAAATCTGCAATACCCGGAAGAATTTTCATAGGATATAGGATGTTAAAGGTCAAGAAAAAAGAGAAACCAGGTTTTGGAGAATGCTTCAGACCAGTCTTTCTATTTCTAAAATTTTGTGGGAAAGCCGTTTTTCTGATACCGGGATGACTGTTTTTAATTCCTGTGCAAACAAGGATACTTTAAACTCCTCGACAAGCCAGAAAAATTCTTCAATGGCTGATTTTTTTTCACTGGACGCCTCCGGTGTCAGCCCCTCAAGCATTTTTTCCAACATATCGGTAAAGTGTTTAATAATTTTTTCCTTCGTCAGATCCTTTTCCGGATTGATCAGCCATTTTTGTGTTCGTATACCGACGGCCCGGATATAACGAACCATATGCACCAGCTGTTCATTGGCATATAATTCCAAAAAATTTTCAGGAACAAGATTTTCCAGAGAAATTCGCATTAGACCGCAAAAATCCATGAAGCGCTGATTCTGCTGGTTGGAACATTCAAGACTGAAAATGACCTGCCTTGTCTCAGAAACAGCTTTAAGTATTTCTGAAGCAAGAGTTGTTTTATCCACACCCGCCTTTAGTATTTTTCCCTTAACAGCCTCTGCATATTTGTAAAAAGCTTCCCGGCTCCGAATGTTTGTAAAAAACAAATCTTTTAGTACGCTATAAAACAGTTTCTTTTCAAAAGGTTTGCGACCACCTGTTAAAGCAGTGTATTCAGGGTTGATATGCACCAACGTCAAATTTTTTTTTAAGAATTTCAGTTCATTGGAAAGATGAAGCTTAAAAAGGGTCAGGATTCCTTCCTTGTGGCAATTAACAGCCATATCACGGTTGCTGAAAAGTCGAAGGCTTACCGTATCGGTTTCATTGGATTTAAGCCCTGGATACAAAATCCATGATCCTCCGGCTTTACCTTTAACCGTGATGTTTTCTGGGATATCGTCAAAGTCCCACTTACAAATACCGTTTCGCTCCCATGCTTTTCTTGCTTCCATAATTTCTTCGGAATCTATTTGTCCTGAAAAATTTCCGGTCAGTATCTCCCTGTCCCTTCCTGATAGTATGGACTTTCCCTTTTCATCCTTTATTGAAAATCTCATTTTCAGGTAGTCCGGAAGATTAGTATAAGACCACTGGGAGGCGGGAATATCCACACCGAAACGTCTGAAAATAAAACGACTCAGGGCGCTCAGCAAGGATATGTCCGCTTTAGGCATTTCTTCAATGATCACTTTTACCGTATCTGCCACCGGAACCAACTTTTTTCGGTACTTTTTGGGAAGCCCTTTTATCAGGTGGAAGATTTTTTCTTCCATAAAACCGGGTGCGTGCCAGTCCATGGATGCTGTGTCAACCGATGATACCAGGGAAGCCGGTATGTTGATTGTCAGCCCATCCTGTTTGTTGCCGGGGGCGAAATCATACTGACAAAGAAACTTGTTTTTTCCCAACCGGATCTGGTCGGGAAAGAGTTCTACCAATCCAGAATCAGGCAAATAATTGGTCAAATCCTGGAGGGTCATTTTTAAAAAATCATCACCGCCTGATTCATTTAGGGCCTTTTTTAAAGTGGAAATACTGTAAACATGAGAACTACCCAGACGGAGGCTGTAGAATCTGAACATTTCTTCTTGGCTGACCAGAAGGTCTCTTCGCCTTAAACGATTTTCCAGATCGATTACCCTTTTGCTCAGGTTTCGATTATATTCCATAAAGGCGAAATTATCCCGGATTTCATCCTCAACCAGAGCATTGCGTATAAAAATTTCAGTGGCTTCCGCCGGCTTTATTTTTCCAAAAGAAACCGTTCTGTTTTCCACAATGATCATCCCAAAAAGAGAAACTTGCTCTGAAGCAATAACTTCTCCGCGTTTTTTGTCCCAGTGGGGCGCCAGATAGGTATAGCGGCAAAGTTCTTTTCCAAGACTTTCGAGCCATTGGCTGCTGATACCGGCACAGGTGCGGGCAAAAAGTCTCGAAGTTTCTATCATTTCAGCAGCTACAATCCACTTATTTCCATGGTTGAAAAGGCCGGAGCCGGGAAAAATCATCACTTCCCGGTCCTTGGCTGCCTTGTAAATATTTTTTTCTTTTTGTTGAGCGATATTGGAGAGAAATCCTGAAAGAATACATCGGTGTATCGCTTCATATACAGGGCCGAATGCGTTTTCTCCCAAATCGTTTTCAGTTCTTTTGATATCTGAACCCATATCGATTCCGGATTCTTCAAGAATCGAGCTGAGTTGTTCATGGATATCCCGCCATTCCCTAATTCGTTTGAAAGACAAAAAATGGTCCTTGCAAAAACGTTTCAATTTTCCGGCACTTTTATGATTTTGCCATTCTTGCCGGTAACAGTTCCAGATGGTCAGAAGTGTCACAAAATCGGAGACAGGATTAACAAATCGTGCTTGCATTTGATCAGCTTCCTTGGCTTTCTCCAATGGGCGTTCCCTTGGATCCTGAATGCTTAACGCTGACGCGATCACCAGAATATCTGAAATACATCGCTCTTTTTGTGCCTCGATAAGCATCCTTGAAATTCGGGGATCTAAAGGAATTTTAGCCATAAAGCGTCCCAATGGGGTCAATCCGTGGTTGGATCGTATATTTTTTTTTCTTTTTTTTACTTCACGAATAGCACCAAGTTCTTTTAAAACCTCGAACCCGTCTGCAATGCTTTTTGAAGCCGGTTGGTCAATAAATGGAAAGGCTGCGATATCTCCGAGATTCAGGGCGATCATTCTCAGGATAACCTCCGCAAGGTTGGACCTGAGAATCTCCGGCGTTGTATACAGTGGGCGAGCCTGATAGTTGTCTTCGGAATAAAGGCGAATACAGATACCGTTTTCCATACGCCCGCAGCGCCCCATTCTCTGGTCTGCGCTGCTTCGGGATATTGATTCTATGGGAAGTGCCGTAGTGCGTGTTCTTGGAAGATACCTCAGCATGCGTGCAAGGCCCGTATCCACGACATATTTTATGCCTGGTATGGTGATCGAGGTTTCCGCAACATTGGTGGCGACAATAATTTTACGGCCGAAACCAGGAGAAAAAACACGTTTTTGTTCATCTGAAGAAAGTCTGGCAAAAAGAGGAAATACCGATACACCTTTATATTTTCGGCCTTCTATCAGATCGCACGTCTCCCGGATATCCTGTTCGGTCGGCATGAACACCAGAATATCGCCGAACGGACCGAGTTGTTGCAGACGATCCAATGCGGCAACAGCCATTTCCACATGAGTAATATCTTCATCATCGGAAAACTTTTCCGGTGGCCAATATTTGACCTCCATCGGATACATACGACCGGAAACTTCGATGATTGGAGCATTATCAAAAGCTTTGGAAAATTTATCCGTGTCGATAGTTGCGGAAGTGATAATCAGCTTCAGGTCGTTTCTTTTTGCGATGAGTGTTTTGAGCAGGCCGAGAACAAAGTCGATGTTCAAACTTCTCTCATGAGCCTCATCTATAATTATGGTGTCATATTCGTTCAAAAAGGGGTCTGTTTGAGTTTCAGCCAGAAGAATTCCATCGGTCATGATTTTGATGAAACTGTTATCGCTGATTTTTTCATCAAACCTGATTTTATACCCAACTGACTGTCCTAAATCCTCATTGAGCTCCTCGGCGATTCTTCGGGCTACAGTTGTGGCCGCGATACGGCGGGGTTGTGTGAGGCCGATTTTTCCGTCGATGCCTCTTCCGGCTTCAAGGCAAAGTTTTGGGATTTGCGTGGTCTTTCCGGAACCCGTATCACCGGAAATAATCAATATCTGATGATGCCTTATGCTTTCAATGATTTCGTTTTGTTTTGCGGCAATGGGAAGGTCTTTGTTGATGAAGACATTGGGAATATTTTCCTTTCGTTGTCTCCTTTTGGCAACAGAAGCAAATAGTCTGCGTTCAACGCCGGCCAGTTTTTTTTTCAGGCTGTTGGTTTGTGCCGGGTTCTGACTCAGCCTCTTTATCCTGTATAATTCTTTCCTGATTTGAAATTGTGCGGACCCAAGGCTTTGGGGTAAGAGTGTTTCAAGTTGTTTGATTTTATCAAAAAGCAGTTGCAATGTTTAAAGCCTGGTCAAATGGGATTAATACAAGTATCGGTTAGGGTCAGGATATCAATGAATGGTAAAAATCAGGATTATAAAAATGGCTCCGATGTGGGTAATCGATAATCGACATAACCGATTACCGATTACCATACTGGAAGAGTATCACGATGGATAAAAAAAGAGCGGGTGCTATCAATAACCCTGACCGCCGCTTCGTCCGCCCCGGCCTTGTGATCTGCCGCCACCGCCACCACCGCCGCTGCCGCTACCACCGCCCCGGCCGCCTCGTCCTCCTCTAGGTCCGCCTCCGCCACCCCCGGGACCCCTTCGTCCGCCACCTCTTCCCTGGGACCCTTCGGTACGTGGTTTTGCTTCATTGACCTTGATGGCTCTTCCATTAAAATCCTTGCTGTTTAAACCATCTATTGCAGCCTGTCCTTCGGCATCAGCGGGCATTTCCACAAATCCGAACCCTTTGGATTGACCACTGTATTTATCTTTGATAATAGCAACCGATTCCACTTGCCCAAACGATTCAAAGGCTTCCCGCAGTTGGTCTTCAGTGACCTGGTATGCTAAATTGCCGACGTAAAGTTTCATTCTTTTCTCCTTGAATTAAAAAATGATTAATTTTTTTTGCACTATACCTGATATTGAATTTATATGCGGGCCTCATGAATCATCTTCGGCCTGTTCGCTAAAATAAACATTTGCGAATTCATAATATTCTTGACCATATGCATTTTTATCAATAGGTTTGTCAAGGAATACTTTCCACAAAGTATCACAGCCTATATTAGGGTTAATCGCAAATATAAAACACTCGCAAAAGGAGCCATTCAGGCATGAGCCAAAACGAACTTAATAAAATTATATACTCTATGATCAAAGTCGGCAAGTTTTATGATAAAAAACCGGTCTTGAAAGATATTTCCCTGTCTTACTTTTATGGCGCCAAAATTGGTGTTATCGGACTGAACGGTTCGGGGAAGTCGTCGCTTTTGCAAATCCTTGCGGGAGTCGATCGTGATTATGTCGGTGAAACCATTTTGTCTCCGGGATATACCGTGGGGTATCTGGAACAGGAACCCCTGGTGGATTCGGAAAAGACTGTCAAGGAAGTTGTCCGGGAAGGGGTTGCCGAAACCATTGACCTTCTGGATGAGTTTGAAGAAATCAACCTGAAATTTGCCGAGCCCATGGATGACGATGCCATGAACCAGCTCATCGAGCGCCAGGGAGATGTTCAGGAAAAGCTGGATATACTCAACGCATGGGATCTGGATTCCAGACTTGAAATGGCCATGAACGCCTTAAGGTGCCCTCCCGAAGACACGGCGGTCAAGTTGCTTTCAGGCGGTGAGAAACGTCGTGTGGCTCTGTGTCGTTTGTTGTTGAAAAACCCTGATATTTTACTTCTGGATGAACCCACCAACCATCTGGATGCCGAAACTGTCGCATGGCTTGAACATCATCTGCAGCAATATCCGGGCACCGTCATTGCGGTGACCCATGACCGGTATTTTCTGGACAATGTCGCAGGATGGATTCTTGAACTTGACCGGGGTGTTGGTATTCCCTGGAAAGGTAACTACACCAGTTGGCTGGAACAGAAAAAAGAGCGCCTGCGAAAAGAGGAAAAGTCTGACAGTGCCAGACAAAAAACCCTTGAAAGGGAACTGGAGTGGATTCGCATGTCGCCAAAAGGACGTCATGCCAAAAGCCAGGCCAGGATCAGCGCCTATGAAAAACTTCTGGACGAGGAAACCCGTAACAAAGAAAAAGAACTTGAACTTTTTATTCCACCGGGACCACGTCTTGGCGATGTGGTTATCGATGCCCAAAATGTTTTCAAGGCGTTCGGTGAACGTTTGCTGGTGGAAAACATGAGTTTCAGGCTTCCTCCGGGTGGTATTGTCGGTGTTATCGGTCCTAACGGAGCCGGGAAGACCACCCTGTTTAATATGATTGTCGGAAATGATACTCCGGACAGCGGTACTGTCCGCATCGGAGAAACCGTAAAGCTGGCATATGTCGATCAAAACCGCGAGTTGGACCCTGATAAAAGTATTTGGGAAGAAATCACCGGGGGTGATGAACAGATTGAACTGGGAAAGCGTATGGTGAATTCCCGTGCTTACGTGGCCCGGTTTAATTTTTCAGGATCCGATCAGCAGCGGCCTGTCCGAACCCTTTCAGGAGGTCAGCGCAATCGTGTGCACTTGGCCAAAATGCTCAGACAGGGTGCAAATGTTATCCTTCTGGATGAACCATCCAATGATCTGGATGTCAATACCTTGAGAGCCCTTGAAGAAGCCCTGGATAACTTCGGCGGATGCGCCATGGTGATCAGTCATGACCGATGGTTCCTTGACCGGATCGCCACCCATATCCTGGCCTTTGAAGGCGACAGCCATGTCCTGTTTTTTAACGGAAACTGGTCCGAATACGACGCTGACCGCAAAAAACGCCTTGGGGCTGATGCTGCCGTACCTTCAAAAATAAAATACCGCCGCCTGACACGGTAACTTATGGGAACGTCTTTTTTCCCGTTGCTGTCATTCTGAGGAGACCGACATCGTCTTTTTTCATTTGGCACGGAAACCCCGGCCGACGAAGAATCTTTCGTTTACCCAGGCACGGTTTGTCTTTTCCCCGTTGCTGTCATTCTGAGGAGGCCGACATCGCCTTTTATCAGTTGGCACGGAAACCCTGGCCGACGAAGAATCTCAGTGCCGCTTTGGGGCCAAAGATTCTTCGGTCGCCAGGGTTTCAATCAACATTTCGGAAAATATTTTCCGTTCAGTCACAGTTCCACTGCGAGTTGCTCCCTCAGAATGACAGACAAAAAATGAAGATGGTTACATAACTGAAGAGTCCAAAAAACAGGCTCATGGAAATTCAACTCAATCAAATTGAAGTCCGGGTATTGGGTGTATTGATCGAAAAACAGATGGCAACGCCTGATTATTATCCATTGACATTAAATGCGTTGATCAATGCATGCAATCAGAAAACCAGCCGCGATCCTGTTATGAACCTCGATGAAACCGAAGTGGAAAATGCGCTGATTTCATTGCGTAATAAGCGTCTGGTATGGCAGGTCAAGGAACAGGGGAGCCGGGTGGTCAAATATGAGCAGAATATGAAAAATATTGCTGAGTTTTCCAAAAGTGAGCTTGCGCTGTTATGTGTTCTCATGTTGAGAGGAGCCCAAACCGTTGGAGAGTTGAAAACACGAACAACCCGGTTGATTGAGTTTCATGGATTATCCGCCGTTGAACATTGCCTTCAAAAGTTGATGGCTCATGAAAACGGTCCATTTGTTTTAAAAATGCCCCGCCAGGCCGGCCATAAAGAATGCCGTTACGCACAATTATTTTATCCGATAAATGAATCCGGCAATACCGATAATGATGATGAATTAGCCCATGAAACTGAAAGAACTGATGATAAAAACAACCGGATTCAAATGCTGGAACAGAAAGTTGAAAATCTGTATGCCGAGTTGAATGAACTTCGTGAACAATTCCTGGAATTTAAAAAAGAGTTTATATAGTGCTTGAACGAAAAGTCAATAATTTCCTCTCCCAGCGTGGGAGGGTAAGTTTTCCCTCCCACGGCTCCTCCCGATGGGAGTGGGGTTTTCGTTCAAGCACTATATAGATATCGGTTCGTTCCGGAAAATGAGAGTCCTGACCATGAATGAGTGCTTTTACCTGTAATTATCCTGCCAATTAGTTCCTGTTGCAAATCGAATCGTGCATGACGATGTTAAACTTACAGTCGTGGTTAGACATGAAGGCGGAATCTGGTATTTTTTCAGACAACCCAGGTCTGGTTTCTTCCTGAGCGATGAAAATTATTACTTTTAAGGAGAAATAACATGAAAATTAATATTAAATGCTATGCGACTTTATCAGAAGCAGGCCACTGTGATTATAAGGACAGCCGGGTAACAGAGTTGGACGAAAATGCTGATGTAAAAAAATTAATTACACATTTGGGACTCCCGCCGAATAAAGTGGAAATAATATTTGTGAATGGAAAAAAAGTCGATCCCAACCAAACCTTGTCTGACGGTGATCGTGTTGGATTTTTTCCGGCGGTTGGTGGAATGTAAAAAAATGGAGGTATTACCATGAATAAAGAGCTTGATAAAATTTTACAGAAAATTGCTGAAAAATTTGGCGATCAAATTTGCGCTGATGCCAGAAATTATCTTGAGATAGATATTGGAAAACAGGCTGAAATGATGGGATATTCAAACTTAAAAGAAAATTTCCATGATGTGAATGTGATTGTGCCCCTGAAAAAACCGGTTGATGGCATGAAAGTACGAATCGACGGAAGGACTTTTATCAATTATGCCCAGTTTGAATCCGGAATTGCAGTTCCGGGTTATGTTGCATCTGATACGGGTTTACCCTACAAATCTTTTGTGCCCAATGACAGTATGATCCTGAATTTTTAGGTTTGGGCCCGCCCCAGCCGGGTGGATTGTGGCTAAACAAAAAAGGGGACGTCGTTTTAAACGTCCCCTTTGGGAATATTGATGATCTTTTTAAAAGTATCGCGATGATAATAATGTCGGTGAAAAGCTTATTTACATGGCGGAGAGAGAGGGATTCGAACCCTCGGTGGAGGTTTCCCCCCACACTCGCTTAGCAGGCGAGCGCCTTCAGCCGACTCGGCCATCTCTCCGTAAAATGATCCAACATTTGGCGGAGGGAGTAGGATTCGAACCCACGGAGCTTTCGCTCAACGGTTTTCAAGACCGCCGCCTTAAACCACTCGGCCATCCCTCCTTACAAGATCGAAATACTTATCATTTTTTCTTTATAGGGTCAATAATTTTTATTGTATTGTCTGAAAAAGCAGTTATTATAGACAACCTGACGAATGATAAAATCTTAAAATTTATAATACTGCAGAAGGAGAAACTGATGAAACACAAATATACAATTTCCAGGGATCCTGAGAAAGGATGCCTGATTCTCAGGGAATATGGTGAGTTGGACAAAGAAATGATGTCGTTTCTTTGTGAAGCATCTTATAATGATGAAGCTGTTCAAACGGCCATTACAAAAGGAAAAGATGCTCTAGTAACAGTACTTCGTACGGAAAACATGTATCCCCCGAACCTATATGCCGACAAAATCGCGGATTCGGTAGTTGCGGTTTATGACACTGAAAATGATACTCAAAGTACCGAAATCATCTTTGATGACCTGGATTGGCTGACCAAGGACCAGGAAGGTTACATCATAGAAGAAGATGTTGATGACGAGGACAATGACGATGATATAGATGATGATGCCGATGATAATATTGACGAACTTCTGGAAGATAATTATGAGGATGATTTTGGGAATGATGACGGTCTGAAGCTTGAGTCACCGCTTAAAATTGCGGATGATGAATCGGCTGATTTCGAGGAAGATTCCTGAACGAGTTCTCCATTCTGAATTATCCCGGAAAAATATCCCCGCACATCGATATTTTTGTGTGCGGGGTTTTTTCCAACACTTTAAATAAAAATACATCGTGCGAGACAATGTTGCGTTTCCGTCAGGCTTTTTGCTCTTTAAGAGATGATTGTTAGAAAAGACTCTATGAAGTCATTTTCTGGTAAAGACGATGAACGGTTTGTCCCCTCCACAGACCTTTACGGGAAAAGGTGGGGATTCCCTCCGTCTCCAGATGCTTTGCGATTTGATCATAGGTCGATCCTTTTTCGCGCATATCGCCGATCATAGCAAGGACTTCTTCCCGACCGGGAATAGAAGGTTCTGTGGTTTCAAATTCAACTGCCGGCTCAGGTTCCGCAACAGTTTCTTTTGCAAACATGTCCGTATCTTTGGGTTTTTCCGTGGGCATCTTAATTGTATCAATACCGGAAAAATTTATACCGCCGCCGATATATTGTTTGGCGTATTCGAATATACTTTCCAAAACAACTGCTTTGCGTTCTTCAGCTCGGGCGCGACGATCTTCCGCCTCGGCCAGTTTTTTCTGGTTTTCAGAAATTCCTTCAAGAATTGTCTTTATCACAGGCAAATTTTCAACCAGTGAAGCGGATAGAGTTTCGACCGCTGTAGCCACCACTTGATGCTGCTTGCGATTATCTTTTTCGTTACGCCTGTCCTGATATTGAGGGTTAGGATATTGCCTTCGGTTACCGTCATAGCGCTTATTTTGCTTAGCGCGTAAATTTTGCAGAAATTCGCTCATCGAAATACTCCTTGGTTTGAATATGGAAATACCTTTTTATATTGTCCGAATGAAAAGATTCATTTACGACGTAGGATTCGATTAACAATGCAGGAATAAAAGCCTGCGACACAAAGGTGATTAAGAAAGTTTCAAGTTACAACACTGCATAATGTAATGTCAAGAATATTCAAAAAAAATCGTACATAAAATACTGTTGAAGACCAGGTTGTATTTTTGTACATTTAACCCCGGTGTTGCATTGGAAATACTTAAATGCTTATTGTTTTGCAACATCGGGGTTAATTTAGCTCTTATGGGTTCATCAAAAAATTATTGTCAAACCTTATTTAAAAGGCTATTAACGGGCATGGTCGATTTCAAAGTGATTTTTGAAAGAAATTTCTTTATTGAAAGGCAAAAAAATAATGCAAGACGACAAGGGTGTTTACTATTATCCTTATCCGGACAATAAAAAAACTCGAATGTATATTAAAAAATCAGAGGGGGTCATTTGGTTTCGTTTGTGGAACAAAGATGTTCCGGAACTTTGGGACGAACATGGCTGGATCCCTTATGATGCCATTGTAAAAGCGTCAGGCATGTATGATAAAAATGGCCCGGGAGTTTTCGATCCCCGCAGGGCTTATGATATGGAAGTAGCAAAGTCTTTACTCGATGGCATTGGTGTTTAGGCCATCAAAAAAAACTTAAGACTGTCAAGTGGTAAGCAATAGATAAGAGGGGAACCATCCGGTTCCCCTCTCAAACGATATTCTATACTGCGATTTGGTTATTCTTCGAATGGGGCAAATTCTACCCGACGGTTCATTCTGCGGCCTTCTTCAGTATCATTAGGGGCTACGGGCATTAGATATGAAAAACCGTTTATGGAGAAACGATCGCCGTCAATTCCCTGCTCTACCAGATAATTTTTGGCTGCCAGAGCGCGTCTTTCGGATAATGCCTGGTTATATTCCATACTGCCAATGCTGTCGGTAAATCCGTTTATATTCATTTTTAAGCCGGTATTTTTCATCATGACATCGCCAATTTCGCTGAGTACTGGAATGGCATCAGATTTGATATCGGATTTGTCGAAATCAAAGTGTATTTTTCCAATGATCCAGCAACCTTGAGCGTCAACAATGGCACCTTCAGGTGTTCCTGGGCACTTGTCCAGATTATCGGGAACGCCGTCGCCATCACTGTCCATAACAGGTTCAGGCGCTGCAACAACAGGTGCGGGAGCCAGGAAAACCTTCTCTACAAAATTAGCCATGTCATCTGCGGAAATAAGGTTATCGGCAGTTGAGGCAAAACCACAATCGGTAGCAGAGGTGAGTTGTTCCAGTGATGCCGCACCTTTGGGATCATCTCCGACAAGAATGGTATAAACGCAGAGCCTGTCGCCAGAATCAGCCGCCATGGCGTCCATTGCTGCTTGTGGGCTATGAAGCAAATCTTTTCCGTCGCTGACAATAATCAAAGCGGTTTTTCCGGAACTTCCTTTAAGATCTTCATTCGCTCCGGTAATGCCGGAACCGAGTGGGGTGGTACCACCGGCGCAGTTCACATCGTCTATGGCGGAACCAAGGCCGGATGTGGTATACTGGGTTAATCCGTAAACCAGAAGAGAGGGTTCTCGCGAAACAGAGTCACAATGCCCGAATGTCCTCATTCCGGATGTAAAATTCAATTCGGGTAATGTCAGGTTCATGCTGCTGGTTACGGCTTTTGCGATAGCAAGCTTTTCCTGACCGTTATATCTGTCTCCCATGGATGAAGAAGAGTCAAGCACTACCATAAAATTATCCACACCGGGTTGATAACTGTCGGCGGGAAGCTGGCTTGCCTGAAATGTTAATGGTGTTTGTGGGCCGGCACAACTGAAAAGAAATGTTACGGATAAGATAAAGATCAAGCTTTTCAACAGATTTTTTTGCATACAATACCTCCTGGTTTTACGGGTTAATATCTATACCTTACTATATATGGCAAGCTCAAATCTTAATATGTTTTTTTAATCCTCTTCTGTTCTGAATAGAAATATGGACAATTATTAAGGCAAGCTCAAAACATCTCATAATAATAATTCACATGAATTAATTGATAACTTTATTTTTAAATAGGATGATTTGGTAATTATAGTACATGAGTAATTAATTTCAAGTTAATAATGATCTGATAAAGTAAAAAATTATAAATAAATTAAAAAAGTGAAAAATTTGAACAGGCAATGGTATAAAAATCCATTAAAAATTCGATATTTCCAGTTTGAAGAAAATATTTTAAAGCAATTATTGTTTTTGTGTACTTTCTATTATAACTAACTTGTCAATAAAAAGTATTGGAAGAAAAAAACAATTTTCATGGAAAAAAACAAATTAAAGATTGGAGTTGTTAGATATGGAAGATTTTTCAAAAACAGATTATTCATTACTGGATCGGCCGGAAGTTCTGGCATACATTTTTCATCCTCGTCCTGAGAGAGGTGTTTCAAATGTTTCCTCAGCAGTTTTGAGTGTTATGATTCCTGTTGGGGAAGGTGTTTCCATAGGCGGGCGGTTCCACATGGATAAAATGGACTTTCCCAACATTCTCTTTTTTCACGGCAATGGAGAGTTGGCATCCGATTATGATGATTTGGGCCCATTGTATAATCAAATGGGCATTAATTTTTTACCTGTGGATTACAGAGGATATGGACGGTCTACCGGCACGCCGGGCGTTTCGGCCATGATGAAAGATTGTCATGTTATCCTGGAATTTGCCTGCAAATGGTTGTCCGAAAGGGGTTTTACCGGGAACCTCATTTTGATGGGAAGGTCTTTAGGAAGTGCATCCGTTCTTGAATTGGCGGCTATCTATCCGGACAAAATTAAAGGGCTTATTGTTGAAAGCGGATTCGCGTTTACCGGACCCCTTTTGTCTTTGTTGGGAGTAAATCTAGCGGCTTTGAACTTTGACGAAAAAAAAGGATTTAGAAATCTCGATAAGATAACAACATACCATGGCCCAACACTGATTATCCATGCGGAAATGGACCAGATTATTCCCTTTAGTGATGGACAGGCACTATTTGATGCATCCCCGGCCCAAAAGAAAACTTTTTTGAAAATTCAAAGAGCCAATCATAACGACATTTTAATTCATGGTTTTAATGAATATATGGCTGCGGTTAAGAAAATGACTCATACGGCAATATCTTAGATCAGAAGGTATAGCCCAGTGAGAAATGAAGTCTGCCTGGGCTTTCACCATTTTTTCTGTCCAGCTTATGGCCATAAAGCAACCCAATGGGGCCGATGGGAGTGATGTAACGAAGGCCAATGCCCGCGGATGTTCGTATATCCGTATCATCAAAGGAAATCTCCGTGTTTTCGATACGGCCGGCGTCAACAAATGTGGTCAACTCGAAGTTTCCCCCTAAGTCGATTCTGGCCTCAAGACTGCCGGCCATGGAGAAACGACCGCCTACAGGATCTTTGTTGGCATCGAAAAGCAGCATGTTTTCCTTGAATCCTCTTACATCCGAGGTACCCCCCAGGAAAAAAAGCTGATCATCGGGTACATCCTGCACGTTACCCTGGGGATCAATGTATCCGACACGGCCCAGACATGCCAATGTCAGCCATGGGATGGATTTCGATGTCCTGAAATAGCGGCCATCCATATTATACTTGATGAAACTGTCCAGATCATCATTAATTCCCTGTGAAATATCTGCTGAAATCGTTGTGAATAAGCCACTTCTGGGCCTTATGACGGAATCCCGTGTGTCGTAGGCGACAGACGGCGTCACGACAATCAGATTTCTGGAGCGGAATAAAGCCTCATCATCTTCGTCAATATCGACATCAGTTCTATTAATGTCATATTTTTTTCGGTTTTCATATCGAACAGAAAGTCCGGTGCTCAACTGTGAGGTCCACTTTCGGGAAAAACCCAAGGATGCTCCGTAAATTTTGACACCAAAATTTTTGTTAAACTCCTCCTTTTTTTCAGTAAAAAGACCCAAACTAGTTGAAATGTCGGCTCTGAATAACCTCGGATCCGAATACCATGCTTCCCCCCGGTAACCAATTTCGCTTAATGATCCGCCAAACCAAAGATCCTTGTTTCTTCCCAGCAAATTGCGGTCGCCGGCTTTGAGATTGATATATGTGCCGAGATCTGTCTGATATCCCAACCCTGTCTGAATGTAGTAGGGTTTTTTCTCTTCCATCTCGACAAAAAGATGGATATCCTCTGCTTTTTCTCTCAATCCGATGGTCCTGAATTGAACTTCATTGAAAATTTCCATATCACGAATGGTTCGCTGTCCTTCAAGCATCCGTCCTAAAGAGAAAGGGGCCCCGGGATTCATTTCGATTTCTCTTGATACAATATATTCTTTTGTACGAAAGTTACCGGAGTAATAAATTTGGCCCATCCTGACAAAAGGGCCCTCATCCACCGCAAACATAACATCGGCTTTTGTTCGGTTTTGGCTGAAATCAACCTTTCCGGTGACTTTCACATGAGGATAGCCGTGGGAAGAAATCAGGCCTGAAAGGGTATTTTCATCACTTCTAACCATGTAATTTCTAAAGGGCAGACCAGGCTTAAGTGAAATGGCATCATAAGCCTCCTTTTCGCTTAAAACGGTCAACCCCCGGATTGACGTTGTCCCAACCAGGGTTCTATGTCCTTCTTCAATGTCGATTAAAACCGTGGCATTTTGTTTGTCCTCGGATAAAACGGCATCCGACCGGATCAACGGTTCCATGTAACCTTCCTGCGCATACAGGGTTTTAATCGCAATGACGTCCAATTCCAGCGTTTCGGGGATATAGTATCCGGGATCAAAAATTCCGGGTCGACGGGTAAGCATCTGTTTTAGAATGTTTTTATCGTCAAAGTGGGTATTTCCGGAGATTTTTACATTTTCCACTTCATAGCGTGTACCCTCGGCAATCTTAAACGTAACTTTTCGTACAGGCCGGTTATTTTTTAACTCCTGCGTTTCTTCAATATTGATCTGTGTTTCCCAGAATCCTGATTTCAGATATCGGGCCTTCATATTGCGGATGCTTTTTCGAAGTCCCATGTCGTGAAGGTTTTTCTCATCAAAAATAACCACGTCACTTTTAAGTGTAAGGTCCCAGAACGTTTTATTGCCTTCGAATTTAACCTCGTAATACGGTCCTTCCTCAATGGTGATCAGAACTACCACATCCTGGTTTTCAAAATCTTTTTCAATTTCATAGTTGATTTTGACATCAGCGAAGTGTTTTTTTCGGTAAAACTGAACCAGTCGATTAATGTCAGCGATCAACTCTTTTTCAACAAAGCGGCCGCGGTTTCCCGGAAGAAAAGCATTTTGCCGGGTTTTCATTTTAAGTCCAAGCCTGCCGGATGAAATGCTGTGATTGCCGATAAACCTGATCTGGTTTAACCGAAGGTATCTGCCTTTTTGAATATCAAATGTCAAAGCAACGTTGCCGTCGACCGGGTCTGTCTGAATGCCTGTATTTACTTCGGGTTCGAAAAAGCCTTCATCTATAAAAAGATTTTTAATCAACTGTCTTTGATGATCAAGTTCATCAGGCATAAAGGCATCGCCGGTATAGAGATTGATTGCATTTAGAATTCTTTGTTCAAATACAGGGTAAGCACCTGAAAATTTAATATCTTTGATATAACGAAACGGGGTCAGGGAAAAAATAATCGATATACCCTCATGGCTATCTTCGGAATCAACATGGATATGAGAAAACTTTTTTGACAACTTCAGGGCCTGGATGGAATTTTCTAAAAGTTTCGGGGAAAAGGGTTCTGATTTTTTTAGATGAATCAGATTCTCGGCAATTTCCAGAAGGGTGTGCTCATCTTTTTTGATATCCGTCACTTGAATAAGAATATCTGAGACTATAGGTGCGTCGATTTGTGATTGAGGTATTTCTTCCGATCTGACCTGAGATGATAGAAATATTATTAATCCAAAGAGTGAAATGGCCAGTCCTATGAACCTATGCATGTTTCCTCGTAAATCAGTTGTTATTCTATCTGAATTCCAGTCTGTATTGGATTTCTCCTCCAAAGATACCGGCGGAATCCTGAAAAGCACTGAGTATTATATTTTCCAATAATTGATACTCTGAAATGGCCCGCTGAATCATTTCACCTGTTCTGGAATCCAACGCATATTTGACTGTAAGCCGGTCTGAAAGCTTTTTGCCCACGGTTACCATTACACCTTCTGATTCCTCGTTTAAATCATCATCTCTTTCCGTATCCACTTCTAAAATATCCAGACCGGCAATTTTCTTAATGTCTTCACCAAATGTGCCTGCTATTAATTCAGCAGCCATCTGTTCTGCAGATTGGCTTGTTCCCCCCTCGCTGCTTATCAGCTCCCTGGTTGTTTTTCCAAGTACCAGAAGGGAAATAATATCTCCATCTTCTTCGGGCGGATCAGAGGCGAATGTAAGTACCATGTTATCCGGCGTACCATAAAGAGTCATGGTAATGAGCCACTTTCTGACTTTTACGGTACTTTCTATATCCATTGTCGGCTCAAGCTCATAAGGATTTATAAAATCAATGACCCCTTTTTGAACGGTAAATGTCTTTCTTTGATATTGGATCGTGCCTGATTCTATGGTGGTTCGGCCCTGGATTAAGGGTTGATCTGCAGTCCCGGTGATACGCATATCCGGATTGACATCAAGGTAAGCCAGATTATTATCCACCCAAAAGGGATTTCTTCGGCGAACTGACACGTCCAGGTTCAGGTTTTTCAGCATCGGATGTGTTGAAGCAGACTTTTGAGGGGATATTTGCCTTCTTCTTTGGGTAATACCTTCCACAAGACTGACATTGATATCTTTATAATAGACCCCTTCGAGGACAAGCAGTTCGCCTTCAAGAAAAACCTTTTCAGGTGTTCCTGAAAGCCTTAAGTTTGATTGAAGCACAACATTCAGGGTGTCGGGTACTTTTATTGGAAGTTCCCTGGCGGCAATATCCAGTTGTATCCTTTCAGGGGTCAGGTGCTTGAGATTCACCTGCCCGGACAATTGGAGCCGGCCAGTGTCCAGGTTTCCCTGAATTTTGTCAAAATTCAAGGCTTCAGGGGTGATGATAATCCGTCCACTGACATCATGAATTTTTTGGAAAAGTTCCGGTATCGTGAACCCGATCCGGTTCAGAAGGATTTCACCGTGAATATCGGGCTTTGCTGTTGTTCCCCCAACATTGAAAGATATGTTGACTTCGCCTGTAATATCCGGAAGATTACTTGTCACCATTTGCAGGCCCTGAAGAGGAATTATACCGTCGGTTTTTACTTGCAGTGGCCCGTCAAGATCGGCATTGACTTCGAGGTTTAAATTTCCGGCTTCCAGCAGACGAACTTTTAAGCCGGGTATCAAAATCTGATTGTTTTTGAAAACAATTTCGAAGTTTTCAGCATGGATCAATTCCTGTTCTTTCATCATTAGATTCAGGAGTGAAATTTCTCCCGCACCGCTGGTTTGTTTGATGTCCGATGTATTTCCGGAAGCCTGCATGTTTCCGGTAATTTTACCTGAAAAATCTTTTAAATCCGCCAGGTTGAAATAAGGCGAAAGATCTGTTTCATCAAAATGAATGTCTAAAGTAAAATCTTTTTTGTTCAGATGATAGGTTGCAGAAAAATCAAAATTAAGGCGGCCGGCGGCATTCGCTAAATAATTTTCTATCTGCAAATCCACCTGAACATCCCCTAATACTTTTTTGTTTACAGCCAGATTTTTAATGGCCAGTACCCCATTAATTCGGGGATCATCAAGATTGCCTTCTCCCGTGATATCAAGAACGATCATGCCCTCCGCAACGTTTTGTTCCCGAATCTTGTTGATTTGATTTAAAAAAATACCTTCTGAAAAAAGTTGAAACTGAAATTTCTTGTCTGTGGAAATCCATCCGGAACCATCAATGGACTGATCTGATGACAAAAGAATCTGAAAAGGAGAAAAGTTGATTTTTTCGTCCGTTAAATTTCCTTTCATCAGAACCGCTTCTATGTTTTGGCCACTGAAATTGATGTTTTCGGCCTTTAGCTCATAATTTCCACTGGGTTTTTTTATTGTCCCTTTAACTTGAGCATTCAAAAAAATCTTTGCCTCTGCCTGGTCGATAAAATTCTCCAGAAAAACCGGATCAGCATTGATGGTTAGGTCAATAGTCTGATCATCAGGAGGTTTTAGGCCATGCTGATCAAAAATACCAATGGATCCTGAAACCTCAAGGCGTGACATTTGATTTTGTAACGCCGATTTTTGAATCAAAAGGTTGCCTTCGGAAAGTTTTGCCGAAATATTAATGTTTCCAATACGAAACTCATGGGTGGCAAGATTTGTTCCAGTCAATTGAAGATCCGCTATTAGTTTTTTCAAAGTCCCCGAAGCTTTTGCTTCAAGGTTTACCGCACCCTGTGCTCCTTTGACCCCCAGAGGGGCAAGAGTGTCGGCAAGGTTTTTTGAATTAAGTTTAAGATGGGATTCTATATTTTTTGATTTTATATCAAAACGTCCGGTGGCCGATAGTTTGGTGGGACCGGCATGAACTTCAAGACCATCCAGAACAGCCTCGCCCTGATTTAAACTTGCCCTGGAATTAATATGGATATCAATAGGTGAGATAGGACCTGTGGTTACTTCAATTCCCGCAAGGTTCACCTGCAGATCGCCAATGGCATTTTCCGCTGATATTCCTTTTCCTCCGGCAATTATGGAACCATCTATTCGTCCTTTGCCTTCAAACTTTTCCCCGAGTGCATCTTTAAGATTCACATCGTTGACCGTCATGTTCACATCAAAGGAAAGAGCCTCAAAACTTTTTGGTTCAACCAGGAACCCTTCCGGAAAAACCTCCCGAAGGTCTGATTTTGCGTCAACGTGGATATTTCCGGTAGCAAAATTTACCTCCATCGGAGCCAAACGGACAATCCTGTCTTCAAGCATGGCCTGAATGTTCGATTCTTTGATGTTCAGATCACCCAGTTTTCCGCCGGAATGTATCAGATTAAGGGATATTTCAGGGTTTTTTACTGGACCTTTTGCCAGGATATGTACCGCGATATTTCCTGTATATTCACGTTCCAGAAAAAACATTTCACGAAGTTCAGGCAAATCAATGCCCAGGTTCATAATAAGTTCGAGTTCAGGTTCGGACAAAAAATGCCGGACGGCTCCTGCAAGAGAAATATTCGATGATGGGGTTTTGACTTCAAGTTTAAGGTTGCTGATTTCTTCTCCCGCTACAGAGGCTGAAAACTTAAGCATTTCAATCTTGGAAAGAACCCCGGGACCCTCAATAGCCCCTTTGCCGGTCGATAAATCAATTAACCAGTTTTCCTCACCGAGGTCTCCGGAAATACTCAGGCGGATATTGTCAAGGTTTGCCTTTGAGCCATGTGATTCGTTTTCATATATGAAAGCTCCGTTTTCCAGGAGAAAGTCTTGGATTACCAGGTTAAAAGGGAGGTCGGAGCCGGGTTGATCCGGCTTTTCAGGGATTGCCGGATATTCTTCGGTCTTTTCGGGAGCAAATACTCGCAAAAGGCTGAGGCTGCCATCGGGATCGACAATAAGCTTGACCTGTGGATTTGTAATTAGAATTTGCCCGATGGCGATATCACGATTAAAAAGTTCTCTCCATATAACCTGAAACACAAGCTGGTCTATGCCTGCTACTATCCGGCCCTGGGGATCTTCCAGGAGAATGTTTCCAAGTTCTATCCGTCCTTTGGCCAAAGAAAGCGTATACTCTTTAAACATGATTTTACCGGGTATCCGGTCATTGATCCTTGCCTGAATTTGATTTCCTGCATGATCGGAATGAAGATAAACAAGAACACCCAGCACAGCAAAAATAAGAAAACAACCTGATAGGCAAATGGCAATTAGAAATATTTTAATACGCTTTGACATCATCGATCCTGTGCTGCAATTTCAAGAATTCTTCTGGAGCTGTACTCACCGACATCGGCAAGGCCATCAACAGGCATGAAACAGGATGCATTGCTGGAAAAAAGACACGTGACTCCTGCTTCAAAATCCTCATCCGCCTCGTAAAAAATATAACATAATGCAATTTTAGGAAGGGGGTAAAGCACCATGGAAAAGTCCCCGGGAATTTCAACCGGTGCGTCCTGTCCGTTTAATTGATTAATAATTTTTTTGCGCAGTATTCTGATTTTGTGGACTTCAGGTACCAGAATTTGCTCCGTATGGTTAGCAAATGCAGGCACATACGGCATGGTATCGGCAAATTCTTTAAATGCTTTAAAGGGCTCCAGCACGCAAGGCCTATGGGTTGTGTAAAGCCCATAGAGTGAAATCAGAATACCCAACACCCCTGTTTGTTTATCTTTATCAAGAAAGATGCCATGGGGACTGATACGGCAATCTTTTCCAAAAGCCCGGAAAAAAAATTCATTTCCGGCTTTTTTTGCGTTTAATGCATCCTCCAAACCATCAGAAGTCTTATTATATAACGCTTCGAGGTTTTTCGAAACAAGTTTTGTGTAATTGTCCGAAACCAATCAAAAACCTCCTTATGCACGTGAATCAGGACTCTTTGACCAACGATTGCAAACCACACACCTCTTTATTCGATTAGTTCTTGTATACTCCCTGCAATTTCCTTGTCGCCTGCTGTTTTTAATATTGATTGAACAGATCGAAAGCTTTCCCTTATGATAATTGTTTTAGGTTTCGGGGAACTGAGTTGTGCATCGATGGTTTTCAAATCAGCCATCATTTCAGCCATGACGTCAAAATCAAGACTTAATTTTGTTGCCCTGGATTTTATTTTGGCTACCATTGTATCACAGGCATTTTTGCCAACCCCGTCCAATATGGGCTCGGTTCCCAGACACAAAGTTTTTTCTTTTTGTTTGCCGCCTTCTGCTCCCAGATTTCCGGCAGCATCCAGACCCTGCTCGGTTATTCCTATTGCACCACTCAATGTCCGGATTTCAACATAATCAAAACCAACCAGCTCAGTAGTGATAAAATTGGCCTGACTGCGGTCCATACCCAAGGTCTCGCCTATTTCATACATGGACACCTTGGCGGAAGCATCTCCATTTGATGCTTCGAACAACTTCAATAAAAACTGTTTCCCGGATTCATCCAGGTTGCTCTGATTCATGAGGGGCTCCTTATATATTTATGTTTAATGTCTGAATGAAAATTTCCCTGGTTGATTTATCTGTCCCCGACAACCACCTTAAGAAGAAGATCTCCTCGTTGTCCGTCCGGCTTAATTTTTCCAAGGTTTTTCAGCCGAAGATTACTGCCGGGTTCGATTCCGGGGGGAACAACAACACGATAGAGACGTTTCTGGAAACCCCATGGGATATTGACAAGTTTTTTTGTTCCATGTTGGATTTCATAGGGTGAAATAAAAATAGTGCCATACAGGTTGGGATCATCCAAAGGCCCTGTCGGGTGAATGACTTGCAGGCTGAATGATTTTTTCTTTTCAGTGGCATGTTTGAAATGGTCCGACAGTCCTGTGGAAGGAAATGCTCGGAAGGCTTTCAGCAAAATGATCCCGAAAACGAATCCGCCGATATGCGCCCACCAGGCAATTGCGCTGACATCACCATGGCTTGAGGTTGCACTGATAAACTGAAAAATAAACCAGATGCCTATGAAAAAAAAAGCCGGTATTTCAAAAAAGAAAGGAATAATCAGAATCGGGACCAAAGTGAGTATTTTGGAGGTCGGGTGAAGGATAAAATAGGCTCCCATAACTCCTGCGATTGCACCGCTGGCTCCTATGGTGGGAAGATTGGAATGGAGGTTGAGAAAAAAATGAGAAAGTCCGGAAAGGATTCCGCATAAGACATAAAAAATCAGGTATCGGAAAGGGCCAAGACGGTCCTCGACATTGTCGCCGAAAATATACAGAAACCACATATTGCCGAGAATATGCATAAAACCGCCATGAAGAAACATAAAGGAAATAAATGCAAAGGCCTGCTGGCCGAAAGTAAAGTACGATGCAATATGCGGAACCGTGTATCTTGCCGGGACAAGGCCATATACATAAGCAAAGCGTTCAAAGTCCGCCCCCTGAGAAAGCTGGATTAAAAAACATAAAACGTTGACGGCAATAAGCGAGTGCGTAACAATCGGATAGTTTTTAGATGGTATGGTATCTCGAATGGGAAACATTGATTATATGCCGGGCCGTCGCTTTTTTAATGATTTCGGATTTTCATACTCATGTCGACACTTTTTGCTGAATGAGTCAAAGCCCCAACCGAAATGAAATCAACACCCGTTTCCGCCAATTGAGCGAGATTGTCCAAATTTACACCTCCGGAAACTTCTACCAGCGCCCTGGAGTTGATTTTCTTAACTGCTTTTCGGATTTGATCCCGTGTCATGTTGTCGAGCATGATAACATCCGCACCGGCAGAAAGTGCTTCTGCCAATTCGGCCATATCGGTAACTTCCACCTCGATTTTAACCAGATGATGTATCCTCTTTCTTGCCCTATCCACGGCCGTCCTGATTCCTCCACACGCAGAAATATGGTTGTCTTTTATTAAAACACCGTCAAATAACCCCGTGCGGTGGTTCGACCCGCCCCCGATTTTTACAGCGTATTTTTCAAGTACCCTCCATCCGGGAGTTGTCTTTCGGGTGTCAACAATACGAACATTGCTTTCTTTGAGCCGGTCGACATAAGTGCGGGTTAACGTAGCAATACCTGACAATCGCTGGATAAAATTCAAAGACGTTCGTTCTGCTTTTAAAATGGCACATAGTTTTCCCTGCACTGAAAAAACAATCTGGCCGGTTTTCACGATGGCCCCATCTTTAAAAGTCGTGGAAAAAAAGACTTGAGGGTCCAGACAGGTAAACACATTTCGGGCTACATCCAGCCCCGCCAGAATGAAATCATCCTTGGCAATAACATCTCCCGTGCCATCAGTATCAGGTGATACGGTCGCATCGGTTGTGATATCCCCGGATCCGATATCTTCTTTAAGAGCAAGTTCTATAAGCTCATTCAAGGTGTGCATACTATCCTGTGACGTGTTATTATTCCCGAAGGGCGTTGATTTTTTCCAGGTTTACTTTTAATTTATTTTGTCTTTCACAGAGAGTATCATGCTTTTCTGTCACCTTTTCCACTACCTCTTGAGGGGCTTTTTTCAGAAAATCCTCATTGTGAAGTTTTTTGGAAGTTGAAATCAGCTCTTTGGAAAGTTTGTTAATTTCCTTTTCCAGCCTCTGGGTTTCTTTCTCAAAGTCAATAATTCCTTCAAGAGAGACATAAATGACAGCACCATTGACTATTGAGGCTGCAGATGTTTTTGGACGTTTTTCCGATTCGTGGACCGACAGCGAGTCAAGTCTTGCAAGATCGTTGATGATGTCCTGGTGCGTCAATATGATTTCTTTAATTTTAGTGTCCTGAGCCTGAATCTTGACATCCAGAGGTTGCGATGGTGAAATGTTCATTTCACCCCGAATATTTCGGATACCGGTAATAATGTCCACAATAAGAGCCATTTCGGTCTCCGCACTTGTATCCTCAACCATAACAGTGTGATCCTGTTTTTTTGAAGGATAGGTTGCGGTCACGATGGAGCCTTTGGTGCCGGGAAGCTTATGCCAGATTTCTTCCGTAACAAAGGGCATGAAAGGATGAAGTATCGTAAGGGTATTTTGCAACGCCAGCCACAGTACTCCTTTGGTGGATTCCCTGGCGTTATCTCCCATTTTTCCATAAAGGACAGGTTTAATGGCTTCTATATACCAGTCACAGAATTCATGCCATATAAACTGGTAAAGTTCACTCGCAGCTTCATTGAACTTATAGTTGTCCAGTGCATCGGAAACACTAATAGACACACGATTCAGACGCGATAATATCCATCGGTCCTGAAGACTTTCGGGAGCAATGCTTTCCGGCGCCTGGTCCACGTGCATTAAAGCGAAACGGGCAGCGTTCCAGAGTTTGTTGACAAAGTGGCGGTACCCCTCGACTCGTTTTTCCGACATTTTAACATCCCGGCCCTGTGCGGCAAAAGCAGCAAGGGTGAACCGGAAAGCATCCGTGCCGTATTGGTCTATGACCACCAGAGGATCGATGACGTTTCCTTTTGATTTACTCATTTTTTTGCCGTCTTCATCGCGGACCAGGGCATGAACGTACACGTCTTTAAAAGGCACGTCTCCCATAAACTGAATACCCATCATCATCATTCGGGCCACCCAGAAAAAAAGAATATCAAAACCGGTTACAAGAACACTGGTGGGATAAAATGTTTTCAAAAGAGGTGTTTGATCCGGCCACCCCATGGTAGAAAAGGGCCAGAGTGCGCTGGAAAACCAGGTGTCCAAAACGTCCGTTTCACGTGCCAAATTATTTTTTCCGCAGCCTTTGCAGGATTCAGGAGCTTCCATGGCCACTATCAGGTCTCCGCAATTCTGGCAGGTCCATGCCGGAATCTGATGGCCCCACCATATCTGACGAGAAATACACCAGTCCCGTATATTTTCCAGCCAGTCATTGTAGGTTTTAATCCACATTTCCGGAATGATTTTTGTGTCTTTATTTTTTACGGCATCAAGGGCCTTTTTTGCCAGGGGTTTTGCCTTGATAAACCATTGCATGGACAAATTAGGTTCCACAACGGTTTTACATCGATAACAATGGCCAACACTGTGTTGGTGGGGTTCGATTTTTACCAGAAATCCCTCTTGTTCCAGGGCTGCAACAACCGCTTTGCGACACTCGAAACGTTCGAGGCCTTTAAAATCTCCGGCTTCGTCAGTCATCAGGCCATCATCTCCGATAACTTTAATTTTTGGAAGATTATGGCGAATACCGACTTCAAAATCGTTGGGATCATGGGCGGGAGTAATTTTTAATGCGCCGGTGCCGAAATCCATGGCCACGTATTGATCCCGGATAATTGGAATTGCTTTGTTTATGAGCGGCAAAATGACTTTTTCAGAGGGTAACCCCAGATAACGGCTGTCTTCCGGATGCACCGCCACTGCTGTATCTCCCAGCATGGTTTCAGGACGGGTAGTAGCCACCACAATACCCCCGTTACCATTAATAAAAGGATAACGGATATGATACAGATGTCCTTGATGGTCTTCATGCTCGACTTCCAGGTCTGCCAATGCAGTGTGGCAACGGTGACACCAGTTGATGATGTAGCTTCCCCTGTAAATCAGTCCGTCTTCATATAATTTTACAAAAACAGTCCGAACCGCTCTGGAAAGTCCTTTATCCATGGTAAAACGTTCGCGGTCCCAGTCACACGAAGCTCCCAGACGTTTGAGCTGGTTGATGATTTTGCTTCCATATTGCTCACGCCATTGCCATACTCTTTCTATGAAATTTTCCCTTCCCAGGTCATGCCGGCTCGTATTTTCCCCGGCAAGTTGTCTTTCCACAACATTTTGCGTGGCAATTCCCGCATGGTCTGTCCCCGGCATCCATAAAACATTATCTCCCAATAACCTTCGGTAACGACAGAGAATGTCCTGGAGGGTAATGTTCAACGCATGTCCCATATGCAGAACCCCTGTGACATTAGGGGGGGGAATCACTATGGAATAGCTTTTTTGATCGCTTTGCTCCCTGGCTGAAAACATTTTTTTCTCTTCCCAATAACGGGACCACCGTTTTTCAACATCCGACGGTTCATATCCCTTGGCAAGCAGGTTGGAACTCATGGGGTCATACTCCTAAATAAATGGATAACAGTTTGATTTATCAGAATCTTAAATTATTTCCCAACCACCAAAATAAGTAACGGGGATTGAATTTAATCCCCGGCGTTTTTATGTAGTCAATAAAAGTTTTAACATAGCCTGGACTGCCAAGCAAATTGTTGGCTCAAGCCTTTTCTTCATGTTGATGTAAAATTTGTTGATGAAGTTTCTCGATATCTTCCGCCAACACTTTTTTAATGGCCTCTCTGACCATAAAATCGATTTTTTCGGCAAATATTTTACGAATGACACGTTCTATGGCAGCATCCATAGTTTCTGTGATTTTGGTCGATTCCTCCTGAGAAATCATTGAGACTTCATCGGTCAGGTCGATGATATCCTCATTTTCCTCCGGGGAGACTTCAATTTCTTCTTTGAGTACAATAATTTCTTCCTCATCATGAGGTTTTTCAACTCCTTCCATCGGGTCGATAATATCATTATTGTCCGGTGGTTCCGAATTGTCCATATTGTTTTTAAGATCCGTCTTTTGTTTCATCATCCCTCCGGAAAATTATCTAGACATAGAATTAATGCTGAATGTCCCTTATTTCATCAACTGTAAATAATTATCATAAGGTGTTATATTGTGTCAAGAAAATAGCCTTTGACTTATTTTAACTAGTTTTATGTAAAAAATATAGGAGTGTAACCTGTTTGTGTGAAAAGACTTGTGCTCAATTGTAGGTGCGAATTCATTCGCACAATGTGAACCCCGTTGTCCATTATAGAGTCTATGCCCGTTCCCCCAGGAAAAAAGTTGCTGGGGGCCTCTAAGGAATTTCTGTAAATCCGTGCCGGATTTTTAAGTGGGAATGAATTCGCACCTACAGAAAAATCGGATTTCACACAAACAGGTTACACTCATATTTAATCTTGAAACATTTCCTTTAAGGAGATAAAGACTGATTGAAGCTGAGCTGCTATCTTCGTAAAAATTTATATTGGCGACAAAAATGATAATGAAAAAAAGGAGGGTAATGATGACATTCGAGCAAATTTTATGGCCCACGGATTTTTCTGAAAATGCTGCCAAAGCGCTTCCCTATGTAACATCCCTTGCCGGAAAATATGGAGCTGCAATTCATATCCTTTATGTCATGAGAGATTATCCGGCATTCGGAGCGTCATATGGTGAGTATGATCCATCTGACTTCGAAAAGATGAAAAAGTGGGAAACTGAAATGGCTGAAAAGCGTCTTGATGAACTCTGCGAAAATTTTCTCAATGCTTGCCCGCTTTACATCAAACACATTGCCGTGGGTGATCCTGCCAAGGAAATTTTAAATCTGGTTCAGAAGGAAAAAATTGACCTGGTGATCATGACCAGTAAAGGAAGCGAGAGTCACTTTGATTTCGGAAGTGTTGCGGAAAAAGTGATTAAATGCACTATAGTGCCCGTTGTCACTATTCCTGTTTGATTAATGATACAAGGAACAAGCAAGCAACCCTTTGCTTGTCATTCTAAGGGAGCGACTCGCATTAAGATAAAGCCTCTGAGTCAACAGGAGCCGAGATTTTTCGTCGACAAATGATTGTCTGCCAAACAACAGAGTACGGTGTCGGCCTCCCAAAATGACGGTTTCTTTGTACCTTACCATTACCTTAACTTGACGGAAGGCCGGTATCCAGGTTGTTGGGTTCACCTCCTGGATTCCAGCCTCCGCTGGAATGACGGATAGCTGCTGACAAAATCGCTTATACAAGGTTTTAATTATAATTTTTTGCCCACTCTATGGACTGGTTACTGAAAAGGCTGTCCGCCCCGGATACAATAAGCCCTTTAGATGAATGAATATACTCTTCTATGGCATTTGCCAGTATATTGATGTTTTCCGTAAAAATGTCTTCATCAGGTTCAAGCAGAGTCATACGAAAGCCGTTTATCTCGGTGCTGAATGATGTCAATGGCACAACACAAATTCCCGTAGAAGCGAGAAGATAATATACAAAGCGTTTATCCGGGGCAACACCTGGAACATTTATCAGGCTTTCAACCAGTTCCCGGATTTCCCTGCTTTTTATCGGAAGATGCTGTTGATGGTTTATGGCTCCGTCTTCAAAAACAACCCCCATATAAAAAGCCCCCTCAGGTCGGTTAACAATAACGCCGGGAACCTTCTTTAATCGATCGAAAGCGATTTTAGAAAATTTTTCATACCTTTTCTGTCTCATTTTCAGAAATGACGGGTACTGCGGATGTTCGAAAATTTTGGGTATGGCGATCTGGGGAAGTGTCGTGGAGCAGACTTCCACCATTTTGGCATTTAGAATGCTTCCGATATATTTACCGAAAGTCGGGTCTTTATCGGCGTTGTAGACTTCGATCCAGCCGCATCGTGCCCCCGGCCAGGGAAGTTCTTTGGAAATACCTTTCATGCATATGGCCGGGACATTCCCGATCACCTGTGAAAGTGGAACTGTTTTAGCCCCGTTAAAGGTGAGATTTTGATAAATTTCATCTGCGATAATAAATAGGTCAAAATCTTTGGCAATTGATACGATATCGGCCAGGATCTGTTCCGAGAATACGGCGCCTGTCGGATTATCAGGATTGATCAGTAATATTCCGGCTACGGCTGGGTTGTATTTGACCCTTTTTCGAAGTTCGCTGATATCAGGGTGCCATCCGTTGTCGGGATCAAGCGGGTAACATACCGGGGGAAGACCTGCATGTGCGGCTTCTGATGATGAATGTGTGGTGTAAGTGGGTGATGGTGTTATGACCCGTGCGGTTCTGTTTAAAAAAGTATAGACTTTGGTGATGGCATCGCCAAGTCCGTTAAAAAAAATAATGTCATCATAACAAATCTGAGCCCCGCCTTTTTTGTTATTGAAGTCGGCCAGATACTTTCGGGTTTCCAGAACTCCCTGGGTAGGACAATAGCTGTAGGAATTGTTATCCAGCGCAAGTTCCGATACGATATTTTTCATCCAGTCGGGAATTTTTTCTCCTTTGGCTACGGGGTCACCGATATTTTCCATTTTAACGGGGATTCCCAGATCGCGGATCTTTTCAGCGATCCGGACAATGTTTCGAATCTCATATGTCAGTTCTCCGGCGCCGATATGAACGATATTGGTTCGCATGATAAATCAACCTTTCCTTATCATTTTTTTTGAAAAATCCATTTTCAAACAAAAAGGGCTGCGATTTTTCACAGCCCTTTGAAAAGTAAGGGCTGCGGGGTTTCGCCCGCAGCCCTGGTTTTTTTATGGGTTTTTTTGCTTTAAGAAGCATGCCCTCCTACCAGGACAACGAGCCGCCCGGCTGCTGCGGCCGCGGCGGCGCTTTGCGCTGCATAAGCAAAATGTGTGATCTCAATAGGGTAAATCATTGGTTTCTCCATATCAATTTGGGTAACCTTTAACATAGTTTCTGTCAATTGTCACCCAAAAAAACTGATTAAAAAAATATTTGGACTTTTCGTTCAAGCAATAGTGACTATAAATTTTAGAAACCCAGGTACCAGGTGGCAAGGCTGAAATAAATCAGTACTCCTCCGATGTCGCACAAAGAAGTAATCAGGGGAGCACTGGCAGTTGCCGGATCCATTTTGAAACGGGTTAATAAGAAAGGAAGCGACATTCCCAGCAAGCTGCCGAAAATTACATTCAACACCATGGTCAAAGCCACCACGACGGTTATACTTGCTCCGACACGGAAAATACCGATCATTGAAACAGCCAGACCCATGACAATACCAATCGCCAGGGCGATTAAAATCTCTTTGCCCAAAAGATGTACCCAATCCTTTATACGAACATCTCCCAACGCCAGGGCTCTCACCATAAGGGTTCCTGATTGCGCGCCGGCATTACCTCCGCTGCCGATTAACAAAGGAAGAAAAATGACCAGAGCCACTGCAGCCTGGATAGTATCTTCAAAAAAGGCGATGCTTGCCCCGGAAAAAATGTTCATGAAGACCAGAGCCAAAAGCCAGGGAAGTCGCTTTTGAATCATCAGCCAGATACTGGCATCTTTTAAACTGATATTCATCAAGGAATCCGCGCCGATATCATTGGCAATGGAACCCATGCGATGGAAATCCTCAGTAGCTTCAGCTTCGGTGACATCATGAGCGTCATCAAAGGTAACGATACCAACCAGGGAGTCGTTTCCATTGATGACCGGAATGGCCAGAAGGTCGTATTTGGCCATCTTGCGCACAACTTCCTCCTGGTCTTCATTAACACTCACCACAACCGGTTCACGACGCATGAAAGATTCCACTATGGTATCCGGCTTGGCCAGAATCAGCTGTCTCAAGGATATCAACCCCAAAAGACGGCGTTGGGAATCAATCACATAGGCATAATAGATGGTTTCCTTATCAGGTGCTTCCAGGCGCAATTTATTGATGGCCTGACGAGCGGTCAGCTCCGGAGTGAGAGTGGCGTATTCGGAAGTCATGATGGCGCCGGCGGTATCATCATGGTAAGAACAAAGCCTGCGGATATCCTCGCGCTCGGTTTTTGCCAATAGATGTAAAATAGTTTCACCACGATCTTCAGGCAGGGATTGAATCAGGTCCACCCGGTCGTCAGAAGACATAAGGGCGATAGCCGCAGCCAGCTTTTGATCCGGTAAACGCAGGGCAATGTCCCGCTGGTCATCATAATCCATGTGCCCCAAAACCTGAGCGCTACATTCGGGGTTGAGCTTGGATATTATTTCAACGCTTTGTTCAAAAGGCAATTCGTCGAATTGAGCTGCCAAATCAGCAGGATGCATCGCATGGCAGATATTTTGGATTTCCTGATCATTTTGCAGGGTGAGATGTTCCTGCAAGGATTCAGAAATGAGCGGCATTTTCATGGGTTACCTCCTTGACACGCACCGCTTTGGATCGCAGGCGGCCGGAGGAGATTTGACCATCCGTCAAAAGTTATGTCGAGTATTTATAGTCTTCAGGAAAAAAATTTGGCAAGACCATTACACGAAGAGCCAATATCTTATTCCTGAAGTCTATAAAAACCGCAACTTTTTTTCGCTTGCTGTTTTAAGCGGTCTTTTTTCAAATCGATTGTTGATTAACGCTTTGGATATCAATAAGTGAGGACTACCACCATCTTCATCCATGTCGTTTTCTCCATTCATCGTTTAAGGGTTTCCGAACATCATAATAATTATCGCTTAATACTCAGATAAGACCGATAATACTATCAAAGCATGAAAACAAAATTTTGATAACCATACATATTTTTGCAGTATATTTCAAGATATTATTGAACCATTTTTCATTGCCAAATAAGACCGAATTGGCTTATAGTTCGTGAAAAATTAGTTTTGGTCATATTGTATTCAATATTTCGAAGGAGAAAAGGCTCATGAAAGTAAAAACCAGCGACTTGCCCGGAATCGGCAGAAGTTATGCCATTGAAACCGCCCAAGGTGCCAGGATCGTTATTATCATCCACCATACAGGACATCGTGAAATTTATTATTTTAAAGACCCTGACCAGGATGAGCCTGATATTACTCTTCCTCTCAGCGATGAGGAAGCCCGTCAAATCAGCACGATTCTTTTGGGCGTCGATTATCAGCCGGTAACCGATGACCGTATGGAATTGCTTTTAAAAAGTATCCGTATTGACTGGATAAAGGTTGAACCCGGAAGTTTTTTGGCGCAAAAGACGATCCTTGAATCCCAGATACGATCCAGGACAGGAACCACCATCATCGCAATCCAAAGAGGTGTCGAGATGATCGGCAGCCCTGATGTTCACGAAAAAATACTTCCCGGAGACACCCTCATGTGTATCGGCAAACGGGAACAGACCCAGAAACTGGAGGAGCTATGCCGGAAAAAATAAAGGGTTGTTTGATAAACTATCTCTATAATTCCTCCAGGGAAAGTGTCCATGGCTGAAATTCCTTTTTTGCTGCTGGCCGGTCTGATTCTTTGTACGTTTTTTCTCGTCAGCTTTACCTCCCAGAAACTGCGGCTTCCTTCGGTGCTGATCTATATCCTGTTGGGTGCCGTGGCCGCTTTGTTTTTTGCAAAAAGTGAAATGGTTCATATTGTCGGAGAAATCGGTATTGTTCTTTTGTTTTTCATTCTCGGGATGGAATTTCCCCTGTCCCGGATGGTTGGTATCTCCAAAAAAATATGGCCTGCAGGTATGCTCGATGTTTTGCTGAACCTGGGAGTTGCCATGGGCATTGCACTGTTCTTTGGACTGGACCCCATGTCGGCCCTGGTTGTCGGTTCCGTAGCTTATGCCACCAGTTCATCGATCTCGGCAAAGATGCTGGAAGAACAAAAACGGCTGGCCAACCCGGAAACGGAATTTATTCTGGCACTTTTGATTTTCGAAGATCTTGTGGCACCGATTCTGGTTTCGTTTATTGCCGGAGCACAACTTGGCGAAGAAATGAGTATCGGGTTTGTGCTGATGTTATTGTTTAAAATCATCATACTTATGCTGGGTGCCGTATTTCTTGGCCTTTACGGTTTTAAACGGCTCAGTGCATTTATCAGCCGTCATATTCAAAAGGATTTCATGCCGCTGCTGGCCACCGGTATTGCTTTGGCTTACGCCGGAGTCGCCATTTTTATGGGCCTGTCTGAGATCCTTGGGGCATTTCTTGCGGGAGTCATGCTTTCGGAAACCGGGAAATCTTCGGAAGTGGAACATATCATCCTGCCCATTCGGGATATTACGCTTCCTTTTTTCTTTTTCTGGTTTGGGACCACCATTTCTTTTGGTGAGGGAGTATCATACATTCCCATGATGATTGTTCTGGTCCTTTGGGCCATTGCCGGTAAAATTCTCACCGGATTTGTGGGGGGACGTTTTTTCGGGTTGAGTAAAAAAGTATCGTTCAGGGCAGGTTTTTCTCTTGTTCACCGGGGAGAATTTTCAGCCATCATCGCCAGTCTGGCTGTCCCGCAACTGCGGATTTTCAGCGGTATCTATATTGTCGTCACCGCTTTTATCGGTGTGTTTCTATTCCAGAAAGCCCCTGATGCAGCCAACTGGTATTATGATAAATGGATCAAAAAAATTAAGAAAAAACCTGTGGAAAGTCTGGAGGGATAAAAGAATTAGATGATGACCGGAAATGCATTTTTTGAAATTGCCCAGATTTTGGGGCTTGCGGCATTGCTTGGGGTTTTAGGGCAAAAGCTTCGCCAGCCGTTGATTATCATGTTTCTTGTCACAGGGATTTTGGCAGGCCCCGCATGTTTCGGCATTATTGAAAGTTATGAAGAAATCGAGTTGTTGGCTCATATCGGCATTGCTCTGCTGTTGTTTATTGTCGGGCTCAAGCTTGATTTGAACCTGGTAAGAACCACAGGGCCTGTTGCCCTTGCCACCGGGCTTGGCCAAATCGTTTTTACATCCGTTGCCGGATTCGGCATTGCCATGGCTTTCGGCTTTGATTTTATCAGTTCGGCCTATGTAGCAGTTGCCCTGACATTTTCCAGCACCATCATCATAGTTAAACTCCTTTCAGACAAAAAAGAAGTGGATTCTCTTCACGGGCAAATTGCCATCGGCTTTTTGATCGTCCAGGACATTGCTGCCATTGTTGCCCTTGTGGCCCTGACCACTTTTGATCTGCAATCAGCTCAGGAAGGATCCCTGTTGGTGGCATCTTTGCTAATTGCTGCCAAAGGGATCGGATTTCTGGGCGCCATCGGCCTGTTGATGAGATTTGTTTTGCCGCATTTATTGAAGCGGCTGGCCTATTCACAGGAGATGCTGATTCTTTTTGCCATTACCTGGGCGGTATTTCTGGGGGCTTTTGGTGAACTGCTGGGATTCAGCAAGGAGGTGGGAGCTTTTCTGGCGGGCATCAGTCTGGCATCGAGTGAATACCGGGATTCAATCGGTTCCCGTTTGACCAGCCTGAGAGATTTTCTATTGCTTTTTTTCTTCATCGATCTGGGAGCACGGCTGGATTGGGCCAGTGTGGGTATTCACTTAAACGCTTCCATGGTGTTTTCCGTATTTGTATTGATCGGCAACCCCATTATCGTTCTGGTTATCATGGGGTTTATGGGGTATCGGGCCCGAACCGGTTTTATGGCAGGGCTGACAGTGGCCCAGATCAGTGAGTTTTCCCTTATTGTTGCGGCTCTGGGCATGAGCCTTGGACACATCAGCAAAGAAACCATGGGGCTGATAACGCTGGTGGGAGTAGTAACCATATTTTTTTCAACCTATATGATCTTATATTCACATAAATTGTATCGTCTAATGGCATCTCCACTTAAAATATTCGAGCGTAAAAAGCCATATCGGGAGGATGCCGCGGGTATCGATCAGGATTTATCATCGGTGGATGTCATCCTGGTGGGACTTGGCAACTATGGAAGTGGTCTTGCCGAACAGTTGTTGGGGCGAAGAAAAATCGTTGTCGGGGTGGATTTCGACCCTGGTGTTCTTGAAAAATGGCGATCCCGAAATGTATCCGTATGGTATGGTGATATAGATGATCCCGACCTTCTGGAGCAACTGCCCCTGAAAAAAGCCCAATGGGTGGTCAGCACCGTTAGGACCAGAGAATTGAACCTGGCATTTCTGAAAGAACTCCATGCAAATGGTTTTAAAGGCAAAATCGCTTTTACTGCGACAAGCGAGGAAGAAGCCAAGGGATATGAAAAAGCTGGTGCGCATGTGGTATTTCGTCCCTTCAAGGATGCCGCCGAACAGGCTGCCGACTCCCTGACCCAGGCCATGGACATGCTTCCCGAAAATATCGACTGGCCCATTGCTTTTCGTGAAATCAGAATATCTTCAGGATCGGTTTTTGCGGGCCGGGCTGTAAAAAACATACCGATTCGTTCGGAAACGTATGTAACGATCCTGGCTGTCAGTCGGGCAGGCCGGATTCATTATGAACCCGGACCTGATTTCAAAATTTATCCGGGTGATCGACTGGTGATCATGGGACCGCCGGGCGAGCTTAAAAAGGCGGAGAGTTTGCTCAACCGCCTTCAGGATCAACAACCCCATGAGAACCTGGAGCGATTTGCCATTGCCGAAGTGCTTATTGCCGAAGGCTCCGAAATGGTGGGCCGAAATTTGGCGGAACTTCGGTTTCGACAGAAATACGGTGTCACTGTAGTCGGAATTCGGAGAAATGACGAGAAGATCGGTGCGCCGGGACCTAAGGACAAGTTACAATCAGGCGATCATTTGGTTTTGATCGGGACATCATCAAAAATCGAATCGATCACACAATCCGGTAGTTTGTAATCGTTCCACTCAGCATGCTGAGCCCAAACCGGCAAGTAACTGCTCCCCCTTTGAAAAACCGGCAAGTAACTGCTCCCCCCTTTGAAAAACCGGCAAGTAACTGCTCCCCCCTTTGAAAAACCGACAAGTAACTGCTCCCCCCTTTGAAAAACCGGCAAGTAACTGCTCCCCCTTTGAAAAACCGGCAAGTAACTGCTCCCCCCTTTGAAAAACCGACAAGTAACTGCTCCCCCCTTTGAAAAAGGGGGGCCGGGGGGGATTTGACAAGCTGATGCTGTTTAAAATCCCCCTAAATCCCCCTTTCAAAGGGGGACTATGATGGGAACGGGATTAAATTCATTCTTTGCCTGTCATTTTGAGGGAGCAGCAGAGGAATTTGTCATTCTGAGGGAGCGAAGCGACCGAAGAATCTCTCGCCTCAGGTTTGCACCGATCATCAGATTTGACCTGGAAAGGCAAAAAAGGTCAACCGTGGCTGTGAAAACAATAGATTCTTCGTCGGCCGATTGTCCTGTGGCAACTGACAACCTTAGTTGTCGGCCTCCTCAGAATGACAGTTGATAACACCAGTTTCCATAAATTAAGTTTAGCGCTTATGCCTTTTAAGGGAGGGGTGCGAAACTAAACATCTATTCCTTCAACTTTCCAGTTCCGGGTTCCCACCGGGCATGCAAATGTCCAGTCTTCTTCAAATTTTACCGGGTTTTCCGGATCACCCTTCACCACATCCCCGGATTTTTCATCGACCGAGTAATCCAACAGGTTAGCCGTAAACCGGACAGTGACAAAAATTTCTCCTTGCTGAACACCGGCGTTGATCAGGTCAATTTTACGGACGGCAATGTTTTCTATCCGATTGATATGCCCGTCTTTTTTAAGTTCTTCAAAATGCTGCGCATATTCATCCAGCAATTGATTCCCCACAAATGGTTTCAGAACTGATGTGTCCCGTCGGGTCCACCCGGCCTGAATTTTGAAAAACAAGTCCTGGGCGGTTTCTTTAAATGCCTCGGGATCAAAATCCTGATCCACCGTCCAGATCTCTTTTACACCTGTGACCAAAGGGTCTTCCACAAGGTTTTCCTGTGTTGCCTGTTGGGCGCCTGATCCTGAAAACAGGCTGCCAGGTGTGTTTTGATTCTGGGAATATTGAGCGCCTGTGTTGCCGGCAAGGGCTTTACGACGGGAAAACCATCGGTAAGCCAGATATGCGAGTCCCGCCAGAAGCAGGATTTCAAACAAGCCAAAGCCGCTTCCGCCTATCCCACCACCGGCACCCATTCCATGGGCCATTCCCCCAAAAAGCATGCTACCCAGAAATCCTCCCATGACCCCCCCGGCCAAACCACGGGCAAAAGAACCTCCCATGGGGCTTGTCGGGCTTGCAGCCGGATTTGTTGCGGTTTGACGGGGTTGGGACTGTTGAGTCGGCTTTGAAGCCGCCGGGCTTCTTTGAAAAGAACGTCCGCCTCCCCTCGATCTGGCATCAGCAAGCTCCAAAAAACCAGCCCCAACAAATAATAACAGAGTAGCCACGGCTACCAGGGAAATTTTCTTTTTTGTAACTATCCGCATTCAATAATCTCCTTTTCTCATTTTTTTCTTCTTCTTAAACGTTAAAATACCACTTGCGAAAAACCGTAAAAAGCCATGATTAATTTTATGGTTGCAAATGCTCTGAGCTCATATCAGAACTTTATACAAAAGGTATTTACACTAAATCACTCGGATTTGCAAGCATTATAGGCACTTCGGAAATGGATTATATCACGGTTAATTCTGTTGACGAGTCCATAGGTAAAAACAGGCTTGAATTACAGCCGGTTTTGGTGCAAAAAAATAATATGGTAATTGAATTTACTTGTCGTTATAATATCCATTAATCAATCCGGCACGAATTCGGAAAATTTTATGGATACCGGCTTTTGCCCGTGTTACGGGAGAACTTTTACGGAAAAAAATCGCTCTGCTTAAGAATTACGATTTCTTGAGGTATATATATCGCCATGACAGTAACTTTTGATCAGATTGTGGTGTTTGCTATTTTACTGGTAACACTTGTCTTATTCGTATGGGGTCGCTGGCGATACGATATTGTATCCCTCGGTGCTCTGTTGCTGGTATTTCTGGCCGGCCTGGTGCCTGCCGATCAGGTCTTTTTAGGATTTGGTCACCCTGCAGTGATAACGGTAGTCGCGGTTCTGGTGCTCAGCCGGGGATTGCTCAATGCCGGTGTTGTTGACACTTTGTCCCGTTACCTTACCAAAGTGGGTTCCCGACTAACGGTTCAGGTGGCAACCCTCACAGGGATTGTGGTCCTGTGTTCAGGTTTTATGAATAATGTGGGAGCGCTGGCCCTGCTCATGCCTGTGGCCATATGGATGTCACGGCAAAGCGGGCGATCTCCCTCTTTGCTGCTCATGCCTCTGGCTTTCGGTTCGCTGATAGGCGGATTGATCACACTGATCGGTACTCCGCCAAATATTATTATCGCTACTTATCGGGCAGAGACCGGATTACCTCCGTTCGGAATGTTTGATTTTGCCCCTGTGGGAATTGGGGTGGCACTGGCCGGTCTGATCTTTATTTCCCTTGCAGGATGGCGACTTACGCCAATGCGGGAAGGCCAAGGAGCATCTGAAGAATTGTTTCAGATTGAAGACTATATCAGTGAAGTTCTTGTCCCTGAAAATTCCAAAATTGTCGGCAAGACCATATACCACCTAACTTCTGAAATGGTAAAAGAGACCGAGGCCATGGTTGTCGGACTTGTTCGGGGCGATTTGCATATACCGGCTCCATCCTGGCATGAAATTATCCATGCAGGTGATATTCTTATCGTGGAAGCCAATCCCGAAGATTTAACTTCCCTCATAGAGCTTGTGGGATTGGAACTTGCAGAGTGCAAAGGCGATTGCAAAGCCCTTTTGGGATCAGATGATATCCGTATTATTGAAGCCATCATTACCCCTGATTCGCTGATGCCGGGAAAAACGGCGACCAGCTTGCATTTGCGCCGCAATTACGGAGTGAATTTACTTGCCATAGCACGCCAGGGGCACCGATTGAAAACACGCCTGGGTCAGACCCGGTTTTTTATTGGCGATATTCTTTTGTTGCAGGGAGGTGATGAATCACTTCAGGAGGCCATCAAGGCCCTGAGATGTTTGCCTCTGGCGGAACGCGGCCTTCGCCTTGACAGGCCACGGAAAGTCTTCCTGGCGATCGGCATCTTTGTGGCCGCAATGGCGGTGGCCGCACTCAACCTGATGCCTGTCCAGATCGCATTCATTGCCGCCGCCGTTACCATGGTTCTTATCAAGCTTATTTCTCTGAATGAAATATACGAAAGTATTGATTGGCCTATTATCGTGCTGCTGGGAGCAATGTTTCCCCTTGGCCAGGCTCTGGAAAATACCGGTGGTGCACACCTTATTGCCGATCAACTCCTTTTGGTGTCGGATCGTTTTCCTCCATTCGCTACCATTACGATTTTGATGGTGGGAACCATGCTTCTTTCAAATGTTGTCAACAACGCTGCTGCAGCAGTGCTCATGGCACCCATTGCGATCAGCCTGGCTCAGGGAATGGGAGTCTCGGTGGATCCCCTTCTCATGGCTGTGGCCATAGGGTCTTCCTGCGCATTTCTAACACCTGTCGGTCATCAGTCCAATGCGCTGGTGATGGCCCCCGGTGGCTACCTGTTTGGGGATTATTGGCGCCTGGGCCTTCCCCTGTCTGTTTTGACCATCATAATGGCGGTTCCATTAATTATGTTTTTCTGGCCATATTAGAAAAAACCGAGTTTCGCCTTCTTGATTCATTGGATCGTCTGGGGCGATAGCTCTTTTTAGGTGTTGAAGACGGCCATTGTTTCGGTCTTTGTTCTAATGCCCTGGCAGGCGCAGCAAAACCTTCCAATGCAGCATATTTCAATTTACCACCCAGCATATGCTGGATGGCGCGCAATGGACCTTTGTCTTCACCACACACAAATGTGAGTGCGTCACCGGTTTCTTCGGCACGCCCGGTTCGCCCGATCCGGTGAGTATAGGCATCAGCGGTTGCCGGCATATCATAATTGATCACCCGGGAAATCCCGCGAACATCGATCCCTCTTGCAGCCACATCGGTTGCCACCAGAATTTTAAATCTTCCGTTTCGAAACCCTTCCAGCGCTTTCTGTCGCCGGCTTTGGGACAGATTGCCGTGAAGCGCTGTTGCTTCATGTCCAGCTCTTTCAAGATGTTCCGCAAGGTTTTGGGAACGACGCTTTGTTCGGGTAAACACAAGAACCGATTCAGTTCCGTTTTTGTTTAATAACCGAAGTAAAAGTGTGTTTTTGGAACCCGTGGTAACGGTGTAGAATGTATGTGAAACTGTTGCAACAGGCACTTTGTGGCCAATCTGGATACGAACCGGATTTTTGAGAACCTCTGATGCAAGGTGTTTGATATCCTCCGGCATGGTAGCGGAAAACATCAGATTTTGGCGATCAGCAGGCAACCGCTTTATGATTTTTCGAATATCAGGAAAAAATCCCATATCAAACATCTGGTCTGCTTCATCCATGACCAGCATTTCGATATTGGATAAGCTGATGGTTCCACGATTGATATGGTCCAGAAGCCGACCGGGACAGGCTGTGACAATATCCACACCTTTTTTCAATCGCTTCATTTGGGGTTGGATACCGACCCCTCCGTAAATGCTCATACTGGTTAAATCGGTTTTCCGGGCCAGATCCACGATGGCATTGTGTGTCTGCTCCGCCAATTCCCGTGTGGGGGCAATAATCAGTGCACGTACTTTCCTTCGGGGGCTACTTAAAAGACGTTGCAACATCGGCAATACAAATGCTGCGGTTTTTCCCGTTCCTGTCTGGGCAAGGCCCATGACATCCTTTCCTGCTAAAATATGCGGCATCGCCTCTGTCTGAATGGGTGTGGGTGATGAATAGCCTGAGGCATCGATACCGGCCATGATTTTTGAATTAAAATGATAAACATCAAACGTCATTGATCTTCTCTCTTATTTATGTAGTTTCTAAAAAATTAATGATATAATTTCATTAATTGCGTTTTGTTTGTTTGAAAAATTATTTTTGTGTCATACAGTCGGAAGGCGATAAAAAAGCCCACCGGATTTAATAAAAAATCCCATGGGCTTGGCAGCTAAGATGGTGGGGTTTTTGATTAAAGTATTTTTTAAATATGAAACGAATCTGCAATTTCAATCGGACTATACACGGGAACTTTTTTTAAGTCAATTCATTTGTTGAAACTGAAAAAAATGAAAGACAGCCGAATCATTCACATTGACGGGAGTGAAAAATCAGGTTCAGGGACAATTGTCAGAGATGCCGTTCTTTTTAGTGTATTAAGTAAAAAGGATATGATGCGCCCTTCCTGCCCAAAAATCCCTTCAACGCGATCGTGAGATTTCGTGATGGCAAAAAAGTTGCTGATCAAATTTCAAAAGGATGGGGATATGTTTGTAAAGGAGCGGAAATTCGATTAGAGGCGGACATTTTCCATAAACTTTACATGGATCTGATCCGAATTTGCTACCTGACGCCTTTCATTGAAAAAATGGTACCTGTCGGTGCGCTTGCATTGTATAATCTGGTCGGGTTTGTCGGGTTGAATTTTTATAAAAAATACCGAAGAGATCAATAAGGTACATAGGGTCTATGCAAGAGTATTTCGAACATGGGTGTCAAGTTTTATTCCATGCCCACTTGGCATTCGGAAGCGGTTATGTTAGTACACCACTCATGTTTTTACTCAACTTAATTTGCCGGGTCTGATAAACTCGATGGTATCCGAAATCGTCTTTAGGACAATCGGCCTGACAAAAGTTTACCATATGGGTCAGGTCCGGGTGCATGCCCTGCGAGGTATTGATCTGGAACTCCATGCAGGCGAACTAGTAGTGCTGCTGGGGGCCTCCGGAAGCGGCAAGTCGACCCTGGTAAACATTCTCGGCGGACTCGATACCGCCACGGACGGGAAAGTGTTTTATCGGGAAAAAGACCTGACCCAAGCTACTGACCGTGAACTCACGGCATACAGGCGCAACCATGTCGGCTTTGTTTTTCAGTTCTACAATTTAATTCCAAGTCTTACCGCGCAGGAAAATGTAGCTATCGTTACCGAAATTGCACAAGATCCCATGACACCTGAGCAAGCCCTTGAAATCGTTGGGCTGGGTAACCGTAAAGATCATTTTCCCGCACAACTGTCCGGAGGGGAACAGCAGCGTGTCGCTATTGCACGGGCTATTGCCAAGCAACCGGGTGTGCTTTTGTGTGACGAACCCACCGGTGCCCTGGATTCAAAGACCGGTGTTATCGTGCTTGAAGCTTTGGATCGGGTTAACCGTGAACTGGGTACCACCACCATTATCATTACACACAATGCCGTCCAGGCAAAGATGGCCGAACGTATCATTTATTTGAGCGATGGGAAGGTCACTGAAATCAGGCAAAACGAGCAAAAAACAAGTCCCCGTGAGTTAAACTGGTAGTAAGATGAGAGCACTTGAGCGTAAAATGTTTCGGGATCTTTGGGCAATGCGGGGGCAGGGCCTGGCCATAGTGTTTGTTATTCTGAGCGGTGTTTCTGCCTATGTGTCCATGACAAGTGTGATGGATACCCTTGAAAGAACACTCGATACTTACTACACTGAATACCGTTTTGCCGATGGATTCGCATCGGTTCGCAGGGCACCCGAACAGTTGAAAGAACGCCTGCGGATGGTGCCGGGGGTGACCCGGATTGAAACAAGGGTCATGGCCGGAGTCAACCTGGAAATAGCCGATTTTGACGAGCCGGTTTCCGGGCTGATTGTTTCAGTGCCGGAAGGACACCAGCCGGGCTTAAACCGGTTGTTTATTCGGAAAGGACGTTTTTTACAGGCCGGAAGGGAAGGGGAGGTGCTTTTAAACGAGCCATTTGCCCAGGCGCATGATTTAAATCCCGGCGACCAGTTAACCGCCGTTATCAATGGTCGTCGAAAGGTCTTGAGAATTGTCGGCATTGCCCTTTCACCGGAGTTTCTCATACAAATTGAGCCCGGATCGATCTTTCCTGATCCGAAACGCTACGGGGTGATGTGGATGGGGCGTGCCGGACTCGAAGCGGCATATGACATGGAGGGCGCTTTTAATGATCTTGCCTTTACCCTTTCTCCCGGTGCCGATAATAACGAAGATGTTCTTGAACTGATAGATGACCTGTTAAAACCCTATGGAGGCCGGGGAGCTTATTGGAGGGCTGACCAACCCTCTCATTTTATTATCACAGAGGAATTTCGTCAACTAAAGGGCACGGCAACCGTACTTCCTTTGGTCTTTCTGGCGGTGGCGGCTTTCCTGCTCAATATTGTCGTATCGCGCCTTATCAGCCTGCAACGGGAGCAGATTGCGGTGCTCAAGGCCTTCGGGTACAGCAATACGGATGTGGGTCTCCATTACGCTAAACTCGTATTATTCATCGCATTGATCGGCACCGCCGTCGGCATCGGGCTGGGTGTATGGATGGGTCAGGCGCTCGGCAAACTTTATCTCGAGTATTATCGTTTCCCATATCTTGAATATACATTACGATTTTCCGTTGTATTCATGGCCATTGTCCTGACCGCCGGGACTTCACTCATAGGAGTGATACAGGCTGTTCGCAGTGCTGTGCGGCTTCCGCCGGCAGAAGCCATGCGCCCAGCGCCTCCTGCTGTGTATCGCGCCACCCTGGTGGAAAGGCTGGGGCTCCGGCAATTTTTTGATCAGCCGACCCGGATGATCCTTCGTAACCTTGAACGACGTCCAGCCAAAGCAATGCTGACAATACTAGGCATGTCAAGCTCCTGTGCCATTCTTATCATGGGATTGTTTTTCTCGGATTCCTTCGATTATGTTGTTCAGGTGCAGTTCGGGCTTACCCAGCGGGAGAATCTGACGGTCAAATTTACCGAACCGACCTCGACGGCGGCTCTTTACGAAATCAACAGCCTGCCGGGTGTGGTTTACGCTGAACCTTTCCGGAATGTGCCGGTTAGGCTCAGGTATGGCCATCGAAGTTACCAGACCGGTATTGAAGGAATACCACCCGATGCCTATTTACGACGCCTTATCAATACCGATCTTGAACCTGTCCCGGTGCCGCCCCATGGCATTGTCATTACCGAGCGGCTGGCACAGATTCTCGATGTTCGACCCGGCGATGAAATGACTGTTGAAGTGCGCGAGGGAACCCGATATACCCGAAGTGTGCCTGTTGTGGGAATCACCCGGCAGTTTATCGGAATCGGTGCCTACATGGATATAGAGGCGGCCAATCGGCTCGCTGGTGTGGGCCGGGCCATTTCAGGAGTATTGGTAATGGTTGACAACCCATACGAAAAAATGTTGATGAATACTCTTAGCGAACGTCCCCGGGTGGCGGGCATCGCATCTCAGGAAAGGGTAATAGAGGCGTTTTATGAGTCAACTGCAAAGACCATGCTGGTATACACCTTTATCCTGAGCCTGTTTGCCGGTGTGATTGCTTTCGGGGTAGTCTACAACAGCGCCCGGATTTCATTGTCGGAGCAGGACCGCGAATTGGCAAGCTTGCGTGTTCTCGGGTTCACTCAGGGTGAAGTCGCCTATATTCTGCTGGGGGAGCTGGCATTTTTGACTTTTCTCTCAATTCCCCTTGGCTTTGCATTGGGATCAGCAGCCGGCGCAGGCGTTGTCCGATCATTGCAAACGGATATGTATCAACTGCCATTTGTTCTTGGCGGAAGGACACTTTCTCTGGCCGCGGTAATTGTGCTTGGGGCATCGGTTGTTTCCGGCCTGATCATATACCGTAAGCTGAACAAATTAGACCTTATTGCTGTTTTGAAAACAAGAGAATAAATGACTCCACAAACACGAAAACTGATTTTTCTGATTGCCTTTGGAGTACTTGTGATCGCCGGCGTCATATACGGTTTTTTACCAAAACCAAGACCGGTGCAGATTGCCGCTGTGTTGTACGCTCCCCTGCAGGTGATTATTGAAGAGGAGGGAGAAACACAGGTGGACCAGCTTTATGTGATCTCATCACCTGTGACCGCGTTCTTACGCAGGATTGATTTCGAAGTGGGAGATATGGTTGACAAGGGACAGCCCCTGGCTCACCTTGAGGCTCCCCGTGCCACAATTCTTGATATCCGCACACGTACCGAAGCCATGACCCGGGTTGAAGCAGCCGAATCCAGGCTTGTTCAGGTCCGCCAACAGGCACTGGCCGCTGAAGTCACCGCCGACCTGGCAAAAAAAGAGCGACGGCGTATTGAACGTCTTTTTGAATCCGGCTCCGTATCTTTACAAAGACTGGAGCAAGTCGTGTCCGAAGCTGAGCAGGCTGTGGCTAATCTGGATTCGGCACGTGCTGTCGTCAATGCCGCCCTTGCCGATCTTGCCACGGCCCGGGCAGCTCTTGAGGACGAGTCCTCCCTCAACACTGTTCAATCAGTCCGGGAAGTATTACATTCCCCTGAAGCCGGAAAAATCCTGACCATACACCGCAAGAGTGAGGGGTATGTCAATCCGGGGGAACCGCTGATAGCGATTGGAGATATAGACCGTATCGAGGTAAAAGTGGATGTTCTATCCCAGGATGCGGTTCGAATCCGGGCGGGTAACCGTGTTTTGATTGACCAATGGGGTGGTGACAGCCCGCTGGAAGCTATAGTCGACCGTATCGAGCCTGCGGGAATCACTGTCGTGTCAGCGCTCGGGGTGGAGGAGCAGCGCGTGAATGTCTTTGCAAAACTTGTATCCCCGCCGGAGAAATGGTCTGACCTTGGCTCCGGATACCGTGTTCTGGCCGGATTTGTAATCTGGGAAAATGACAGTGTGTTGCAGGTGCCCACCGCTGCTCTATTTCGTACTGAAAACGGATGGGCGGTATTTGCTGTTGAAAACAACCGTGCCGTCCAAAAAACAGTCCGGGCGGGTCACCGTGCCGGCCTTGCCACGCAGGTGATTAGCGGACTTTCAGACGGTGATGTCGTGATCATTCATCCCGACAGGACCATCAATGAAGGTACCCGTGTTGTTGCCCGGTCTCAGTACTAACCACGATAAATCCCCAACTGCTTCAAAATCCAGCACCAAAAAGACGCCGGAAGGATTATATTTGACCGTTAGGTTAAATATAACCTTTTTTGATTGCAATTCATGACCTTTCAATAAATCCTTTTTAACTGATTATGATTAAAAATCAGCCCGATAAGTGACATATCGCAGAGTGGTGGAATCCTGGCACATAAATTGAATATGTAAAGTTTAGGTAATCAACACGCGATCACAAAGCCCGGCATTCTTCTATGCCTCCTCACAAGTCCCCCTTTGAAAAAGGGGGATTTAGGGGGATTTAAGCCCCCTTTTTCAAAGGGAGCAGTTACCTGGCGGTTTGGGTTCGGCGCAGCCGGGTGGAGCGCTTACTAGTAGCCAGGGCTCCGTCATTCCGGCGAAGGCCCGTTGGCGTCAAGCTAAGGGGTCTTTCAAACACATGTTTCAAGGTTCGGGAGCA
>JAABTQ010000015.1 GCA_011389745.1 Desulfobacteraceae bacterium | reverse complement strand
TTCGCCGGCTTTGGCGGCCAGGGAATACTGGCCAGCGGAAAGATCCTCGCGCAGGCTGCCATGGCGGAGGGTTGGGAGGTGGCCTGCGATTGGAAGTAACGAATTTCGCAAATCCCAAACGTCTACCTCAATTCGCAGAAGCCGAGGAGTTGCTGCGGCTGATCCGCACCCAGCGATCAATCGCGTTGCCTGCCGTAAATTGAACTTTCGGCCATCACAATTAAAAAGGCCGCGGTGGACCGCGCCGTTGCAACCCAGGCGGGCTTCGGCCCGGCCTAGAGTTTTCTGGTGATCTCAGTAAGTAAGCCCTTGCACCATGCCTGGCGCATAAAAAATGGCTGATTGCGGTTTAACAATCAGCCATTAAGGAGAAAAAAAAGATGAAGATAGGTTAGGTTTAAATATGTAACATGCAACATCCTTGCCATTTTATAAAATAAAACCCAAAGATCCCTTTTAATATTTATTCCAAATTATTTCAATATGTTATCAGATATGCTTCCCCGCATTTATTATCCTTCAGGGCCATCTTGGAATTAAAAAACTAATTTTGGTGTTCATTTTTTTGAACACATTCACAAGACGTTACCCTATCCATTCGTTTTTATTGGTATTTATTATAAATTATGGAAGTTTAATTTTTTGAACCCACATCGAGTTTAAATTTTTTAATCTTCTGATTGAGTCCGCTTTTACCGATACCCAGTATTTCCGCTGCATGGGTTTGAACATTGTTGGCCATCTTCAGGGCCCTTTCAATCATTTTTCTTTCCACCAGGGCCAGTGTTTCATTGAGTTGGGCATTGGATGGAATGTCTTCAAACTGAAGCCTGTTGTAGGCATTGTCGGTAAAATCTTTTGGAAGGTCCGATACCTGCATGGTCTCAGACGGACAGAGTATCATGGCCCTTTCGATAACATTTTCAAATTCCCGAACATTTCCGGGCCAGCCATATTCATAAAAAAGCCTTTTTACCTCTTGATCAATGCCTTTAACAGGGATTTTTGAGATGCGTTCATGGGCGTATTTTTCAATAAAGTGCTGGGTGAGCAGATGAATATCCTCTCGCCGCTTCCTCAATGGCGGCAAATGGATGCGAATCACGTTGAGACGATAAAAAAGATCTTCTCTGAATCTTCCGGCTTCCATTTCTTTTTTCAGATCCTTATTTGTAGCGGCAATTAACCGAATATTCACAGAAACCGATTTTTCACCGCCGACTCTTTCAAAGACCTTTTCCTGAATGACACGAAGCAGTTTTACCTGAAGGGTTTGGGAGAGCTCACCGATTTCATCCAGAAACAAAGTTCCGCCATCGGCCAACTCAAATCGTCCTTTTTTCATGGAAACAGCACCCGTAAATGCTCCTTTTTCATGGCCAAACAATTCACTTTCCAAAAGACTTTCCGAAAGCGCCGAACAGTTGACCGCCACGAATTCATTATTTTTTCTTGGGCTGTTGAAATGAATGGATTTTGCCACCAACTCTTTCCCGGTCCCGCTCTCTCCTTCAATTAAAACATTGGCTGTAGCGGGTGCAACCTTCCTGATGGTTTCAAAAACATTCTGCATGGGTTTGCTTTTGCCAATGATATTGTCGAAACGATATTGTGAGGTCACCGCATCGCGAAGCCGTCGATTCTCCTTGATCACCCGGTACAAGGAAACGGCTTTATTGACATAAAGGACAAGGCTGTCGTTATCAAACGGCTTTAAAATATAATTGTATGCACCTTTCTGCATGGCCTCCACGGCTTTTTCCACCGTACCGTATGCGGTCATCATGATCACCGGCAGTTCGGAGTCGATCCTTTTAATTTTTTCCAGAAGCTCAATTCCGTCCATGGAAGGCATTTTCATGTCCGTTAAAACAAGATCCACATCGGAATTACTTAATTTCTCCAAAGCCTCTCTACCGCTATTGGCTGTTAACGTCTCATATCCTTCATCTTCCAATATGGCACTTAGAATCAGAGGATAATTTTTTTCATCATCTACAACGAGAATGGTTTCCATGTTTAAGCCTCCAACCTCGCGGGCAATTGAATCGTCACACGGGCGCCTCGCTCAGTGCGGTTTTCAACATTCATGTTTCCGCCATGTGCTTCAATCAAGTTTTTTACGATGCCAAGACCCAAACCGGTTCCTTTTTCTTTGGTTGTAAAAAATGGATCCCAGATTTTCTCCATGATTTCAGTGTCGATGCCGGTGCCGTCATCTTCTATCTGGATAGCCACATTTCCATTGACGGGCAAAATGTTTACCAAAATTTTGCCGCCATCGGGCATGGCCTGCATGGCATTAAGGAAAATGTTTAAAAAGGCCTGATATAGCATTTCCGAATCAGCCATAATTTCGGGAAGGTTTTCATTTATCTGTGTATCCACTTTACATCCGTTTTCAGACAATTGAGTAGCAAGATACGCAATGTTTTTATCGATAACTTGCTCGACCTTACATATTGACAAATTCGGTTCTCTTGGCCTGGCATAATTTAAAAAATCGGTGATAATATTATTTAAGCGTTCGGATTCCTCAACAATAATATCAGGGATCATGTTTTTCGGATCAAGTTTTTCCATTTTTTTCTTTAAAAGTCCTGCTGAATTCCTGATTATGCCTAGTGGATTTCTAATTTCGTGAGAAACACCCGCTACCATCTCACCCAGTGAAGATAGCCTTTGTGCGCGACTTAGTTCTTCTTTTAACCGAATCTGTTCCAATGCCCTCTTTTGAATGATCGCCTCTCCTTTTTTTACTACAAAAATGAGCACCACGAACAATATGCCCATTATCACCATACAGGATATTATAATCTGTATCTGGAACCTGAATATTTTTGCTGTGTCATCGGACATATCCTGAACGATTTCAATGACTCCCAAAATAGGTCCTGATAATCTGGCCATGGATTCTTCCGCCCTTAGCGGAGCAAAAGAGACCAACTTACTTTCAGATGGAAAACCGATCAGTATTTTCCAAAAATTACCAGCCTGAACCAATTCGGTGTTGAATTTTCCCTGGATTGCTTTCCGGTATGCTGAACCGCCTAAATTTGTTTTTCCAATTAACTCCTTGTCAAAACTGTATGATACAGTATTATCCATATCAAAGATATTGACCGTCTCGACATGGAAACTATGCAGCGTACTTCGTACAACCTGGTCCAGGTGTTCAAACTGATCCGGGTTTCTGAGCTGAATTTTTCCGTATCTCAGGGCTACTGGAAGAGCAAACTGAAGAAATATCTGATGGTTTAAATTTTCAATTAAAAGGCGGGCATAATCTTCACTGTCTTCTTTCTGTTTGGTTCTGGCCCAATGGGAATTCAGCATGGACAGAGCGATACTTCCGATAAAAATAATAATCAGACTGGAAAAGGTAAAATATTTAACCAGTCGAAAAGGTTTTTCTTTTTCGACCAACATACCATTTTTTGTCATCGTTTCACGTTAATTCACAAAAAGTTTAAATTTTGCTTCCGATTAGGGGCCTGGCATGCCCCACGTTTAGAGAAATTCATTTAGCATGATAATTCAAAATGTTAAGCGTAACTTTTTATTTATACGTTATCCAGGGAATTCTGGCAAAGGAATTTTTGGCTTTCGTTTAAATATTTAGGTGTAAATTGTCTTGACAAAACCCCTTTTCCCTTATAATCATTGCATTTTTAGTATATCGAAAGGAACGTTGCCACTGATAACATTAGGTAATAAAAAAATTAATTGAAAGGAGAATGAAGAATGTCACAATTAGTACCTCCTCATGGCGGAAAAGGCTTGACCTGCTGCATACTGGAAGGCGCTGAGCTTGAAGCCGAAAAGAAAAAAGCCGAGACCCTTAAGAAAATCGACTTGGCCCCTCGAGAAGTAGGTGATTTGATTATGTTAGGCATAGGCGGTTTCAGCCCGCTGACCGGTTTTATGACCAAGGCCGACTGGAAAGGCACATGTGAAAATTACATGCTCGCAGACGGCACTTTCTGGCCTATTCCTGTGACCCTTTCCGTTACCAAATCGATCTCCGACGATATAAAAGAAGGCGAGGAAATCGCTTTGTTTGATCCTCAACACGGCGAAATCATGGGTACCATGAAGGTCACCGAAAAATACGAGGTAACCGAAGCCGACAAAAAATTTGAATGTGAAAAAGTTTATATGGGTGAAGGAACTCCGACTGCAGAGGAATTCTGGAAAATTGCCAAAGATGACCATCCAGGCGTACAAATGGTTATGAACCAGGGTGATTTCAACCTTGCCGGTCCTGTCAAAGTGATTAGTGAAGGTGAATATCCAACCAAGTATGCCGGCATCTATATGCGCCCTGAAGAGTCCCGTAAGATTTTCGATGAGCGCGGATGGAAAGAAGTAGCCGCCCTTCAGTTGAGAAATCCCATGCATCGTTCACATGAATATCTTTGCAAAATTGCAGTGGAAGTATGTGATGGCGTTTACATTCACTCACTGGTCGGCAACCTGAAAGCCGGCGATATTCCCGCGGATGTTCGCGTTAAATGTATCGATGTGCTGGTTAAAAACTATTTTGTTGAGGATAATGTCGTACAGGGCGGATACCCGCTTGATATGCGCTATGCCGGACCCCGTGAAGCATTGCTGCATGCCACATTCCGTCAGAACTACGGGTGCTCCAAGATGATCATCGGTCGCGACCATGCCGGTGTGGGCGATTTTTACGGCATGTTCGAAGCGCAAACCATTTTTGACAAAATTCCATATGCCACCGATCTTGAAGCAGATCCTGGAAAAAAACTGCTCTGTACACCCCTAAAGATCGACTGGACATTCTATTGCTACAAATGCGACGGGATGGCCTCTTTGAGAACCTGCCCCCATGGCAAGGAAGATCGGGTTCTTCTTTCCGGAACCATGCTTCGCAAGATGTTGTCCGAAGGCGGCGAGTTGCCCGATCATTTTGGACGTGATGAGGTTGTAGTAGTCCTCCGCGAATACTATGAAGGCGTGACCGACAAAGTGGAGATTAAACTTCACGGAGCGGCAACAGGTGATGATAAAAAATAATCATTAGATGTTAAGTAGTTAATAAAAAAAGGGGTAACCACGATAAGGTTGCTCCTTTTTTTATTTTTGTTGGTCATAACGGGTTGGGATTTTTCGGAAGGCGAATGATAAAAGTGGCTCCTTTTCCCAGCTCTGACTCTACCTCAATTGATCCATGGTGCTGCTTGATAATTTTCTGTGCCATCATCAGGCCGATACCTGTTCCTTCGGCTCCCTTGGTGCTGAAAAAGCTCTGGAAAATTTTGTCGCGAACCTTTTCGGTCATGCCTGCCCCGGTATCTGATATCCGGTATTCAACCGCCCAATTTTCTGTTTTACGAGATTCAATCACCACTCTTTTTTCTTCTTTCATCCGCTCTATTGGATCACCATTTTCGGTCATCAGGCTTGCGGCCCTGAATGAATCCAGGGCATTGGAACAGATGGTCAACACGCATCGATATATGCCCTCGGAATCAAAAAGGAACGGCTCCAGGTTTGGATCAAGTTTTGCCTCCAAAATAATTCCGTGTTCTTTTGCCTGAGGTTCAATTAATTTAAAAACCTCCTGGGGCGGCTGATTCGGATCGCTTATTTGGCAACGAATTTCAGTGGATTTGCCGTAGTTCAAAAGGTCCATGGAAAGGTTTCTGATTTTGTCCACATTTCCCTTGACCATCCGCCAACCTTCCCTGAGATATTGCTTGTTATCGAGTTCCAGCCCTTTATCCAATACAAATACACCGCCTTTCAGGCTTCCGGCGATATTTTTGATGGCATGGGCAAGACCCGAAACTGTTTCACCCACAGCTGCCATACGTTCTGCATCGAGAAGTTTTCTGGTTTTTTCCTCCACCAGCCGTTCAAGATTTTCCGTGTATTCCCTAAGTTGTCTTCGCATCAGAATGCGCTCTTTGGCGCGTTTCAATGCGATTTCAAGTACGTCATCGTTGATCGGCTTGGTCACAAAATCAGTGGCTTCATGTTTTAAACTTTTAATGGCCAGATTCATGTCTCCATGGCCGGTAATCATGATTACTTCAGTTTCAGGATTTTCCTGCTTTATTCTCCGAAGAAGTTCAATACCATCCATTCCCGGCATTTTGATATCGGTGAGCACAATAGGTGGCTTTTTTTTAAAATAAATTTCCAATGCATCTTCACCGCTGCAGGCGGTAAAAACCTCATATCCGCTATCTTGCAGGGAAATGCTCAGTATTTTACAGATACCTTCCTCATCATCTACAAGTAGAATTTGATCGCACATATCTACAAAGTATCCTGGATTGGAAAGGTGATCACAAAACATGCACCGGTATCTTCATCAGCAGATACTGCTGTGATATTTCCACCACAATCCTTGATGATTCCATAGCTGATGGACAGCCCCAGCCCGGTTCCCTCTCCAACTTTTTTGGTCGTAAAGAAGGGATCAAAAATTTTATCCAAAATGGCTTTTGGAATACCCGTGCCAGTATCACAGACTTTTACGTACGCTTGATTGTCCGCGCACTCGGTGGTGAGTGAAATTTTTTTATCACCAGCTTTATATTCCATATTTCCCCAACGCTCTTCGATAGCATCGCGGGCGTTGATTAAAAGATTGATAAACACCTGCTCCAGCCGGTTTGGATCCGCCATGATCTCAGGAATATTTTCCTGGATATTCCATTCAACATCAATGCCCCGGACTTTGAGTTGCTGGCTGAAAATTTCAAACGCACTTTTAAGCACCTTGTTTATTTGAATTTTCTCCAATTCCAAGTCGGATTTTCGGCCGAATTGACGCATGTGGTTGATGATTTTTGTAGCGCGATCCACGTGCCCATCTATTTCCTCGGCCATAGTATACAGGATTTCATCCTTTATTTTTTCCTTTTTCCGTACCTTTTTCATCAAATAGTTGCTGGCAGTTTTTATCACCGCTAAAGGCTGATTCAGCTCATGAGCGACACCCGTAGCCATCTCTCCCAGGGTAGCCATTTTGCTTGTCTGAATAAGCTGCTGTTCAGTTTCAAGCCGTTTGGTAATATCACTTGTGGTCACAAGAAGCACTCTCTTTCCAGGGTATTCTGAAGGCGAAACACGCATATTCACAAAAATCGACTTTCCGTTTTTATGCACATGCTTGATTTGATTAATAATTGGAATCACTCTTATTTGATGCCCAAACAAGGTTCTTTCTTTTTCCTGGAAAAGGTCCAGAAACGATCGGTTAATAATTTCAGCTTTACCATACCCATAAACCGCTTTTACGCTTTCATTGCAATCGAGTATGTCAAGAGTGTCGACATCGAGAACAAATACCGGGTTGGGTATGTTATTAAAGATTGCATAGTATTTTTTCTCTGATTTTTCAAGCTTCTCTTCCAACTGCTTCCGCCTGGTAATGTCCAGACTCATTTCCATGGCGGCAATAATGTTTCCTTCCGAATCCCTAATGGGGGATGTTCGAACAAGCCAATGTGTTTCCGTTCCATCTTTGTTAATGCCTTTTTCTTCGCTGTAATGGGAGTGGCCATCTTCGAAAGTCCTCTCCACCGGACAAATAATGCATTTTTCCGTACGTCCTTTATAAGCACAATAGCAGAAATCACCCGGCTTGGGAGCAAATTTTTCCGCAAATTCGCGGTTGTATTTGATTAATCGATAGTTTCTATCCTGCACGGTTATAATACAGGGTACCAGCTCAAACAGATTCTGGTATTCATCACGCTGCTTATTGAGCTCGATCTGTTTTTCCCCGATCCGTTTACCCATCCGATTGATAGCCTCTGCAAGCTCTCCGATTTCATCGTTTCGTTCAATGGTTAACCTTGTGGAATAATCTCCCATGGCAAGACGTCTGGTTCCATCAATCATTTTGTTGATGGGTTGGCGAACAAATTTGAAAATAAATAAAAAAATAATACAAGACGTCATCAAAAATACAAATACGGCCAGTCCAATAATGCCTTTTTCGTACCGTACAATTTCAGCATCAGTTCCTTTTAGGGATACCACAACATCCAAAGCCCCCAGCACTTCCTTATCTTCGGGATGAACATGGCATGCATCGGTGGAGCAGCCCGATTCATTGTAAATCGGACTTATAATACCTAAAAGCAAATCCCCGTTTTCGGATTTGATCATTCGAATTCTTTCAGCAAGATCGAGGCTTACAGCCGGGGGTTCAGTCCTATGGCAGATATAACAGGCTTCATTTTTAATATTTGTGACCGAATCAACTTCGGCGTCACGGTTGGAAAATTTGATTTGGCCGTCTTTGTTATAAATTCGGATATTTTCAACTTCTTTTTGTTTTCCGATGTTGTTTATAATCTGGGTAATATCATCACGGCTGTTCAACATCATGGCATAGTGAGTCCCGAGCTTGATGGTATTGCTGAAACGATCTGATCCGGCCACGATATGCTCCATGAATTTTTCTTTCTGATATTTGATATTAAAGTATGCCCATGTGGATATACTTAACAATAATAGAATATCCACAGTTAAAATTAACCGATAGACCATACTCTGTCTTATCATTTTTATCATGCAACACCTCGTATGCAACGAATTACCCCTAAGACATATGCTTTTGGTTTTTATGAAGCCGCATTTGTCATGGTTCGTTGCTTGGGCATCCGGACAGTAAAATGGGATCCTTGTCCGGGGGATGATTCCACGACAATTTCTCCGCCATGCTGACGGATGATCTTATTGGAAATAAAAAGACCTAAACCCGTTCCCATATGTCCTTTTAAAGAAAAAAACAAAGTGAATATTTTTTCACAGGTATCCCGGTCCATACCAACCCCGTTATCCCATACATCGAAACGGATGTGTTTTCCTTCCTCACACACTCCAAAAACGATTTGATGAATATTTTTTGTATTATCTTCCAGGCATGCTTCCACGGCATTTTCCAAAATATTGATCAAGGCCGACCTGGCCACACCCGGATCAATTTCAAATTCCCCGACAGAACTGCTGAAATTTTTCACTAACTCAATATTTTTTCCCGTTACTTTGGGTTCCATCATAAACACCAGTTCTTCCGCAAAACTTAAAATGTCCACCCGCTCCCATTTTAATTCACGTTCCTTTGCATAGTAGAGAATATCCAATACCATATTGCGTATTCGCTCGACCATAAGCCTGACCACTTCCCAGCCTTCCCTGACCTGCCTTTCATTTTCCTTGGAAAATCCCGATTCCACCAGATACATACCACCGTCGAGGCCGGTCAGTAGACCTTTGATGCCATGGGAAATGGAACTGATCAGAAAACCTAGTGAAGACAAATGGTCTTGTAACTGTCGAATCTTAGTGATGTTTGTAGACATCTCCATAACCTGGGCAATTTCTCCGAAGGAATTTTGAAGTGCGGCCGTGGTAATCAGCACATGAATTTTTTCATTGGATCTTGACGTAACAACCATCTCGGACTGATGAGATTTGCCATCCTCAAAAGTTTTCACCACTGGACAATTTTCACAGGGTTCTTCCCGGTGCTTGTAAGCCTCATAACAACAAAATCCCCGGCCATCTCCGAAATCCTCCTGGAATCTATTGTTAACAGCCTGAAGTTTTAAACTTCTGTCCTGCACAGTTATATAGCAAGGGGCTTCGTCGAAAAGTTGCTGGTAACGTTGCTCTGTTGTGCGCAATTTTTCCTGAAGACGTTTAATTTCCGACATGTCCGCTGAAATTTCAAGCACCAGATCCAAATTTCCATCACTGTTTCTTATGGGAGCCGTATGCACCATGACCGGTAACACGGATCCGTCCAAATATTCAATATTTTGATGGCATCTTTGTCCTGTACCGGTTTCAAAAGTTTTGGCTACCGGACAGGTTTCGAATAATTCTGAATCAGACAGATGACGACAAGCCGGATAAATATGCCAGCTGTCCATGCCCACCTTGTTTCCCAATCGTTTTTTATAAAGCTCGTTTGTCGCAACAACTTTCAAAAACCGATTATGGACAGCCACAAAACAGGGCATCTCATTAAAGTATTTGATTCCACCCTCCAGGTCTCCCGCAATGTCTTGCAGTGCTGAGGAAAGACCCTCGACAGCCTGACCTACTGCAGCCAGACGTTCGACCTCCACCAGTCGTTCGGATTTTTCCCTCACCAATTCCTCCAGATTTTCGGTGTATTCCTTTAATCGGCGGCGCATGGTGATTTTTTCAAAGGCTCGCTTCAGCGCAATTTCGAGGATTTCCGGATCGATCGGTTTGGTGATAAAATCAGCGGCGCTTAGCTTAAGGCTCTGGATAGCAGAGTCCATATCCCCGTGGGCAGTGATCATGATGACCTCGGTTTCGGGGTAGTCGTTTCTGATTTTTCTTAACAAAGTGAGGCCGTCCATGACAGGCATCTTGATGTCTGAGAGGACAATGGATGGGTTTTCTTTGCTGATAATTTTAAGGGCTTCTACTCCATTTTCCGCTGTAAAAACCTGGTATCCACTATCGGTAAGCGAAATTCCAAGAATTTTGCGGATACCTTCCTCATCATCGACAAGTAATATCTTCTCTTCCATTGCGCTTTTTAACGTTCTCCAAATGATTTTTCAAAGGGGAAGAAAAAGTGCAGGCGGGCGGAGCGAGCAACTTTTGCTTATTTAAGAAGTATTTTTATGACCTTTAGTAAATCTTCATGGTCCGGCGGTTTTTCCAGATATGCTTCAGGCTCTGAGATATTGTTTTCCATCTTGACATTCAACATTTTCAAATAATGAAAAAAGATCTCTTTTTTCACCGCCGATAACATCACAACCGGAATTTTTTTCAGTTTCGGATCGGTTTTTAATGTCCGATACATGAGCACGCCACCTTCACCGGGCATCATGACATCCAAAACAATCAGGTCTGGATTGATTTTAACGGCCGTTTCAACTCCCTCTTTACCGTTTTTGGTTACAACAGCCCGGTATCCACTGGTTTCCAATACGGTGGAGATATAGACCCGCATGTCCAGTTCATCGTCGACAACAAGAATCTTGTGTTTTTCTTTCTCCATATGATCTGTAATTTACCGAATCAAATTTTATTCAATACTGAGGTCTGCATGGTCTGGTCGATTAACACTGGCTACCGGACAATTGGATCGTAATACCACCTGTTCCACGGTACTTCCCAGCAAAGCTTCATCCGGATCGATTTCCCGGGTGTGATGCGCCATGACGATCAGATCGCCGTTTTTCTCACGGGCAAATTTCAGGATTTCAACATAAGGAATACCTTCCCAGACTTCCACCTCATAGTTGTCATAATCCCCCATCTTGGAAACATATTTTTCATCGATCTTTTTCCTGGCCTCTTTGATTTTATCCTCAATCTCGTTTTGAGAATGAATCTTGCCCGCATGCATGGAACTCATATCCATAGCATGAAAAATCCAAAGTTTACTTCCAATATGTCTTGCCATATGGAATGCGAAGGTAAAAGCAGAATCAGATGCTTTAGAGAAATCGGTTCCGAAAACGATATTAGAAAAATACCACAAGCAGGTAGTGCAAGGTCTTGCCACAATAAGAACAGGGCATCGTGCGCTTTTGGCCACTTTTTGCATAGTGCTGCCTACGATTGATCGATAGCGCATCGCCCCTTTGTCTTCTTCCCTGGAATGCGCACCCATGACAATCAAGTCCACATTTTCCTTGCGCGCCTTTCGTAGAATTTCAGTGTGGGGAACACCCGCCAGAGTTTCGATGACAGCGGTCTTGCATTCGGCCAACTGCTTGGCGTAAGTGTTGTTGATTTCATCTATTACCCATGCCTCATAATCAGGCCCCACATGTTCCGTTTCCCCGGTCCGGGCATCCATGGCAAAGTGACCAAAACCCCGTGAGGGAAGTCCCAGGACATGATAGACATAAAGATCCGAATTATATTTTTTAGCTAAATCAAAAGCAACGTGGGCAGCGCTGTCACAGGTGGGTGAAGCGGTCGTCGCAAACAAAATCCTATTGAACATCATTACCTCCTTAACGGGCATCCGGTGAGGGTTCCGAGAAAACTAAGTTCCCATACAATTCCATCGATAAACTCAAAGAAAGTAAATACTGTATCAAACTCGAAAATATCTACCTTGTCTCCCATAACCACATGTTTTAATTTTCCCAGTTTTAATGGCATATCCAGAAGGCTGTCTAATCCGATATCCTTTAAATCGATTTTTTCGTTTTCTTTTACCCCATGAAGCGTTATATAAATTTCCAGTCGAGGTTCTCCGGGAAAACCAATCATTTCCACCGTTTTATCCAATTCCAGACAATCCATATCCGGATAAAAACAATCTTTTTCCGCACACAAACCATAGTGCTTAATATATGTGGGCAAAAACGGATTGAGCCTCGCCAGCAGAGGATATTTTGTGACCATTTTAAAAAAAGTTCTTAATGTCGCCCTCTCGGCGATTTCCACTTTGTATCCCAAAAATTCAAGGGGGTCCTCAGACAGGTGTCTGCGACTTTCAAAAACCGAACCGTTGGGCTGAAGTGTCACGATATTCATTGCTGTCCCAAAACTACTTGTTTCAGTTACTCCTCGGGTGGCTTCAGATGTTCCGGAACTACAACCATTTTGAGTAACAGCGGTTTCAAAAAACTCCATCGGATACCGACCTTAAAGATTTCTTCCAGGTCGCGGATTGCGTCCCAACAATTATGGCAGGGTGCTATTACCAGCTTGGCTTCAGTGGCAAGAATCTGGTCTCTTTTTATCTTCAAACCGATATTTCTTTGTTCACGGTATCTTCCAAGACCGTTGAACCCACCGCCACCTCCGCAACAGAAATTATGCTCACGGCACGGGGTCATTTCACGAAAATCTTCGGCAATATAGCTCATGATTTCGCGAGCGCAATCAGCAAGCCCGGCATTTCTAATATAGTTGCAGGAATCCTGGTACGTCACCGGCTCCTTGATTTTCTTTGACGGATCAATCTTGAGTTTTCCGGTCCTCAGAGCTTCGGCAACCCATTCCACGTAGTGAAAACTCGGAACAGGGGTTTTACCGTCTTTTAAGCCCGCCCAGTACGGCCCTTCGATTACAGTGGCACGATAGGCGTGGCCACATTCAGTAACCACCATTCTCTTGGGTTTTAGCCTCCTCATGGCATCATATACCGTGTTGACCTGAATCTTGCAAGCTTCCCAATCTCCGGCAAACATTGCCAGGCTGGTCTCTTCCCAACCCTCGCTTGGAACCGTCCAGTTTTCACCAGCTATATGAAAAAGTATGGCGGCTTCGGCAAGATCCTCAGGGTAATGTTTCGGCTCACGAGCATTAACCGTATACATGATATCCGCATTTTGAACATCTACCGGAATTTTCAAACCCGGCCAATCTTCTTCATATTCCTCGGCCATCCACTCACAAGTCTCAACCCAGTCTTCAGTGGTGACATCCATTTGTGCATGGAAAATACGATGCATACCAGATCCGATTTTTAACTCCCACGGAACAAAGCCTTGTGAGAAACAAAGACCTCGTAAATATCCAAACATAACCCCCATATCGATACCAAACGGACAAAAGCTTCCACATCGGTTACAACATGTGCATTTTGACCAGGCAGTGTCCATACACATTTGCATGAAAGCGTTGTCCACATCACCTTTGCGACGGACAATTTCACCAAGGGTCGATTGTATTTTATACGAAGGAACCTGCTTCGGATCTTTATTGTTGGCCAGATACAAAAAGCAACTGTCCGCACACATGCCACAATGGGCACATATTTCCAACCAGGTTTTCATTCTGGATTTTAAGGTTTTTTTAATTGTGGCGGCAAGTGCCTCTGTATTAATTTGCAGATGATTCATTTCATTATAATACTGCTTGCCGCTCTTATCAGAAAGAAGTGCGTTAAGCATTTCCTTTGTTTTACATGGTATTTTATTGCAAAGAATCCCTTCAGGCATTTTTTTCAATTCCTATTATTCGGGTTTAAAGGTTATTCTTTTTGAAACTTTCAGGTACTATTTTACCAGGCAAAGCCTTTGTTTTTCATTCCACCCCGTTTGATACCAAAATCCATTCCCAACTGCATCCTTGACATGAAAAACAGGATAAAATGGCTCAGTTTGGTAAAGGGAATTGCCATCAGCATAATTTCACCTGACAAAATATGTAAAATCAACCAGAATTGATAGTTCCCCCCCATCTGGTGATATGCCACGAAACCGGTTATAAAAGGGGCCATGGCAATGGCCCAAATCAAAACGTCATAGGCGGTGGTCAGGATTCTCACTTCGGGAAAGGCAATTCTTCTCAGCAGCAGGATAAATCCGGAAATTATCACCGCAATGGTCATCAGGTCTGCGGTTCTTTCAGAGATGGTGGGAAAACTGAATCCCCATCTTTCTTCCAGAATAATATTATGTCCTTTTAAAAATATTGGAGTAAAAATCAGTCCGATATGAAAGACAAACACCAGGATGGTCATGCCTTTGTAGTATCGCCAACTTTGGGTGCCAAAAGGCACAAGCCAGAAAAATATGGATCTTAAAGCACCCTTGATGCCATATTTCAGATGCGGCCTGTAGGCTACCCGATCAAGCTGCCAGTCTAACCCTCTGATATAGAGGACAATTCGGACAATGATCCCTACGAAAAATACGGTAAAAGCCACCCACGCCAGCGGGCCGGTGACAAATTGGTACATGAGACTTCTCCTCGCTCCAATCCGTTTGGTGGTTAATTAATTAACGTCGTATAAAAAAAGCGGTTGCTTCGCGGCATTATAAGACAAACACTAGTCCTCGTCTCCTCCTGTCAGAAACTTCCAAAAAACTGTCATTCCGATCAGGATTGCTATAATTAAGATATAAATAATTCCCTTTGTATGACTAAAAAAGTCATGAAGCGTATGTATTTCCATGGTTTTCTCCATTTGATCAGTGCTGCGGATAATCCGGGTCTTCATACAAAATAGGCATCCGGGTGACAATATATCTAAAAATAAGGATACCAACAGTTACCAGAAATATAGAAATGACTATTTCTGCTATGTGAGGAAAATACCGTTCACTGGAGGGCAAATGATAGTTGAATGCTATCCAGGACACGTTGAGACGGTTGACGACAATTCCTAAAACAGTCCATGCAGCGGTCCATTTAATTAAAGTAATATTTTTTTCTCTTACACCAACGGCATAGAGAAAACAGGGAAGGGCGACAAATCCAAGAAGCTCTACCAGATACCATGCACCATATCCGGTTGCCAGCAGGCTCCAATTGTTATCGGAGGCAATACCTATAACTTTGATGACAAAATATCCCGCAAGCACCAATGACGCCGCTTTACCGAAACCTAAAGTCACGCTTTCTTTTTCCTTCATATGCGTGTCATCCATCTTGTCTTTAAAATATTTATACGACATGCTGCTTTCGCATATGACCATGGAAAGCCCTGCGATGACACTGGATACAAAAAAGTACAAGGGTATAAATGGTGAATACCAGAGCGGGTGAAGCTTGGAGGGTGCAATCAAAAACAGAGCTCCGAGTGAAGATTGATGCAATGTGGATAAGATAACCCCAAATATGGTCAAGACCAGGGTCAGCTTGACAGCCCAGTTTCTGGCACGTTCCAATCCCAGCCACTCCAGTGCCGCGGGTGAGAACTCAAGAAACAGTACGGTCAAATAGAGAGCAACACAAGCAGCCACCTCAAAAAGCAAGGAAGTGGTTCCCTGTTGCATAATAAAGGGGTATGGAAGTCTCCACGGACGACCGACATCGTAATGCAAAGCAATAACCACCAGCGTGTACCCCAAAAAGCCTGTCAGAACCGCAGGGCGGACCGCTGAATGAAATTTTTTCATCCCGAAAATATAAACAGCAGCGGAAGTCACATACCCACCGGCTGCAAGAGCTACACCAACCATGAGATCAAATCCGATCCAAATCCCCCATGGATTGTAATCGTCCAAATTGGTTACGGAAGATAAACCTCCGCTAAACCTTAATACAGTCACTACCAGGCCAAGGGCAAGAATGATACCGGCAATGACATTAAATGCCGAATATCTGGGGCTGCCCACATGTGCTGTTGTATCTGACATTATGAGGTCTCCTTATCATCAGATTCTTTCTTAGCGGCTTCTTCCAGCGCCTTTTTTACTGCCGTGTCAATTTCTGTCTTTTTATCATTTTCTGCTTTTTCCATGGTTTGGGACAGCTTTGCCTGCGCCTCGGCATTTGCTTTTCCCAAAGCCTCGGCAACAGCCCGCTCCTTTTCTTCCCTGTTGATTTTTTCCTTGCGTTTATTAATAGCATAAACACCGGTCAGCAATACAGGCCATAAACCCACAACCATGGGAACAATAGATAGAGCGCCATGGGTTAATTCAGGCGCAGAAGTCGTTCCCAGGTCTTCCCGCATTCCCATTTTTTCAAATTCAACACCCGAAAGATACAGCCAGTTGGTGCCACCCATTTCTTTTTCACCGTAAATATGATCTACATAACGTTTGGGATGCTTTTGAATCCTGTCGCGGGCTTCACGAAGAAGATCTTTTCGTTTACCAAAGGAAAGTGCCTCAACAGGACATATTTCAACACAGCCCGGTAAAAGCCCCTGGGTGATTCTCGGATAGCACATGGTACATTTTTCGATCTTGGGGGTAAGAGGCTGATCATATTCATAAGTTGGAATCTCAAAAGGACATGCGATCATGCAATACCGGCAGCCAACACACACGGATTCATCATAAGTTACCGCACCTGTAGGTGTTTTGGTAAAAGCCGCTACAAAACAGGCAGATGCACACGCCGGTTCCAAGCAGTGGTTGCACTGGATTTTTCGAAATACCGTTCCTTTTCCGTTTTCTCCGGTGTCATATTTATTGACAACCGTATAAACACCGGCTCGGGTGCGCCTCTTAATTTCTAAAACCGTCAGATCATCAAACGGGCGATCCGGCTCAGGAAGTTCATTAACTTTCTGACAGCCCTCTTCACACTTCCGACACCCGATACAGCGAGTGGAATCAAACAGCACACCATCGCTATCAGGATATCCCTCAAAGCGTTTACTCGCAGCTGCATGGGCCTTTTTGCCCACGGCAGCGCCGGCTCCCGCGGTCCCTGCGGCACCGAGCCAGCCTAGAAACTGTCTTCGTGATATGGACATAATTCTACCTCAACACTTATCTGAGTTTACTAAAATAATTATTATCACCCTATTTCTTTTTCTCCTTATGACACCCTGTGCAATCATTGGTAGCCGGCTTTTCGATTCCCATTCGATCATGACATCCCATACACTGGTTATGATAGGCCGCCATCAATCCGGGCTTATAGGGATAGCCACCTTCAAAGGCTGCCCCATGACAACTTTCACAACTAGGCGGCTTTTTTGACACTGGGCTGTTGTGATGACATCCCTGGCACAGCGTTCCCGGATCCTGATGATAATACTGTGTGATTTTGCTGTCCTGGATGTTTTTCATTAAGGTATTGACAATCTTTCGATGGGGGAGTTCTGTCGGCTCATATTTTTTGGATAGTTTTTTGATGATCACTTTCTCAGGAATATCCTCTTCATCATAAGTGGCCGTTATCGGCACTCTGGATTCAAGAAGCATTTTGGCGAGGGGATCGGACATATGCACAGAACCATTTTCAACCGGCTCATTATTCGTCACATTCTCTGCAAGAACCAACGGTTGCACTGAATCCGGAATCTCCGCCAGAGGCTTCATATGGCAACTGACACAAGTGGAGGGATCTTTCGTTTTAAGCCCGGAAGGCATAAATTCATGGCACCCCGAGCAATTTTTATCCTCTTTCATAGTCTCGTGGCATCCAAGGCAACTCATTTGACTGTCAATTTGGTGCATGGAAGTTTCCAGTCTGACAAAATTTCCTTCTTTGGAACCTTTCAGGCTGTGGCATGTCACACAAGAATCCATACCGGCATGATGACAAACGCGGCAAGTATCGTTGGCGTTTTCATGAGCCACGTGAGAAAAAGGTACCTGATCCATCAAATTTTCGCTGATTTCTTTTTTGAATTCCGGATCTGTGTAAGGATCGGGTTGCTCACGCTTGACAAATACGATATCAGGCTGGCCCCGTTCCATCCGGGGTATATCCTTAACAACTTCGATTTTCTCCCTGGCTGAAAGGTCATGGCAACCCTGACAATTGACAGGTCCTGAAGGCAACTCTTTGGCCTTTGTTTTAAGATGGCAGTCTACACAGGAAATATGTGAAGCATTTCTCATGGAAATCCGGTTTTCCTGGGTTTCCTCCATATGACAGTACCGGCAGGTTCCCTCACGCCCCTTGGCATAAATGAGTGTTTTGGATTTCTCATCATATTCATGATGGCATTGCTCGCATTTATTTTCATGGGCTTTTACATGACGAAAATGAAGAGATTTGTCCATTCCCATGGGTTGACCGGAGGAGACGATGTCAGGTTTTTCCTGATGGCACTCTCCACAAACCAAAGGCCCTGATTTTTCACCTTCAGATGCCACCTCCGTATGACACTGGATACAGTTATTGTGATAGATACTCATCACTTCATTTCTGTTAGTATCCTTCAGTCGCTTATATTTGATCGACAACCTTTCCTGGCCACGGGTATCGGTTTCTTTTAAATGACAGGCGCTGCAATCCTGTCCCTTTGAGGATAAAGCCTCTGTGTGCCGATCATGCAAAAAAATAACCCCCGGCCTTTCCAGATCACCAAACACCTTCATCGCATCAATGGTTATCATATCGGGTCTTTTGTTCTCCGGTTCCGTCCAAGGACCTGTCACACCCTCGGCTCTCATTCCGTAAATCACCACAACGGCTAAAAGCCCAAGGCATGAGGTCCATCGTATAACCGACTTTCCCTTCTCCGAAATCTTCATCCTTTACCTTTCAACACAAAATTGAGTGGTTTGTTAAAAAGTCCCTTACATACAACAATGGACTCCTTCGCTATTATCGACTTCAAGCAAATCATGGATCGTGGTCTTATCAAAAACATCCCGAATAGCATCCTGAACCTTTTGCCACATTGGGAAAAAGGCACATTGACCCTGGTAAGGGCAGTTGCTTTTTTCCGACACACAAGCCACGCACTCGATAGGACCCAATGATTCATCCATAAATCGAAAAATGTCCGCCACGGTTATTTCCATCGGATCCCGAATCAATTTATATCCACCTGTATAACCGCGCTTTGATTCTACTATTCCGCTCCTTTTCAAACGGCTCAATATCACTTCCAAAAATCGAAGGGGAATATTTTGCGCTTCGGCTATCTCATAAATTTTTACAGGACCTTGTCCCTTGTATTTTGCAAGCTCGAATATCGCACGAAGTGCATATTGATTTTTTTGGGTTACCAGCATATACAATTCTTTCTCGACTTATTTTGTCTGGAATCAATCCCGACTAATTCGATCGAGAAAGTATCATATAGAATTTGTTTTGACAAACATTTTTTTAAATTTTTTTACCTAATTATTCCAGAAAGTTATTGCAATCCAAAATATAAAAATTCAGGATTTGCGGAAATATTTCGATTGTTATTGAAATAAGAATGATTAAGGGCGCGTGCCCGAAGGTCACCCACCCAATACTGCCGATGACCTTGTCAGCTATAGCGCAATGTCTTATTTTGTTTACATTACCTCTGTGATGTTTTTGCTTTAACTTAAATTTATTTTTTGTGGGGGATTTATGAAGGATCAACCTCAGACAACAGATGCTTCGTGTAAGTTAGATGTTGAAATTTTGGCAGGATATCGTGACAGGCTGCCGAAAATTGCACAAGAAATTATTGAAAACTGTAGTGATAAAGAATGCTACAACCATGTGGATTATGAGCCAATACCATCCAGAGATACTCTTGTTAAAATTATCAACAAATTTTTGGAAATTCTTTTTCCGGGGTATTTCAGCCTTGAAAAACTAGACCCTGTAAATTTGAGGTTTCATATGGGTCAATGCGTAACACAGCTTTTTACCATGCTCGCAGAACAGGTTGTCAGCAGCATTCGTCACGACTGCTTTCGTTACGAGCTTTCCTGCCAGGAATGCAACGAAAAAGGCCATGAGATTTCTCTGAAAGTCCTGGAAAGCGTTCCTTCGATTCGAAAAATGTTGGCAACCGATGTTCGGGCCGCTTTCGATGGAGACCCTGCAGCCAAGAGCTATGATGAAATTATTTTCAGCTACCCTGGGATTTATGCTATAACAGTTTACAGAGTAGCTCACGAACTCTATCATTTCGAGGTCCCTTTGCTTCCGAGAATCATGACGGAATATGCTCACAGCAAGACAGGAATTGATATACATCCCGGCGCCCACATTGACGAAAGCTTTGTTATCGATCATGGAACCGGTGTTGTCATCGGAGAAACAACGACCATCGGTAAAAATGTTCGCATTTATCAAGGAGTAACCCTTGGGGCTTTATCTCTTTCCAAAGATGCGGTAATACAACTCCGGGGCAAAAAACGCCATCCAACTATTGAAGATGATGCTATTATTTATTCGGGAGCTACTATTCTTGGTGGTGACACGGTCATCGGGGCAAGATCGGTTATCGGTGGAAACGTCTGGATCACCGAATCCATCCCACCGGATACGCGAGTGTTCATGGAAAAACCTCGTTTGATTTACAAATAATCAATTCGCCTCATTTTTCCAATTGGTTATGATTGCGTGAACTTTTTAAGGAGAGATGGCCGTGAAAATTTTTTCAGATATACAATCCACAATCGGTTTTACCCCTTTGGTTCGTCTTAACCGTATTACAAAAGGTACCAAGGCAAAAATTCTTGCCAAGCTCGAATTTTTCAATCCTTTGGGAAGTGTCAAGGATCGTATTGCCGCTTCCATGATTCAGGCTGCCGAGGATGAAGGTGCTATCGGTGATCACACATTGATTGTGGAACCTACGAGCGGCAACACCGGAATTGCCATGGCGTTTATTTGTGCCGCCAAAGGATACAGGCTCTGCCTTACTATGCCCGACACCATGAGCAAAGAGAGACAAAAGTTGTTAAAGCATCTTGGTGCAGACCTTGTATTGACTCCCGGGGCCAAGGGAATGAAGGGAGCCATTGAAAAGGCCTTTGAAATATTGAATTCAGGTAAAGATATATTTATGCCCAACCAATTTACTAATCCTGCCAATCCTAAAATTCATCGGGAAACAACAGCCGAAGAAATCTGGAATGACACCGGAGGAAATGTTGATTTGCTTGTTGCGGGTGTTGGTACCGGCGGTACCATTACAGGCGTTTCCCAGATAATCAAATCACGCAGACCGACTTTTAAAGCCATTGCTGTCGAACCGGCAGATTCCCCTGTTTTATCTGGTGGTCTGGCCGGACCACATAAAATTCAGGGAATCGGGGCCGGGTTTATCCCGGAAGTGCTGGATCAATCCATTATCGATGAGGTAGTGCAGGTGACCAACGAAGATGCATTTAAAACAGCCAGGGCATTATCCAGTATGGAGGGCATTCTTTGCGGCATATCTTCCGGCGCTGCTGTATGGGCTGCTTTACAAAAATCCAAAAGTAACGAATACGAAAACAAAACAATCGTGGTGATTCTTCCCAGCACCGGAGAACGCTATATCAGTACGGAATTGTTTCTTTAAACTTTAATTTTTAGGAGGCCAAGAATATCATTGATCAGTCGGCTCGAAAAAATCGGTCAACGAAACATTCGTTTTCACCCACACGGTCCGGCTATTAGTTTTTTATCGGCGGTCATTTATTGTTCCAAATTTTGTTAAGGAAATGGTCCCGGCCGGACCCGAAACGATAGTACTTGTATCTAACCGGATTTTTTAAGTAGTAATCCTGATGGTAATCTTCTGCAGGGTAAAATTTTCCGGCCGGCAAAATTTCCGTGGCAACAGGTTTTTTAAATATACCTGATTTATCAAGCTGTTCCTTTGATGCTATAGCAAGCTTTCGCTGGTTATCATCATGAAAAAATATTGCTGTCCTGTATTGTTTTCCAATATCGGCAAATTGGCCATTTTCCTGAGTCGGATCAATATTTTTCCAAAATACGTCCAACAGTTTGTCATAGCTGACCTTCTCAGGATCATAAACGATCTCAATCGCCTCAAAATGTCCTGTCCTGCCAGATGAAACCTGCTCGTAAGTAGGCATTATTTCATTGCCTCCCGCATACCCACTAGTGGTGGAAATGACACCATTGAGCTTGTCAAAAGGAGGCTCCATGCACCAAAAACACCCTCCTGCAAAAGTTGCTTTTTCCAGTCTGTCTGAATAATCCGGGTTTATTTTCCCTTGTTCCGCATAAGCCATATTCAGAATGCAAAACACAGATATTGTTATCGTTAAAAATAAAACGGTAATATTGATCATTTGAATATTCCTTTCATGAAAATTAAAACTTAGTATTTTGTGCATATTTTGGTGTGGTCTGAGTTAAATAAAACAGTATATATTTGTTTAACTTTTCGTATTTGAGTTTTAATTATATTAATCATCATTTTTCTGTGAACGAGGCTTTACCGGTTAATTTTTTAAATTCAAACAATGAATTAGATTTATCAAATAAATTTAATATGGATTTGACATTCAAAACAAATTGCAATAGGGTCAAAAATCTTTGTGGAAAATAATCCTATTTCCGGATTTAATAGCCGTTTTATTTTATTATTTGTTACCGCCTATGTTGAGGTAATATTGTAGCGGTTTTCGCAATGACCCTCTAATAAAATGAAACTCTTAAAAGTTTTCATGGAGATTAAATCATGGACGAAAATAAAACCGCAAGTGTATTTGATGAGAACCTGCCGCCGGCTGATTTGGCAACAGCGACATTAATTCTTATTTTATATGTGGCTTCGATGTTTTTTCTGATCCCGATGATTCCAACCCAGACTGTTTCGGCCCAAGCCAGTCCAGGCTTGAACTTGGAAAATTTGGGGCAGGACTCCGATGAAACCATCATACTATCCTCAATCAGACCAAAGCCATCGATATTACGCGAACCTTCTCAGAAACCCTCAAAAACAGACTTTAAAATAAAGGGGTCTCGCTTTAAATTTCCTCCGTTTAACGGTAAAAAAGGGGAACATATTTTCCACCCCATAATCAATAAGGCGTCGAAACAGCACGATGTTGACCCCGCAATAGTCAAAGCAGTCATTATGGCCGAGTCAAGTTATAATCCACGTGCCGTTTCACCAAAGGGAGCAGTAGGGCTCATGCAACTCATGCCCAGCACTGCGGAATCTTTAGGTGTTGCAAATAGTTTTAATCCCGAGCAAAATATTCAGGGTGGTACCAAGTATTTGAAAAAACTCATTGACAAGTTCAATGGTGATATCAAATTAGCTTTAGCTGCTTATAATGCAGGACCGGCGCATGTAAAAAAACATAATGGAGTCCCCCCATTCAAAGACACCGTTTATTATGTCTACAAAGTTTATCACTATTACGATTTTTATAAAAGTCAAGATGTCATACAGGCTCGTCAGGATATAAAAAGGAACCAAAACAATATCGATAATGTGGATGAAGCTTGAAAACTAAATCTTAAGAGTTTTACGATATGATTTTTGCTACATCACGTTCAAATTCTCTCAATTTTTTAACCAGGTGTGTCGGACCAATGGCAACAGCCTCCTTAAGCTGGTTTGCCCAAATTTTTAACATTTCCGAATCGATTTTACGAATACCGGAATCTTTGGCCCATTCCCTGCCGATTTTTTCTCCTAATTCAGCCAGTAGTTTTTTCATTTCAACTCTGTCTTCGTCCGGAACAGTTTGAAGAATTTCTTTCACTCTCGAATTCCATCCCTTGATCCAAAATACACCTTTAAGAAATTTCTGGTAATTTTCCTCTTCGGTTTTCTTGGCCATTTAAAACTCCTTAATTGCAGATCTTGCTAATATTGCTTCTTATTAAACAATTCCCATTTATTTGTCAATTACTTCGCCCAGCCTGCTATGCAGAGTACATCTTGTCGAAAATTTTATCCTCGAAATCCTTTACTATGCCTAAAAACGACTTATTTTTTGAAATTATAATTCTATTGTTTTACAGGTGTATGGATGGAAAAAAACTTTAAGATCCACCAATCAACAGATAAAAACAATTTCAACCTGTTAAAAATTAAACGGAGGAGGAACAATGAAAGGAATCATTACGCTCATTGGTGCCATATGTATTGCTTTAACTCTAGCATCAGGTGCCATGGCTGATGAAGGTCCGCTGAAATTGACCGGACCGGAATCCGTTGCTCAGCTTGAGTTCAGAGAGCTTGCTAATAACAAACTTCTAATTTCGGCTTATGATCGCGATGGTAACCCTGTTTTGAATCTGACAAAAGATGACTTCACGGTTTCCCGCGGCGAAAAAATGGCCCAGATTCTATCATTTGACCCCCTCGCAACAAGCCAGGAAGTGAGTCTTAATATTGTAATGGTTGTCGATAATTCATTTTCCATGAAAATGCGCAATGCCGTGCAGCCGGTTCTTTCAGCCATGGAAAATGTTTTCAAAATTCTTCGTCCCATTGACAATGTCACATTGATTGTGTTTCAGGATCGAAATACCATGCCCTTTGGCAATCGAAACCTCCATGTCAACTGGAAACAATCCTCGAATGTTGATGAATTAAGAGCCTTTTTGAAAAACAGCTTTGACCAGGGATTAACAGAAAAAACCTATCTTTTTGAAGCGATGCTGGCCGGCATATCAAAGGTTCAGGAAATGCCTTCCGAAGCAAACAAATTCATGATTATTTTTTCCGATGGCGAAGATATCAACAGCGCATTCAAATCACCGGTTGTCACGGGAGCGGCTGCAGGAATCTCTAATTTCGAGGCATATGCCATTGATTACATGCCCGGAAAACAACTTGACGGCTTTTTAAATTCCTTTAGCAAATCCCACGGCGGAGAGGCCTGGAAAGCATATGAGGCCGATGAGTTGCCATCGATTTTCGAAGCAGTATCATCCAAGATGATTCATCGTTATGTTCTGTCTTATTATTTTCCCCCGACAGGAAATATTACCATGGTTCCAGGCCTAATCAACATTGAAGAAGTCACCACCATCGAAACCTCGCCCATGTTGAACTATATCTATTTTGACACGGGCAGAAGTATAATTCCTGATCGTTATAAGCTTTTTAACCTGCAGAAAGAAACTGCCGGATTTTCGGAAAATGCACTTCGTGGTGGGGAGGAAAAATATCTCCATATGCTCAACGTTATCGGAAGTCGTCTGAGTCAGAATACGAATGCAACTATCAGAATAATCGGGTGCAATTCCGATTTCGGCGAGGAAAAAGACCGCACGGATCTTTCAAGAGCACGAGCGGAATCAGTACGAGCATATTTCCAGTATATTTGGGGCATCAGTCCGGAACGGATGGAAGTTATCGCCAAAAACCTTCCGGAAATTCCCAGCACCAGCCGTTTGGATCTGGGACGTGAAGAAAACCAGCGGGTCGAGATCCGCACCGACCATATCGAAATCCTCGATCCGGTCAGAAGTACCTATATCGATATACGAAGTGACACCGATTTAATTCGAATACTTCCTCAAATAGAATCTGAATATGAGCTGGTTTCCTGGGAGATAAAGTTCCTTGGCGATGAAGGACCCGTTGAAACGATATCCGGCGACGGTCCCATACAGTCAGATATAGTTCTTTCATCAGAAGCCTTTCTTCCTGAAAAACTTGCCGGATATGGTCATTTGAATGCAACGGTCGCTGTAACGGATGTCAATGGCAAAACCTTTGAAATAGAAAGCACCCCTGTCAATATCAATTTTATCCGACGGGAACAACTCCGTGCCCAGAACCTTGGATACATGGTTGAGGAAAAATACGCATTAATTCTGTTCGATTTTGATCGCTCAGATATCAAGGAAAGAAACGCAGTCATCGTCAACCATATCGTCAACCGGATAAGGACTATAGAAGATGTAGCCGTGAATATTGTGGGACATACGGATATCATCGGATCTGAAGATTACAATATCAAACTTTCTGAGAGACGGGCCAAAGCAGTGTACGATCAACTCCTGGTGGAATTAGGAAGGGATAAAGCACATGTAATTCAATATTCCGGAGTAGGCCCATTTGATCCTCTTTATGACAATATGTTACCGGAAAACCGGGCACTGAACCGGACAGTGACAATTACTTTGATATATCAGCAAAAAGATTAACGACAAACAGGATAGAATTTAAATATTTCTTTAATTGTTTTATGTTTGCCGGCCGGGAAAAAAGTACATACCATTTTTTCCCGGCCGTTTGTTATTATAACAAAGAATTCGCAAAGTCCCAATTAATCAAATTTTTAATAAAGACGTCCAGATAGTCCGCTCTTTTATTTTGATAGTCGAGGTAATATGCATGTTCCCAGACATCTGCGGTCAATAGAGGTTTCAAACCATGGGCAAGGGGTGTATCCGCATTAGCAGTTTTTGTCACCTGTAACTTGTTGTCTTTTAAAACCAACCATGCCCAACCACTTCCAAATTGAGTCAAGCCGGCATTTTTAAACTCTTCAACGAATTTCTCATAGCTTCCAAAGTCGGCCTTGATCTTCTCTGCAATTTGACCAGTTGGCGATCCTCCACCATTGGGTTTCATGGAGTGCCAGTAAAAGGTATGGTTCCACACTTGGGCTGCGTTGTTAAAAATGCCCGCCTTTGCCTTGTCACCTACCGTCTTTTTGATGATGTTTTCTAAAGCCTCATTTTCCAGTTCGGTCCCTTCAATCAATTTGACCAGATTGGTGACATAAGTCTTATGGTGTTTGCCATAATGAAAATCTATCGTCTTTTCAGTGATGTGAGGTGCCAAATCGCCTTTTCCATAAGGCAGTTCAGGTAAAGTAATTGTCATCAATTTCTCCTTTCTTTAAATAGTGTCTGATGCACTCAAAGTTATCTGATAAAACCCCGAAAATTTTTTAGCTCCATTTTATTATTTTGCAAAAAATTTTTGAAATTACAAAAGAGAGAACTACCAGGTCACATATCGAAAATTGACGATTCCACCTATTATAACATAGAGCCCCAGTAAAATAGCGGAAAAACCAATCAGATAACTGACAACTAAACCCGGTAACGACGTATCTCGTGATGTAAGATTGTTAAGCCGCCCCTCCTGTTCCAATCGCGATATCCATGCCGCTCTTTCTTCCTTGGCCGATTCCAAATCGGCTCCCCCGGCAAACATGGCCCTGTCCATCGGAAAGTTGTGTCTTCTCAAATGAGCAATGGCAAAATGAATCAAAAATACATGTGCCATCGCCAGAATAGCTTCAATACGATGTATCCAAAAAGCCACATTAATAGTCCATCCGGGCATAATGGCGGAGGAGATAAGCGGATCATATAAAAACAGGCCGGTTCCACCAATAATGACCATTCCCCAGAACACAGCCCAATAATCGAATTTTTCCCAATATCCCCAACGCTCAAATGGCGGAATTTTATTCCGGCCTACCATCCACCCCAAATGATTTACCATCATCCGCATGTCCATCCGATTGGGTATAATGGAATCCGGTCCCATTATTGATCTTTCTCTGAGCCTTAAAGCCACGATCATGATATATATAAGGTGCACTCCAAACAACACCAGCATAAAAATTCCAACCAGCTTATGCCAGACAAGGGCATTGTAAAACCCGCCAAAAGGTGTGAGCAGTACTTTTCCGAAATTTGTTTCTGCATACATTCTTCCAACACCCGTTGTCGCCTGCACCAAAAAAGAAACCATCAGAAGGAGATGAAATAAACGCTGGAACAAGGTAAATCGATGTAATCTCATATTTCATTCCTCCCTTTGTTTTTTTTCACGATGAAATATTTCCCTGACAATCCACATAAAAGTATGTGGTATAAATAGGGCAAAGGTCAGAACAGCGATGGCAACCATGATCCAGAATGCATAAAAAAGAAAAGGGATACTATCAATTGTGGAGGCCCTCGCCGGATTCGGTTCGTGTACAGCGTAAAGGGCAAAAGAAGCTTTGGCCCCGGAGTGGCATTTTGAACATACATGGGTATGTTGGCGAATAGGATTCAACCTTGAAAAATAATGGTTAATACTGGCAATCGGTTCACCGCCATGACACTGTCTGCAGGTTATCCCGTAACGAACCGTATGCCTGTTTTGAGCATTTCCCGGGTGGCAATCCACACAACGGCGGTATTCATAAAAGGCAATTCCACGATGGGAATCGTTTAAAAAAAGCCGGTTCCAGGCTCGTGACTCACTTTCATCCGATCGGCTGATGCCCGCGTCCCGCTGTCTTTCCTTATCACCGTCAAAAAGAGCGTGAATCCCCCTGGGCCGAACTTCGTATTCTTCGTAAATGCCTGTACTCATTTCCGTGCTTCGGTAATGATAATACCTGGATGCAACCTCCTCCTGACCAATCGATGGATCGGGCAGGAGGATTACAGCCGCAATAACGAGGAGGCATAAGGTCTTTTTCCTCATAATAAGAAGCCTCCATAAATTAATTCGACCCCGCCGGGTCTTGTTTCCGTGGCATTAATGTATCCATCGATACCGGAGGAATCATCTGTCCCTGAGGTTTGGGCAGCTGGGTCAGAATTTCATATTTGCGTTGCATTTCATTCACATCTTCGTTTCGATGGTAATGACATACCAGACAAGAATTAGGATTCTCGGGATTATCTAACGTTTCCATAGGCGGACGAGCATTAAAGGTATGGCTGCGCATATCGTTAGGTTCTGCCGTACTGGCTATTCTCGGCATATGGCACCCCAAACAATTGGCAAAGGAATGAATGGAGTGAGCTCTGTTCGAATTGATCATGGTATGACAGGTCAAACACTGGCTCGATCCGGCTTCCTTGGTTTGAAATCTGGTAGGGGCTATGCCCAAACGATGCACTGAATGGCATGAAGTGCAGGTAACCCCTTGAACAGCGTGTTGAGACTGTATCCAGTCAATATATTGCTGGTGATGGGACCGTGACGCAAAATCCGGATAAAGCCGGCGCATATCCGCTTTATCATAAGAACTCTCATACAACGGCTCTATTACCATCCCCGGCCTAAACCCCACCGGCCAACCAGCCTCGGAATAGTCAGGATGCTTGGAATTTCCCCGGGTGTGGCATGATCCGCAGATCTGGACTGCTATACCGGCAGTAAGTTTAGCAGGGTTGACAATGGTCATTCTTTTTTCAAACAAGTCTGTTCGTGTAAGGGCTGTGTGCTGTGATCCGGGTCCGTGGCAAGCTTCACAGCCAATGGAAGTTTCCGAAAAGGTCTTTTTTTCCAGATCTACACCCGTGGCATGACACCCTCCGCAACGAACCAACCAGTCACGCTGGTCCCAAGCTTGCTCATAATAATTAACCCAGCGCTTGGTGGCCACATTATACTGAACCGGCGCAACATGATAAGTTCCGTCTTTTTGAACTATATAACGCTGTTTCCACTGAGTACCGATAACATAGAGCACTTCGTCAGGTGAAGGAATATAAATCTCTTCCACAGGTAATTTCAGCTTATCCTTTATCTTCTCAAGATCGGCCCGAATCAATTCGGGATTCATGTCGGCTATAATGGCCTGTGGATTTTCCCTTACATCGATGAGCATTCGACTATGAAGGGTCATTTTCCAGGAATCATAGTGCTCCAGATGGCATGTCTTACACTGTTCCGAACCCACATACTCTTTAGGCTGGGCCATCACGGCCTTAATATCAACGGGCTGCTCAGCACCACAGGCAGCAATGGCAAAAACAAGCCCCACAATCAGCAAAAAAGACCGATTCTTTGACCAACCAACCATAAGAACCTCCTTGTCATGCGATATTATTGTTTTAACCGCTCATCATGCTTGCCATAATCTTACTTATTGGTCTTAACCCAAAACAGGTCATACAGCCCATGGCTAAGGTTACATATGCAAACAGTGGTCACTATTATCGATCAAATCTTTTTCTTCAGTTAAAGAAAACAGATTTAGTCGCTGAATATAATATTAAGAAATCCGTTGGCTATGGAATTTGTGAAAGATTTAAATAATTTTTACCAAACCTGTAGGGATGTGTCAAATAAAAAATAGTTGCTTAGTCGTGCAGAGTTTCTTTGATATTTTTAGGAAAGTGTCCCTATCGATCCTCTTTTTCCGACCCTGAAACAGCTTTTTTATTTCGTGCAATTACAAATACATAGTAGACGGCAAAAATTGGAAACGTCAAAAGGCTTTGTTCAAATTGGCCTTTGAAAAGATGATATGTTGCATAGCTCAGCAGCAAGATAAAAAAAATGAGTTGTAAATATGCGGAAATTTTGCTCATGGTCTTCTCTCCTTTAAGCAGGAAAATAAAACAGGCTTTTTCATTCTGATATTAACATTAACCATATAAAAGTGTCATGCTTTTAACTGGTTGATTTTGACTTATACTATTTCTAAGTATATGCTGTTATGAATGCATGATCAATTTCTTGTATCCGGTATTAACAAAGGGAGTTCATGATGATAGATTCGATGCAACGTTTCAAAACCGTTTGTGAAGCGATGACTGATTCTGAATTTTATCCCCATCAGGTCTCCGAAATAAAACGGCGGGACACCCATATTTCCGTGGTCTTTCTTACCGGCGAATGGGCCTACAAACTAAAAAAACCACTGAATCTTGGTTTTCTTGACTTCCGGGAGATTGATGACCGAAGAAAATATTGCGAATTAGAAGTACTTCTCAATCGCCGGCTCAGCCAGGGAATTTATCAAAATACGGTCAAAATTGTCGAAAATAAGCAAAAAGGGTTTTCCATGACAGGCGATGGAAAAGCGGCGGAATATGCGGTTAAAATGAGGCAACTTTCTGATGAAGTCCGACTTGCAAACATGTTGAGAAATAACCATATTACCCGATCCGACATGGAAAGGCTGGGTGAAAAATTGGCCTTTTTTTACAAAAAAAGCGACCGAAGTCCTCAAATTGACCAATACGGCCGGCGGGATATGATCATCTTTAATTCGGAGGAAAATTTCAGCCAGCTCGCCCCTTATGTCGGAGTGTTGTTTGATCGGGACCGCTGGAAATTTATCTGTGAGGTCAATCGGTCTTTCTTATATCATCATCACGCCCTTTTTGAACGACGACTGGAAAAAGGAAAAATTCTGGACGGCCATGGGGATTTGCGAACGGACCATATTTATTTTGTTGGCGGAATTCAAATTATTGATTGCATCGAGTTTAATGATCGTTTTCGCTACGGAGATGCAGTTGCCGACCTGGCCTTTTTACACATGGACATGGAACAGCTTGGATATCCCCAAGAAAGCCAGATCATATTGAATGCTTATGTGGATTGCGCACATGATCCGGATATTTATGCCCTCATCGATTTTTATGCTGCTTATCGCGCCATCGTCAGGATGAAGGTCACCTGCATTCGTTACGATGAACTGAAAACCCGGGAGGAAAAGAAGGCTTTAATAAATGAAATCAATTCCCTGCTGAATCAGGCCTATCGATATACACTTCTTTTCAGCCGTCCGACCCTGTGGGTTTTCAACGGGCTGCCGGCCTCGGGTAAGTCTTCGCTTGCACAGCGACTTGCCGACACTCTTTTTATGGCGGTTTACAGCTCTGATTCAATCCGAAAAGAAAAAGATTCCCGACAGGAACTGGTTCCCTATGGCGAGGGAAGTTATACCGAAAAGGGACGCCACCGGATTTACACCAAAATGTTGGCCCAGGCCCAGGAAAAACTCAAAAAAGGCCGTTCCGTTATTCTGGATGCCACCTACTCTCGCCGAGTGTGGCGTGAAGAAGTGGTCCAATTGGCCTCGGACATGGACTCCAATCTGATTTTTGTGGAATGCGAATGCAAACCTGAAACTATCCGATCAAGACTGAAAGAACGAGAAAAATTCAGCCGCCTTTCAGATGCCCGTATCCAACATCTTCCTGACATCATAAAACATTTTGAACCCATTACCGAGTTTGGGCCCCACACTCATATCAAAGTGAATACCGACGCTTCGATCGACAAGGCTTTCCATCGGATTCTCTCCGAGGCGTATCTATGCAAATCGGCCCAGATTAAAAATCGAATTTGAATCAATTATTTGACCTGGTTTTCACCAAATATTTGCATTGCCTGCAAAAACACCCATTACTTTTGGTAAAAACCCACTTTTTCACTTTACATTAGAAACTATCAATACTATATATGATCAATTATTCATATATTCAGCCGCAATCATTTATTTTGGGTGATTTGGTTAGCAAATTAACATCATAACTGCGAAAACCGAAATCAATCAGGCAGAGAATCCAAAATAGATAAATGGTTTCGCCGGGATGATGCGAGAAATTCAGGAAAGGGAGTCGATCAATTTAGTTTATTTAAAAAGGCGGTATTTAGTGAAAAATCAAAAGGGTACAAAAACCAACGATTTGTGCGGGGTTAGAATTGTCCATATCGATCGTATCGAAAAGGCCGAAAGAGAATCCATTCCGGAAAGTTATCTCTTGATGCTGGCATCGATATTTAAAGTACTGGGAGATCCGACCCGGCTTAGAATCGTTACGGCACTTCAGGGAGGAGAGATGTGTGTGTGCGACCTTGCGGCTTATCTGAATCTCACCGAGTCGGCGGTATCTCACCAGCTCCGGCGTTTAAGAGAACTTAACTTAATAAAAAACCGGCGGGAAGGACAAATTCTTTTTTACTCTCTGGATGATAGCCATGTGAAGGATCTTTTAAAAACAGGATTAGACCATGTAACCGAATCGAGAACCCATGAATTTCATTATAACAATATTTGCTGAAGCCTGGCATCTGCTTATAGAGTCTTCCGTTTATATCCTTTTCGGCCTTGTAGTCAGCGGGCTTTTGAGGGTATTTTTAAACCCGGGAACAGTGGTAAAGCATCTTGGGAAAGGGCCATATCGATCTGTTTTTAAAGCGGCTTTATTGGGAATTCCCATACCACTCTGTTCCTGCGGTGTACTTCCGGCCGCAGCCACATTAAAAAAGCAAGGTGCAAACAATGGGGCTGTGACCGCATTTCTCATATCGACTCCTGAATCAGGTGTCGATTCCATAGCAATCACCTATGCACTGCTTGATCCGATTATGACTGTGGTACGTCCTGTAGCAGCATTTTTCACCGCGTTTGTGGCCGGTATTTCCGAAAACATTTTCGGAAACGAAAAAGCTGTGGTCTCACAGCCTCCGGATTTGAGTTGCCCTGTGGATAATTGCTGTGACGGTAATGGGTGTTTGCCGGAAAATCATGCAAAACATCATACATTTTTTGAAAAAATGAGAGCCGGACTTCGTTATGCCTCAACCGAGATATGGGCTGACCTTGCCCCATGGTTCTTTTTCGGGCTTCTCTTGGCGGGTATGATCACAGCCATGGTTCCTGAAGATTTTATCAGCCTTTACCTGGGTTCGGGAATATCGGCAATGCTTATCATGCTGGCAATGGGCATACCTATGTATATCTGCGCCACAGCATCAACACCGATTGCCGCGGCATTGATTTTAAAAGGTGTGAGCCCTGGGGCCGCACTTGTCTTTTTATTGGCGGGCCCTGCAACCAACATTACGTCTCTGACAGTCTTAACCGGCATTTTAGGACGTCGCGCCACAGGAATCTATTTAATATCCATTGCCATATCGTGTGTAGGATTCGGCCTTGTTACAGATCAGATTTACGCATTATTTAATATTTCTGCAAAAGCTTTGGTGGAACAGGGCTCCGAGTTTATACCCCTCTACGTTGAATTGGCCGGAACCTTTTTATTGATCCTGCTTTCAATCAAACCAGTTTATGGAAAATTACGATCTTTTTTTAAAGGTAAAAAACGTTTCGGCAGCCATACTTCTGAAATAACAACTTCTGATCAAATACAAGATAATGGATCGTTGGATGGATGCAGCAGCTCTACCTGAGGATGCTCTTCAGGGCCGGGCAGGTCCTGATTTCGTCCCGAAATTTCTAAACCACACCATATCCATGAAAAATTTAAAATGGTGATCATAAAAGATAATAAATAGATTAAATCAAAAAAACTACAATTCTCTTGACTTTCTCTAAAAATAGTCTATAGTAAGAACAACTCAATTAAGGACTGCCTGTTTCAGGCAAGCCGGTTTCGCTGAAAGGAAATACCATTTGTCAAAGTGGCATCCTGCAGTTTGGGACCTGAGAATATTTTTAAGAAAGGAGGGTGCTACTATGACAAAAGGAATCGTAAAATGGTTTAATAGCAGCAAAGGCTATGGCTTCATTGAGCAGGAAGATGGTCCGGATGTATTTGTCCACCATTCAGGCATTAATGCAAGCGGATTCAAAACTCTTGATGAAGGCGACCATGTCACATTTGATATCACCCAGGGACAAAAAGGACCTGCGGCTGTCAACGTAACTGTGGAATAGCCAAAATTTCCAAATTTTAAAAAGCGCTCCATTGCAAAATGGGGCGTTTTTTTTGGCATAGAAAACTCTTTTCTTCCGTTTTTTAAGGATCTTCAGATTCCAACCTCAGACCACTAAGATACGTACAATCAATATCATTTCAGAATGAATAGATGAATCTTCCAATTGAAAAAGAGTTATTGAACTTTATTCGGGTTTGGAGAATTCTCGGCTCGGCAATGATTCTCATATCTTTTGGGATGGTCTTTTTTTCTTGGCCGGACAGGTGGCTTGCCTGGTTAGTGTTTTTTCTCGCACTTCTCTTCAGTTTTTTTGCTCTCAGACATACTCGAATGGCCGGCAAAGCTCTATACTTGGTGAAACACGGCCAACCGGAGGACTGCGTAGTTGAGATCCGCAAGGAATCGGGTGACGACCGTGATTACTTTAAGGGTACAGTTTATCGCGAGTCAAAAGTCAAGTGGGACATATGCTTCACGCCGCCACTCTGGAACGTTGATCCTATCCTTCAGAAAACGTTCCATGCGAGAGTTTATTTTGAATCTGAGACCGAGTATCCCTTGGTGGTTGAGACTGACGGCGGACATCTTTGGGCGGAAAGAGTCCCCACAAAGGTAAATTCTACCGCGGCAAGCGGTTAATCGGGGAGCCGGGGTTTTTTCTTTACCCCGATGTTGCAAAACAATAGGCATGTTTGCTTCAATCCGGCACGTTTTTAAATGGTCGAGTTCCTGAATAACCGCTCATTGCAGAATTCACAATCGGTATAGTCCTTTGAAAGTTGCAGAAAGCGAGTTTGGCTCTTTTATAACACTATCGTCGTCCGGACGATAAAATTAAAAAAGATCCAGCTCTTTAGCAAGCTTCTGATAAGGTCCGGGAAACTCGGGCTGAAAATTTTGGTAAAATGTCACCGGGTAACGGGCGCCTATTTTTTTTCCTGCTTTTGAAAGTCCGGAATACAATGACATAAGGCTTTCTTTCGGAAGACTTAATACCAACTCGTTGTCCTGGGTCATGGAAAAAATACGGTCACCCATTCCAGGTATGGCAATTCTTGGTTTGCCTGTCAGATAAGGGGCAATCAAATACTCGGTGCATTCAACCTTGCCTCCGAAATTTCCCTGAATACGCTCTCCCTCTTCAAACACCACTGCCTGAACCATACGCATCACCTGGGCGGGATTTCCATAAATTGCAACACAATCAGGTTCAAATCGGGTTTTCATTAACGGAGAAAGGATTATGACGCGGTTCCGGGAATTTTCAAGCCGGTTCATGGAATTGATTTCGTTGGTCGCTTTTTCCTTTTCTTTTGAAAATTCGACCTCACAAAAAAGATTGCCCAGAGTGTCTTTAGAATCAACCGCATCGGTGAAACCAAATGCCAGCATGGCCGGCACACAGATCAGATCGTCCCTGGTCAACCCGACTGTCCATCCATAAATCCTGGCCATGGTGACAGCCTGGCATATCGTCACCCTCTTTTCTAAAACAACAGACGGCTGTTTGGTTTTCTCGGGGAAAATTTCATTTGTATTGGTAAATTTAACCGCTATAGGCTGTGTTTTTAATCTTAAATCTTCCCTGATAAAATTGGACATCTCTTTATAATTCGGTTTATCCATAAAGCTCTCCATTATCACGAACCCTTTTTATTCTGGCATTCAGAGCCGCAAACTTATTTTCGATGGCTTCATACCCTCTGTCAAGGTGGTATACCCGGTTTACAACCGTCTCACCTTTTGCAATAAGCCCCGCCAGTATCAATGAGGCACTTGCCCTTAAATCGGTGGCCATCACCGGTGCACCATATAAAGTTTTAACACCTTTTACCATTGCCGTATTGCCGGAAATTTCAATGTCGGCACCCATCCGATGCAATTCACTCACATGGATAAAACGATTTTCAAAAATGTTTTCCGAAATCAGACTTACCCGATCCGCCACGGCCATAAGCACCATGAACTGTGCCTGCATATCCGTGGGAAAACCGGGATATGGCATTGTTTTCACGTCGGCGCTTTTGATAACGTCTACACCCCTGACCCGGAGGCTATTTTTGCCGATATCGATCAATGCACCGGTTTGTTCCAGTTTGTTGATAATCTCCCGCATATGATCCGGCTCACAATGGGATATGGTGACATCACCCTTTGTCAGTGCACCCGCGACCAGAAATGTACCCGCCTCGATTCGGTCGGGAATGATCGAAACCGATATGGGATCAAGAGATTTAACGCCATTGATGGTTATCACCGAGGTTCCAGCCCCATGAACATTCGCCCCCATCTGGTTTAAAACATCTGCCAAGGCAATGATCTCAGGTTCGCACGCCACATTTCTGAGAACAGTTTCACCCTCGGCCAATACCGCAGCCATCATTATGTTTTCAGTGCCACCAACAGTGGGAATATCGAAATAAATATCGGCACCCTTAAGCTTCCCGGCTGATGCTTCCACATAGCCATGTTTAAGCTCGATGGAAGCACCAAGCGCCTCAATTCCCTTAAGATGAAGATTAATCGGACGGGCACCGATGGCACATCCTCCCGGAAGTGAAACTCTTGCTTTTCCAAGTCTTGCAACCAGGGGACCCAGAACAAGAATGGAAGCACGCATTTTTCGAACCAGTTCATAAGGCGCCACCGAGTTGTTGAGCCCACTTGCATCAATAGTCAATATATTTTGATGGCTTTCCACACTTGCTCCCAGGTGAGCCAGTAGTTGTCCGATGCTATGGATATCCCTCAAATCAGGCACATTAGTGTAGGTGTTCTTTCCGTCTGTGAGCAAGGACGACACCAGTATCGGAAGTGCCGCGTTTTTTGAACCGCTGATGGTCACTTCCCCAGCCAGTGCTACTCCACCTTGAATAACGATTTTATCCAATTGATTCTATCCTTATAAAAAAAGCGCTCCCCACTTAATTTACAGAGTGAAGAGCGCTTATAGGCGATAAGTAATATTTTAAATCCGGATCAGTGATGCTCTCCGTTACCGTGGCCTTCGCCACCTTTACTTGTGTCGTAAGCGGCTTTAAGGATGCAATAGGTCATGCCGGCGCCCAATATGGACAAAGCATACCATAGCCCGCCGTGAAAAACCATGTGACTCATATCCCAGATCCATTCAAAGGAAAATGGAAACATAATTACTCCTCCTTTTATCAGGCTGTTTCAGCAGCCGGGCTCAATTTGCCAACCGGCTCCTCTTGCTCTTCTTCTATCTGCTCCTCAACGGTTTCAGCTTCCTGCCCCGGAAGGGGATTTAATTCCCTTTCCTGCGGGAAAACCGGAAGGTAACGGTATGACAGTGAAATCAGAATCGCTCCGTAAGCCACCGGTAAGATGGTGGTGGCAATTTCCTGCCAGCTGGGGAAATAAGTGAACCAGCCATCAAAGGTCATCACCGGGATTGCGAGCACTTGAAGTACCATGACCCAGCGGTTGGTGCAAACACCCACACAGGCCAGTGTTATCGCGATCCACAAAGCGAGTTTGTTGGTTCTTCCGAACCTGGTCACCAAAATGAGTGCCGGAACAATTCCTCCGAGTACCACTTCTAAAAATAAAATCCAGTATCCATACCATGATCCGGGGTCACTTGTATAAAATTGGGAAAAAGTAAATCCCATGGCCGGAGCCGTATGGGCAGCCCAGTACCAGGTATCGATCAGTTTGGCGATTATATAGGTCAAAAGCATCCAGCCGGCAATTTTTGCCAGTAATTCGATCACATTGTCCTTGACAAGCTTTTTGCCGGTAGCCACTTCCGTAATCTTGGTGATCAAAATCGTAAAACAGGGGCCACAAGCTGCCGCGGACCAGGTAAAAAGGAAAAATGTCCATGGCCAGATCAGCACACCTTCACGAAATCCGAAAGGCCTTCCGAAAAGCACACCCGCCACTCCACCCAGGGAGCCCTGGTGGAAAAATGACAGGAACGCACCCGTGGCCGCGAATACGGCCATGACTTCGTGCATGTTGTGACCTAAATTATGAAAAAATGGAATCTTATCAATTTTTCGGTTTTCCAGGACCAGCGGTATGTATTCAATGGTCAGCACCGCAAAATAGCATGACAGGCAAAATGCCACCTCCGTCAGCATGGAGTGAACATTTGCATGCCAAAAGATAAACCATCCTCTCAGCGGCTGCCCAATATCGATGGCCAGAATCAGCAGTGCGGAACTGTAGCAGATAAACCCGATGAGCACTGCGTAATTGATAATATTTTTCAGTTCCTTAATGCCGATGATATAGCGTAAAAACCCTGTAAAGAAGGCCCCGCCGCCCAAAGCAATGATAGCCAGGTCGGCCCATATCCATAGAGCAAACCCATATGCATCATTCATGTTGGTCTGGTTCAGCCCCTTTAACCAGCAAAGGATCATGGCATAAACGCCGATGGCCAAAACCAAACCACACGCGCTAATCCATAAGATAAATTTTCCGAGTGAACAGCGTTGAACGCCCTCGGGAATTAATTCAGAATCCATAAGGTATGCGCTCCTAATGTTTTAAATGGTTACCATCACCACAGTTATTGTCTGAAATATCCAAAAGCCTTAATGTCTATCCCTTTGCCCTGGCCATTTCCTTATGTTCGTCTTTAAGGTAATTATCACCGGCCATCCGAACCCATTCTTTGCTGGAAACGTAATAAACTTTTGTATTGGTGTGAAGCCTCTCCAGCAACCGGAAAGCATTAGGGCTTTGTTTCAATTCATATACCGCATGTTTTGGATTGTTCAAGTCACCGAAAGTAATCGATTTTGATGGACAAGCCTGAGTGCATGCGGTCTGGTATTCATGTTCTTCAATTTCTTTTCGTCCTTCAAAAAAAGCACGATCCATGGCAAGCTGATAACGATGGAAACAAAAACTGCATTTTTCAACAACACCGCGCATACGTACGGAAACGTTCGGGCTTAATGATTTTTCCATTCCTTTCGGCCAGACAGGGTCCCACCAATTAAAGTATCTTACATGGTAAGGACAGGCCGCCATACAATACCGGCAACCGAAACATCTGGTGTAAATCTGACTCACAATACCTGTATCCATGCCATAATCGGTTGCAGTAGCCGGGCAAACCGAAACACAGGGTGAATGGCCATGATCCCCCACTCCCGAACAATGCTGACAGGGTCTTGGAAGATAACAAATTTCGGTATCCGGATACGGCTTGCCATTGTTCAATTTGTAAACCCGAAGCCACGTAATGCTCTTGATTTTATCGGTCTCGTCCTTTTTAAAGGGTACATTGTTTTCCTGCATGCAAGCCACCATGCATGAACCACAACCGGTACACTTGTCCAGATCGATGACCATACCGTATCTTTTGGTTGTTGTGTTGTTGTGTCCTTTTTCCATCAGAACCTCTTATTGATTTCCAATCGTTCAGCAATCAATTTTTGCCTTTTATGCATTCCTATCCGAAATTGCGCTACCGGACTTCAATTGAAAGCTAATTTATTGTCAAAAGCCTCTATGCTTTGGTCAGCTTTGCCCGGATTCCCCATGCCGCGTTCAGCCCGGTAACAGGATCTTCAACAGTACCCAGAACCTGGTTAATGTTCACGCCTTTTCCATTGCCCATGTAATCATCATATCCCGTATGACCGAGGCCGGAGGGCATTGCGATGACATTTGGCATAATTCCGTCATAAAGGGTCACTTTCACCCGAGCTTCTCCCACCGCAGTAGCCAGGACAGCATAAGAACCTTCGTTTAGCCCAAGTTCCAAAGCGGTTTCCGGATTCACCTGTATAACCGTATCCTCGTGATATAATACCTTATCTGAAACAATTTTCAACATATAAGGCGTCGAGGCCGCATACCCGGTCGATAAAGACATGGTATCATAAGGAATCAAAATATAATTACCGGCTTCTCCTTCAATTCCATTATCTTCATAGTGAGGAATGCCGATTATGCTATCCGGTGACTTGTTGATGGCCGTTGCCACAAATTCCATTTTCCCGGTTTTGGATTCATAAGCCCATGGGTTGGGAGCAAAACCGTAGTCCACCTTAACCACCTGCTTTTTCAACACATCCCACTGATTGCCCAGGGTTTCCTTCAGACATGCCTCATAACTATCCCACGCAAAAGCATCGGCAATCGAACCGCCGATAGCCGCTGCAAGCTTAATGATGACATCCCCTGTATGCATTGTGTCATGCTCGGGTTTAACCACCGGCTTAGCCAGACTTAACATCGGTTTTTGAAACATGCAAGGGGTGGAGACATCCTCATAGCGCTCGAGATAGATGTGATTGGGTAAAATCAGGTCCGCAAATTGAGCTGTTTCATCCATAAATGAAGAAAAACTGATGATGCAAGGAATTTTGGAAAAAGCTTTCCGTACGCTCTCATTGTCGGGCATGGTAAACAAAGGATTGGCATTTGACACTAAAAGCGCCTCGATGCCGTATGATTTTTCTTCATTGATCATTTTCGGGAAAAGATCCAGAAGGCTTTTTGCAAAAGGATATTGTTCCGAACCTGCACTGTCCACACGTCCTTTCTGAAGTCCCGCCAAAGCATTTTCATCCAAATCAGGATCGGGCCAGTTGATGTAACCCGGTTTAGGAACGCTCCAGATACCACCTTCGGAATTGATATTTCCAACCAGAGCATTCAGGGCCAAAACAGCCATTATTTCATGGACATTTCCAGGAATCCGTCCTTCACCCCGACCACAGATGGCTACAGGTTTTGATGCCTCTGCAAATTCACGTGCGATTTCTACAATCAAAGATTCCGGCACTCCGGTGATTTCAGCCACCTGTTCCGGGCTATAATCTTTGATTACTATATCCTGATATGCCTTGAAACCGCTCGTAGCCGTATCCACAAAATTTTTAACATAGCGTTTTTCACGGATAATTACATGAGCGATAGCCATTGCCAAAGCCGCTTCGGTCCCCGGTATAATGGGAACCCATTTGTCCACTTTTGCGGCTGTGTTGGAAAGTCTTGGTTCAAACTGGATTACCTTGCCCTTCTCCCGCACTTTCACACTTGCCTGGAACATTCGTACCGGCGACCCCCATCCTTCCAAAAGTCCGGCTCCAAAGCTCAAAACAAAATTTGCGTTTTCAAGATCAATTCCCACCGAGCCTTTGGCTCCCTGCATCAAATAAAGGGCAGCTTCATATGAATCCTCGATACTGGCGGGTGTCATAAAATTCGGAGAACCGTAAACGTTGAGGAACCTTTTCCATAAACCAGCAATGGTTCCCTCTCTGTTACCGGAAATAACCGCTATTTTTTCCGGGGAACCGCTTGCTCTGATTTCACCCAATTTTTCGGAGACCTCTGCAATAGCCCGTTCCCAGGAAATTTTTTTCCATTTGCCTTCACCGCGGTTTCCGACACGTTTCATGGGGGACTCGACCCTGAAAGGACCGTAGAGATATTGAAGACCTGATGCCCCTAATACACATATTCCGCCATTGTTTACCGGATGTTCTTTCATCCCTTCGATCTTGACCGCTCTCTGGTCCACTTTCCGGACCGAAATGCCGCAGCCTCCCGGACATAGGGTGCAGACCGTGTTTTCAAAGGTATATTCTCCATCAGGGGGAACGGGCGTCCAAGGCCACATTTGTGTCCAAATAGACAGATCATCCGTCAATTTCCATGGAAGCGGCGTCAGGTTGATTCCCGCGGCAGCCCCTACGGCAAATGATAAGAAACATCTTCTGCTAAGTTTCATGAATTTTACCTCGTTATGTGAAAATGCGAGCTGTTTTCATCTTTATGGTTTTTTGCGCCCACAACAGAATGATATTTCAAACTCTTATTTATGGCAGACAAAACAGGCACCCTTTTCAGTCTGTACACTGTATTGTTTGACATCGTTTTTCTGGTGGCACTCTGAACAATCATCCATCTTCATCCGGTCCCAGGTGTTTTTCTTGAACCCTGCGATGTTTTTACCCCAGATGTTGCGGCTATAGCTGGTAATGACATTGTATTCATAAACCGGCAGGCTGGTGGAATTACCGATGTCCCCATGGCAGGTTCCGCAATCCATCCCGGCACCGTTTACATGTGCTGCATGAGAAAAGAAGACACAGGGCGGTTGTTTGGCATAAATCAGCCAGGGAACCTCGTGGTAATTGGCAACATATTGTTCCACAAAAATAGTTTCATCCTCGGATCCCCCCTGTACATATTCGTGGCAATCAATACATTGCGCAAGCTTAGGGGCTCCTGAAAAGGTGCCGTCTTCCCGGAAAAAATGACAGCTCTGACAACCATTGTCCACCATTTCCATGTGGCTTTGATGGTTAAAATCAAACGGCTGCTGCTTCTGAGAATAGAGCACTTTGGGAAACACAATCCACCCTGCCAGAAGACTTGCCGCCAATCCGACGACAAAGAAAATGAAGACGATGCCGGTAGTGTTTTGCTCTTTGGAAGTATCGGCTCCATGACCGGCTGCTTCCGCAGAAACCTCTTTGGCCTTTTCCTCTGATGCACTCATGGAATCTCCATCAAAAAGTAGTTTAAAAATTCACAAAAAAACCTGAAATATCTCCTGCGACTCAACGCAAATTATTACTGTATTTCCTTGCCATAGCTATTGTAGAGAAAAAACGTTACTCATTGCGTAAAAAAACAACATCAAATTTCCATTTTTCAAGGACCGGATAATCGCTCCAAATAAACGGAGCTTAAAATAATTTGTGTTTGTTTATCTATAGTTATCTTTTTTGTCAAGGAAAAATCATTATCCGCTAGCTCCGTAACTGTGTAAGCCCGGAAGAAGATTCACACCGAAGTAGGTAAACATCACCGCCATAAAACCGACGATAGACAGCCAGGCAATTCGTTTTCCGTGCCACCCCCTCATCATCCGGGCATGAATAAGCGTCGAATAGACAAACCATGTAATCAGCGACCAGGTTTCCTTAGGATCCCATCCCCAATAACGACCCCACGCAGAATTAGCCCAGACTGCACCTGTAATAATTCCGATGGAGAGAAACAAAAAACCCAACATGATCAGTTGGTAGGTTAATTCATCCAAAACCCTGGGTTCCGGAAATCTTTTTAAAATGCTCCCCTCAGTTTTAGCACGCTGGCGCAATATAAACATGATACTCAGACCGAAAGCAATGGCGAATGCCGCATAACCAATAAAACAGGTGACAACATGAGCAATCAGCCAATTGCTTTTCAAAGCAGGTACCAACGGTTGAATGCGGTCGCTGATGTTGGGCGAGAGACTGGCATAGGCAAGCGCCAAAAAAGCCAGAGGAAATGCAAATGCCCCCATGGTACGATTTCTGTATTTTTGTTCAATGACCAGATAAATCAACGCAATGGTCAATGCAAAAAAGACCAGGGACTCATAAAGGTTGGACAGCGGGGCACGGCCGATTCCCATTTGATAGGACTCAATCCATCTCAGGATAAATCCTGAAATATTTCCGGCCAGCCCCACTGAAGCCACCCATGTAGCGACCTTTCCGGGAAAATCCTTTTTGAAAACCCATGCAAAAATATATAAAAATGCGGCTGTTGCATACACAAACGTGGTGATTGATAAGATACCGGAGCTGTTCATTCTATCCTCTCAATATATATTAAGTTGTCGGGCTGTTGACCTGACTCATGCCCTGTAATTTTTCCGAAATTCTTTTGATCTTCTGTTGCATACCCAATTTATTTTTATTGGAAGTCCCGGCCACCATGACCCTGCTGCTGTTGCCGGCACGGATAACTTCGATGCAAATGCGCTGGTGAGAAATGAAAAAGGTGATAAAACAACCAAGAATCATAACAATAAATCCAAGGTAAACAACAGGCACCCCCGGATCATATGCGACCTGGAGCCCGGTGTAAAACTTCTTTTCATAATCCTGCACGGCAATGATAAAATCACCCTGTCTCATACGATCAAAATTTGGAAACCTGAGTGGAAGAATCACCTGAACAGGTTCTCCTTCCTTTGGGGTTAATACACCGATAAAGGCTTCGCCAATGGAGCGGCCCCCGAATTGAGCGCTGTTGGTATAATCCTGTATGACCACCGAACCCTTGCCGTCGGGAAGCTCGACAGGTTCTCCGATTTTTGTTTCCTTGACGAAATTGAAACCCAATTGGGGTTCTCTGCTGCTGATACTCAGGGTTAATGACTCCGACGGCAATGATCCGTAACTGGACTGAAAAATATTGATACCTTTATAACTGAGAGGATCATTGACAATGATGTCTTTTTGAAGAACAGGCTTTTCCTCTTCTAAAATTGTGAGAGCACTTCGATACTCCTTAGGTGTGCCGGTTTCATAAAAACTGACACTGAATCGGTCGCATCGAATATCAAAATCCAACGGGTAAATCTCATTGGAGTTGCGCAATCGGATTTGATTTACGGTTTGACCTTCCGGAATATTGACAAACCCCTCAAACCCATAAATGGATCCGATAAGAGCACCAACGAGCAAAAAGATAATGCTCATATGAACAATGTATGCTCCCAGCCTTGTCCAGCGACCCTTTTCTCCGAAAAGAAGCACGCCTTTGTCGGTTTCCTCCACCCGGCAATAATTGAATTTTTTACAAATAAAAGGTTCAAATGCCTGACGAAGGGTTTGAACAGACCGTTGGCTTTGAAAATCGACCTTGCTGTTGTCATCTCTGAAACGGTCCGCATTAAATGGCGGTACCTTCACAGAAACAATTTTCCATGTTTTCGGCAATCGTTCCAGCGAACAAACCACCACATTGATCGTCAAAAAAATAATTAAAAGCTGGAACCACCAGGAACGATACATGTCGAAAAAATTTAAAACCGAAAAAATCCGATAAAGATTTTCACCGTAAGCATTAACATATGCTGCAGGACTCTCATTTTGCGGAATCACCGTTCCGATGATCGATGTAACCGCCAGTGTCAGCAGCAAGGCAACCGTCAATTTTACAGATGCAAAAAACATCCAAATCCGGTTTTTCGGATCCGGAGAGGTTTCATTTTTTACCATTAAAAATTCCTTAATAGGTTATTGTTTTTTTATAAATAATCCTTTCGGTTTCTTACCTAAATCAGGCTCTAACCAAAACCTGAAACCTGAAACCTAAACCTCGAAACCTGATTTTATATCAGATCGAAATGCTTAGAGCAACATCAAATTCCCGGCTCCACAGGGAAAAATCATTTGCTGTTGACAAACTGGTTGAAATCTTTTAAAGGATTGATTTTATTTGTAATCAGAAAAGAATTATAATAATTGTCAAAATAGGGGGTTTGAGTTTATGATCGAGGTAAGAAGCCTTACCAAATATTTCGGAACCCAAAAGGCCGTGGATGAAATTTCTTTTGTCGTGGAAAAAGGTGAAATACTCGGGTTTTTGGGCCCGAATGCCGCTGGAAAATCCACCACCATGCGCATGATTACCGGCTTTATCCCGCCATCAGGTGGCACCGCTGTTATCGGAGGCAGTGATATCACCACCGATTCTTTGTCTGCCCGCCAAAAAATCGGATATCTTCCTGAAAATGCACCGGCCTATCCGGATATGACTGTTTATAGTTTCCTGGATTTTTGCGCCCAAATCCGGGGCTTTGCCGGAATCGATCGAAAAAGTAAAATTGAGGAAACCATTGAAAGATGTTTTCTGACCACGGTCAGGCACCAGACCATCAACACCCTTTCAAAAGGTTACAAGCAAAGAGTTTGTTTTGCACAAAGCATTATTCATGATCCGGAATACCTGATTCTTGATGAACCCACAGACGGCCTTGACCCCAACCAGAAACATGAAGTTCGCCTGATGATTCGCAACATGGCCGCAGAAAAGGTCATTATACTGTCAACTCATATCCTGGATGAAATGGATGCCGTATGCACAAGAGCAATTGTTATTGCCGACGGGCGAATTGTCGCGGATCAAACACCGGATGATCTTCGGAAAAAATCTTCTGTTCATGGAGCGGTCACACTTGCCATAGCCGGAGGAGAAACACAAAGCATCATTGCCTGTTTAAAAAGCGTTCCAGGGGTAAAATCCGTTGAAATTCTCTCATCAAATGATGGAAATACCCGGGTCCGTGTTTTTCCCGAAAATAAGGAACAATCCATCGCTGAAAGTCTCCTTGCGGAGTTGATTCAAAAACAATATATGGTACAATCAACTTTCGTGGAACAGGGCCATTTGGATGAAGTGTTCCGGATGATCACCACCGAATCGGCCATAGAAAAGGATATCCCTTTAAAAAAAGCGCAATTGAGTGATAGGCTCAGGGCTCTTCCCGAGCTTCGCTCTCAACAATCCCAAAAATCAGAGGAGATATGAGCCAGGCAAATCCAATTATCAACGTAAGCGCGATATTTAAAAGAGAACTGACCGGATATTTCGGTTCACCCGTGGCTTATGTGTTTATTGTCATATTTTTGTTGTTGGCCGGTTTTTTCACATTTAGCATCAGCCATTTTTTCGAGATGGGTCAGGCAGACCTTCGGAGTTTTTTCCAGTGGCATCCCTGGATATTTTTGTTTTTGGTCCCTTCTGTGGCGATGAGACTTTGGGCTGAAGAAAGACGGCTGGGAACCCTGGAACTTCTTTTGACGCTTCCGGTCACTTTAACCCAGGTTATTCTTGGAAAATTTCTCGCAGCCTGGATATTTTTAGGAATCTCTTTGCTGCTGACTTTTCCTTTGATCATCACCACCACCTATCTGGGAAATCCCGACCTTGGCGCGATTTTTTGCGGTTATTTCGGAAGTTTTCTAATGGCGGGCGCCTATCTCAGTATCGGGATCATGACATCCTCGCTCACCCGAAGTCAGGTAATCAGCTTTATTCTGGCGGTTGTCATCTGCCTTTTTTTTATTCTCGCCGGCTTTACTCCGATAACCCATGTTCTTTCAGGATGGGCGCCGTTGTGGATGACGGAAATCGTGTCACAATTGAGTTTTCTGACACATTTTGCATCTATTGAAAGAGGGGTGCTGGATTTTCGGGATATTCTGTATTTCGTTTCCGTCATATTTTTCATGCTGTATGCCAATGCAGTCGTGCTTGAAAACCGAAGAACATCCTGATGGAGGTTTTGTGATATGTCCGAACTGAATAATATGTTGAAATCCCGTTTATTTTCCATTGGGGGACTTGTCGCGGTACTGATTATTATCATTCTTGTCAATGTGTTATTTGCACGGGTCAATTTTCGGCTGGATGTTACCGGGGATAAGGTTTATTCTCTGTCTGAAGGGACCAAAAAGATACTCGAAAATATATCAGATCAGGTCTCAATCAAATTTTTTTATTCCCGAAGTCTGGATAATTTTCCACCCCATTTAAAAGCTTATGCCGGAAGAGTCCTTGATTTTTTATCCGAGTATGAATTTCACAGCAGAAAAAAAATCACCGTTGAGGTCTATGACCCAAAACCCGATTCCGAAGAAGAAGAATGGGCTCAGCAATTCGGTATTGAAGGAATCAATCTTCCTTCCGGAGAAACCCTTTATTTAGGACTTGTCGCATTGTCCGCCGATCAGGAAGAAACCATAGCTTTTCTGGATTCGTCACAGGAGGGACGTCTGGAATATGACCTGGCCAGAATGATTTCGCGGGTTCAGTCGGCAAAAAAACAGAAAATCGGATTGATCAGTTCGCTGCCTGTTTTTGCCGGAACACCCATGGGGTTTAACATGCCGGGACAGGCAACCGAACCATGGCACTTTATCAAAGAGTTGCAGAACTCATACGAAGTAAGCCAAATCGAGCAGGATGTCGAATTGATTCCGGATGATCTTGACTTGCTCGTCATTATTCATCCGAAAGAACTTAGTGATACTCTTGAGTACGCGATAGACCAATACGTGCTTAAGGGCGGGAATGCCCTTGTTTTTGTCGATCCATTCGCAACCCGCGATATCACGGCTCAACATCAGGTGTCATCGTCATCTCTGCCAAGGCTGTTCAAAGCTTGGGGTATCGAAATGGAGCCGGAAAAGGCGGTAGTAGACTTTGATTTTCCAACAGGTCTCAGAAACCAAAACAATCAGGTGGAAAGTAATCCCTCCTGGTTGTCTTTACCCGGTGAAATATTTAACAAAGATGCTCTCATCACCTCCCAACTCAATTCTATGATACTGCCTGTTGCCGGAGCAATCATGAAAGCCGAGGGTGCCGACATCCAGTATGAACCCCTGATTCAATCCAGCACCAACTCCGCGTTGGTAAATACCTTTCAACTTCGATTCGGAATCGAGGAAGTCCGGAGAGAATTTCAACCAACTCCCGACAGATACGATCTGGCGGTAAGAATTCAAGGCAAATTTAAAACCGCATTTCCGGATGGAAAGCCCCGGGAAGATTCAGAGGATACCCGGAACGACAATGAAGTGGCAGAAAAACCTTTTCCAGACCAAAGTCTGATGGAAAGTGTCACCAAAGCTGTTATCATTGTTGTTTCAGATACGGATCTTTTATGGGATGACTATTATCTCAGCAAACAAAATTTTTTAGGGTTGCAGTTGGTTAATTTTTTCAACAATAATCTGGACTTTTTTCAAAACGCCACGGAAATGCTTTCCGGAGGTGATGACTTGATCAGTATCCGTTCCCGCGGAAAATTTGAGCGGCCTTTTACCACAGTCCAAATGCTGGAAAGAAAGGCCGCTTCCCAATGGCTGGAACGGGAGCAGGATCTGGTCAAAAAAGCCGAGGAAACCAATCTCAAATTAAAAGAAATGGAAAACCTTAAAGATGCCTCCCAAAAATTTGTGTTAAGCAAAGCGCAGGAGGAAGAAATCCAAAAATTCAAGGAAGAAAGGCTTCGTATCAACAACGAACTGAAAATGGTGCGAAGACATTTGAGATCCGAAATTGAATCATTAGGGACGAAAATAAAGTTTATCAACATTTTTCTGATGCCTTTACTGGTTTCTGTTGCCGGCATTGGGTATGCTTTGTACAAACGGAAAAAAAGTTTAGAAAATTAAGGTGGGGATAAATGAAACCCAAATCGTTTGTTTTACTTTTTATTTTGCTTTGTGTACTTGCTTCCATTACCTTTTTTGTACTTCATCGGGAAAAACCTTCTTCAGAAGTTTCCCGAATGGGAGAAATGTTATTTGCCCATATCCCATTAGATGATATTACCACTGTGCGAATATCCCACCAGGAAACAGATGGCCTCAAAACCGTCAACCTCAAAAAATCAGGATCTGAATGGGTTGTGGAAGACCTTTTTGGCTTCCCCGCTGATTTCAAGTCCATATCGGACCTTGTCGGCAAATTAAAGGAATCAAAAATCGGACGGCACTTTGAGGTTTCTTCGGATTCTCTTTCCAGACTGGCGCTTCATGATCCGGGCCAACCCGATATTTCCCATGATGAAACAGCGATTCGGATTCAACTTCTTGACAAGGATCAAAAATCTTTGGCCGATGTGCTGGTGGGAAAGCCAAGGGAGTCTTCCACGGGAGCCGGTGCACATTATTTAAAACCTACCGGGGAAAATACCGTCTATTTGGTGGATCAAACTTTCCGGTCTGTCGGCAAACAACCCCGGGAATGGATCCAGGCTGATCTGTTGGACATACCATCAACAGATATTGAAACCGTCACTTGTATCGATCCTGAGCAACAGTCTGCCATCTATACGGTCAAACGACCTGAAAGAGGTGCATCGCCTGAATTTCATCCCCCTGTCGAAAACAAATCCATAAAAAGCAGGACAGTCGAACTGCTTTTTGACGCCCTGTCCTCTCTCGGTGTCCAGGACATTGCCGGTCCCATAGAAAAAATTTCCGAAGAAATCACAGGTTTTGGAACGTTACCCTATTTTGACTTTCAACTTTTTGACGGCACACTCTATCGCGTTTATCCAGGTAAAAAAGCCAACGGTGAGCAAAGCGGCTATTACTTAAAAATAGAAGTTTCCCATGTAAAACCTGAAAACGGCCATAAAGAATCAACTGTTGAGAGTTCAGAGGAAACCGTCTTAGAAACTGCAGATCAAATTGATGAGGTGGAGGGCCCAAACAACGATTTGGAAGAGATTTCCCATGTTGCTGTCAATCCCGAAGAACCGGCCATGGAAGCCTATAACCTGAACCGGAAACTATCCCCATGGGTGTACGTCATCTCCGATTGGGAACATCAGTCCATGGTGACCGATCCTGAAGGGTTTTTTGAAAAAACGGATATCAGCGATTAATCACTAATCATAAGGGCGTCAAAATGAATAAAATTCATCAACTTATTGAAGCCGGGGTTCAAATACCAAACCCTGAAAGCGTATTTATCGCCGAAGATGTAGACCCATCCAGAATCTCGGGCAATAATGTCGTCATTCATGCCGGGTGCAAAATTTTTGGGGCATCCACCCTGATTCTTCAGGGCGCCAAATTAGGATATGAAACCCCGGTTACCATCGAAGACTGCCAGGTCGGCCCGGAAGTAAAGTTAAACGGGGGCTTTTTTAAAGGAGCCGTTTTTTTGGAAAAAGCATCGGTGGGTTCGGGCGCTCATGTCCGGGAAGGCACTATCCTTGAAGAGCAGGCCGGTGCTGCGCATACGGTCGGATTAAAACAAACCATATTATTTCCCTTTGTCACCCTGGGAAGCCTGATCAATTTCTGCGATTGTTTTATGTCCGGTGGAACCAGTCGCAAAGATCACAGCGAAGTGGGAAGTTCGTTTATTCATTTCAATTACACACCCAACCAGGATAAGGCCACACCGTCCTTGATCGGGGATGTTCCCCGTGGGGTGATGCTGAATCAGCCTCCGGTTTTTTTAGGAGGTCATGGGGGTATTGTCGGCCCGTGTATTCTTGCTTTTGGAACTGTGACCGCTGCCGGAACCATCTGCCGCAAGGATGAACTCAGGCCCGATCGACTCATTGCCTCAGGCCTTAAAAGAGACATCAACACTCCCTATATTGCTTCGAATTTTTCCAATGTGAAAAAGATTGTGAGCGCCAATATCTTTTATATAGCGAATCTTCTGGCTCTCAACCACTGGTACGATCATGTACGCACCGCTTTTTTTTCCTCCAGATTTCCCGAAACACTGTATGACGGTTTAAAACAAAAGCTTGCAATGGCTATCGATGAAAGACTCAAACAGCTGAAAGCATATTGCACGAATTTTGAGTCAGCTTCCGGAATTTCGGATCAATCCCTGAATGCTATGCTCATGTCGGAGCTGAAAGAGCGTTGGGATGAACTGGAGCATTATTTTCACGAAGCAAAAAAAATCAAACCACCCGCGCACCTCATTGACCCGTTTCTTCAAAGCCTTGAAAAAACGATTCAAAAAGAAGGTAAAAATTATATTACCGTCATTAAAGGGTTACCAAAAGAATCATCCGAATCCGGAACCCGATGGCTGCAAAACCTGGTTGACCGTATTATTGTTGATTGTTCAAGCATTATTCCATCTTTGAAATGAGCTCCAACCCATGAAAGGAACCAATTAAATGGGCAGGCTTTTCGGCACCGACGGTATCAGAGGGGTTGCCAATCAATACCCCATCACAGCGGAAACAGCTTTGGAGACAGGAAGGGTCGTGGCTTCCGTTTTCACCCAAAAAACAGACAATCCCAAAATCGTGATCGGTAAAGACACCCGTATTTCAGGTGATATGCTCGAGCACGCTGTTGCCGCAGGGATCTGCTCCATGGGCGTGGATGTACTTCTGGCCGGAGTCATGCCCACCCCGGCCATCGCTTTTCTCACCAGACAGGCTGGAGCTGATGCAGGCCTTGTCATTTCGGCATCCCATAACCCCTTTTTCGACAACGGCATCAAGCTTTTTAACAAAGACGGCTTTAAATTATCGGATGACATTGAAAACAGCATCGAAAACATGTTGATGTCCGGTCCCACGGGGCATTTATGCCGCGAGATCCAAAAAACCGGGCGTGTCACCCTGCTGGAAAATGGGAATCAACTCTACATGAACTTTTTGAAAAAATCAGTGCCCGGCAATTTTTCCTTAAATGGGTTAAAAGTCGCCCTGGATTGTTCAAACGGCGCTGTTTACCGGCTTGCCCCGGATTTGTTTTCCGGCCTTGGGGCCCGTGTCAAAACCATTTGCAATACTCCGGACGGATTCAATATCAATAAAAACTGTGGCTCGCAGCACACACAGTCACTTCAGAAGTTTGTCAGGGATAATGGAGCCGATATCGGCCTGGCATTTGACGGCGATGCCGACCGGCTCGTTGCCGTTGATGAAAACGGAAATGAGGTCAAGGGGGACCAAATTCTTTTCATCGGGGCAAAATATTTAAAAAAACAAAACCAGCTTAAAAACAACCTTCTGGTCACCACGGTCATGAGCAATATCGGCCTTGGCCTCGCCCTGAAAGATTCAGGTATCAACCATGCCGTCTCAGCGGTGGGTGACCGATACGTGTTGGAATTGATGCAAACCAAAGGCGCGGTTTTGGGCGGTGAAGATTCCGGTCACATTATCTACCTGGACCATCAGACCACCGGCGATGGTCTTCTGGCGGCATTGAAGCTGCTGGAAGCCATGACGGCCGAGTCAAAGCCTCTTTCAGTTCTTATCCGGATGATGACTCTTTTTCCGCAGAAACTGATCAACATCGATGTTAAAGAAAAGCCCGACATTAAAACGATTCCGGAAATATCTAAAGAAATAGAACTTGTCGAAAAGCAATTAGGGGATAAAGGAAGAGTACTGGTTCGCTATTCAGGAACTCAACCCCAGTGCCGGGTCATGGTGGAGGGGCCATCTCCGGAAGAAACGGAAAAATATTGCCGCCGCATTGCCGATGCGGTCCAGACGGCCATCGGTAAATAAAGATTTCCACCGTCATTTCGCCGAAAGCCGGAATCCAGAAACATCAAGGTAAGGACAAAGTAGTAACAGGGCGTCATTCTGAGGAGGCCAATGCCGCAATTTGTTGCTTAGCACACAATTAGTGGCCGACGAAGAATCTTTCGTTTTCACAGGCACGGTCTATCTTTTGCCACGTTGCTGTCATTCTGAGGAGGTCAACAATACCGTCTATCAGTTATTAGTCAATCATTTGTCACTTCATGGAATTATCGATTTCTTCCGCTATCTTTATCGCTGCGTCGGCCGGATTGGCCGCATCCCGGATCGGTCTTCCGATCACCAGAAAATCCACCCCGTTTTCAACGGCCATGGACGGTGTCACCACTCTTTTCTGATCATCTTTTTGATCACATGCCCACAAAGGACGAATTCCCGGAGTGACCGCCAGAAAACGTTTGCCGAATCTATTCTTGATTTCCGCCACTTCCAGGCCCGAGCAGACTACTCCCGTACAACCTGCGTTTTGGGCCATGCCAGCCCTTTTTATCACCAATTTATGAATGTCTTGAACGTATTTGTTTTTGAAGCCGGAATTTAAAATATCATTTTCAGAAACACTGGTTAACACCGTCACCCCAAGTACTCCGACTTTGCCTGAACCTGCCGATACGGCCGCCTTTAACATTTGCCCGGATTCCCCACAGTGAATCGTGGTCAAATTTACCCCAAGATCTGCAATCACTTTCATGGTTCTTCCTACTGTCGCGGGAATGTCATGAAGTTTCAAATCCAGAAAAACACCTGCTCCGGATTGTTCGCGAATTATTCGGATAATTTCAGGTCCGGACCGGACAAACAATTCCAGCCCCACCTTAAACATGGCCACATGATCGGAAAGCGTCTTTACGAAGTATTCGGCATCGTTAATGGACTCAACATCCAGTGCAAAAATAATATATTCTTTTCCTGATTTCATTCATTATCCTCGGTCTTTGGGTTTTTTTTGCCTGGTTTCTTAGCCCATATGATTTTACAAATCAAGTTGTTCCCTCCAGGTACATGTGGTTAACCCCAAAAAAAGCTCAACCCGGAACAATTTCACCAAATTCGGTGGTTGCCCTTGGTTATATTTTCCGGCACGACCTCAGCGCTTCGACTGTGGTGCCGGATTGGTTCGGGGCTGTTCCCCTTCTTCCTTCGGGCTTATTTGATTATCTTTCGAAGTGTAATGATTGAACAATAAATTGATCTCAGACCCGATGAGAATAACCAGCCCGGCAATGTATAGCCACAGCATCAGAATGACTACTGCACCAATGCTGCCGTAGGTCGCATCATAGTCGGCGAAGTTACTGGTGTAGATAGCAAACCCCAGCGACGCGATGATGAGCAGAGTCGCACCGGTCACACTGCCAGGGGAAATGAACGCGAACTTCTGTTTCACGTTCGGCGCATAGCGATAGATCATCGCGAATCCCAGCAGCAAAGCGAGGATGATTACGACCCAGCGAAAAACGGCGAAGAATGTGAGCAGGAGATCGCTGGTGCCGAACTGTGTGCCGATCCAATCCTCAATGGTGCCGCCGAGCACGATAAGCGAGAACGCGCCGAGTACCAGAAGGCAGAAGAGCAGACTTAGTATGAGCGCGATCCCACGGGCACGCAGAAAGTTTCGGCCCTCTGTGACGTTGTAAGTAATGTTGAGCTGCTGCATGATTGCATACATGCCGGTGGATGCCGCCCACAGCGTCGCCACCACGCTGAGCGACAGCAGACCGCCCCGCCTGTTGTGGGTGACTTCGGCCACCACCTCGGCAACCACACCATAAGCGTCTTCCGGCAGCGCTTGTCCAAGCAGGTCCATGATTGCTTGGTCCACCCGGTCGATTGGCAGGTAGGGGATGACCGTCATCATCAGGATAATTGCGGGGAAAATCGCCAGCGTCAGGTAGAAGCCAAGCGCAGCAGCACCATTAAAGACGTTGTCTTTGTTGATTTCCTGGTTGAGATCAAGCAGAAACTGTTTTATGGAAACTCCGTAAATCATTGCAGACCCCCTACTTATGAGAACCTAAGACTGTCAAGTTATAAAGATCCTTTATATTAGCAACGCTTCCCGTCAATTTAATAGTAACAATTCCACTTTCAGCCCCTTTTCCGCTTCCCCATTTTGCAGCAAAGGAGACAAGATTGCGGTTATGTAGCCGAACATGTCCAAAACAGCTCCTGTCTTAGGCCGGGTCCTGGGTTCGGCCCGGTACCCTGGCAGGTTTGCCGTCGGGACCGATCAACTGCAACTGCCGCCTATGGTATACCGGGATAATTCGATCTATGTGTTCAGGGTTGCGCAATTCTTCGTTCACTCTGGCAGACAATGTGCTCTTCCATTTCCGTCTTTCCCGTGCGCCTACCAAATAGCGAATACTCAGATCCGTCCAGTTTTCGGACATGGAAACGAAGACCTGCGGTTCTTCAGGGATCGAGTCCTCCAGGCCTTGCTTGCCAAGGATTTCTCCATAGCTGCGTGCAGGTTCAACCATGTAACTTTTTAATAATTTACGAGCCAGGTCCTCAAAAATTTTTAGCGCATATTGCAAATCCGATTCGTTTGCGATTTGTACGGCCAGCTCATCCCATACATATGGGAAATCGCGGGTAAGATTAAAAACGGTACCCGTGAGCACTTCATTGTTGGGAAAAGTCACCAGACGTCCGGTTGGCTGCTCGGCAAGAACGAATCCCGGCCGATGGGGATCACCGATCTCCCACACCGTGGTGGCGAGAAAATCGATCCGATAGACATCTCCGAAAACCTCTCCCACAAGAATCCGGTCTCCCACCCGATAATAGCCTTTGAAGGAATTGAGCAGCCAGCCTGTAAAGCTCTCGATCGGAGTTTGCAACGCCCATGAGAGGGCCAGACCGACAAGCCCCAGCGACCCCACTAACGCCCTGATATCTCCGGCGAGGACGCTCAATGCGATTCCTATGGCTATGAACCAGATAGTCAATCCGACAATAGCCGTTACGGCATTGAAACGTTCCCATCGTTTCAAGAGCTTCCAGAGCAAAGCTTTAATTAGTCTGACCAGAATCCAGGCCAGCAACAGGACGCCGGCAGCCACAATTATTTTGGGCAGGTTGGCATAGAAACCACGTAAAATCTGATGAATGGCCCCGATTGCCTCTTCGGCCGATTCCTGGCCGGAGGGTTCTATTTGGTTTTCATTCGAGAGATCAGCGGCCGAGAGATCAGCGGCGTTTTCCGGTGGAAGGTCCGCCTCTCCCGGTGAAAACAGGATCAACAAAATACCTGTTATTGCCACGGCGAGCAGACTCGCTTGACGAAACGCTCTGAGCCTGAATCTAGCCCCTTGCACAGGCAGATTCATTCGACGGCGCCGCCTGGGAAAACGAGAGCGGCGGACTGCTCGCATCTTTGGCCGATAAAACTTACCTGATTTCCGTAATAATTGCTTTTCTGTTTTTAGCTTCATTTCTATTCCATTTCAGAGCGACTCCTTGCTCCTGATCCACCACCCATATACCCAGGCAATAATCAACCCGATCTCCACCACAGTATCCAGAAGATAGATGGCAGATATCCGTCCATTAAAAACATAAACCACTTCTATAATGGCCAATCCCAGTGCATAACCTACCGCAAGCAATGCCACTTCAAAAGTGATGTGCTTTCGGAGGGCGGCAACAGTGAATACGGCTCCGGAAACTATGAGGAGGGTTCCGACGGTTTTAACCAGCCACAGATCGGTTTTGGGACCGGTCACCGCAAGAAACGAGGCCATGCTCAAAAGAGGCCAGACGCCCGTCACCATATAAAAAAGCCCCTGGAACAGGCTCACTCGAAACAGAAAATGATTGAATCTGATTATTTTTTCTTTATCCATTTTTTTCAAGCTCCACCAGAGAGAACCATCCACGGGTGTCTGTGTACCAGCGGGAAACCGAAAATCCGGCCTTAGTAATGATTTCTTCGGCGTTCTGTCGGTTGTATTTCCGGCTCACTTCGGTATGGATGGTCTCGTCGCATTCGAGTCGCACCGTCATATCGATGGCAGGAACATATGCACTAGTTGTTTCGATGGCTTGCAAATGCATCTCTATCTGCTCCTTTTCCGGATTGAAAAAGGCCTTGTGGGTAAAATGATCCAGGTTGAAGTCGGCATCGAGGGTCTGGTTGATGTTACGCAGGATGTTGAGATTGAATTCTGCCGTGATACCGCAGGCATCGTTATAGGCGGCTTCAATCACAGGAACAGGTTTGATCATATCCAGGCCGATCAGCAGCCGGTCTTCAGGATTCATGAGTTTTGCGAAACCGCACAGCAGGTCGATGCCTTCCTGATCCGGGAAATTGCCGATGGTGCTGCCGAAAAATGTGACAAGCTTTGGACTTCTTTCCAAGCCTCGGAGATCTCCGGTGAAATCGGCCACGATCCCGTGAATGGTCAATCCTGGATAATCTCCGAGAAGGTTTTGCGCGGCCTCTATCAGACAGGACTCACTGATATCGACGGGGACATACCGGATTCGGCGGCGCATGAGGGGTGAAACCGAATCGAACAGACGCCGGATCTTCAGATCCGAACCGCTACCAATCTCCACCAGATCACCTCTTCCCCTTTCAAAAAAGGTCATGATCTCTTCTGCGGCATTTTCCAGAATGCCCAGTTCAGTTCTTGTAGGGTAGTATTCGGCCAGGCAGCTGATCTGGTCGAAGAGCTTGGAACCATCGGAATTGTAGAAGTATTTGCTCGGCAGACGTTTCTGGCTGCAGGAAAGCCCCTCCCGTACATCCTGTTCCATCTCGGCTTTGAAATCAAGATCCAGATAATTGGAAATCTCCAGCCCTTTGCAAAGAAAAGCCTTTTCTGGGGAGGAAATGCTCTGATTTACATTCGTTTGCTTTTTCATGTCCAGCTCCTTTGTTTCGGTTATTCCGTACTTACCTGCAGGAGACGAAACGAACCATCTGCATGGATTTTCGGACTACATCGTCAAGGGCATCCAGCACCAGGTCGATCTGCTCTTCGGTATTGTGAATACCCATGGAAAACCGGAGGGCGCAGTGGGCCTGCTCCTCATCCATTCCCATGGCCATGAGAGCATGGGAGGGTTTAGGTGATCCGGACCGGCACGCGGAGCCGGCAGAAAGGGAGACTCCCTCGGCGTCCAGAGCCAGGACCATGGATTCCCCCCGGATTTTGGGCAGGGATAGGTTTAAAGTGTTGGGCAGCCGATTGCTGAAACAACCATTGACTCTGGCTTCGGGAAAGCGGCTGCAGACGCCGTTTTCAAGTCTGTCCCGCAACCTTGCCACCCGGGTTCCCATCTCCGGAAGCCGGGATTCCGCAAGTTCCGCAGCCTTGCCCAAGCCGATGATGCCGATGCTGTTTTCGGTTCCGGCTCGCCGGCCTCCCTCCTGGTTTCCGCCATGGATTAAGGGGGGAAGCTCAGTTCCTTTGTGCATGTATAACGCCCCTACCCCTTTTGGGCCATGAAATTTATGGGAAGATAAGCTCAGAAAATCGACCCCCAGGGTCTTGACGTCAATGGGGACTTTGCCCACGGCCTGCACCGCATCCGTGTGAAAGAGAACTCCTTTTTTTCTTGCGATTTGGGCAAGGGCCTCGATAGGCTGCACAACTCCGGTTTCGTTATTGGCGGTCATAACGGAAATCAGGACAGTCTCCTTTCGAATGGCCTTTTCCAGATGGTCCGGGTTGACGCAGCCCTTGCCGTCCACCGGCAGGTAGGTAATGGAAATGCCGAATCCTTCCAACCACTTGCAGGTGTTGAGTACGGAGGGATGTTCGATTGCACTGGTGATCATGTGCGCTCCCTTCCGGACTGCGGCAAACGCCACCCCTTTGATAACCAGGTTGTTGGCCTCGCTACCGCCGCTGGTGAAAATAATCCGTTTTGCAGTGCATCCGAGAAGATTTGCCACCCGCCGCCGTCCCCGGTCAATCGCCGCCTTGCTCTGCCTGCCCTCGTCATAGGCCGAAGAGGGATTACCAAAATGACTTCTCATGTGCTCATCCATCTCCTGCTGCACCAAGGGATCAAGAGATGTGGTGGCGTTGTGGTCCAGATAGATCCGGGCCCGAGCAGGAACTTTTGCAGCCATCTCCTCCCTGACTTCGATATCGAATGAGCCCTCTCCGGAATCAATCTTGAGATTGTTTCCTCCATTTTGCTCGGGTGCCACATCGCAGAGAAGGGCTTTGTAGATGGGAAATCCGGAGATGGGATCAAAACGCAGATCGGTCAGGTCGTTGATGTTGCACTGCTGCCAGGCCTCGGGTCCCAAAGGACCTCCGCCGCCCATGTTTGCGTCAATTGTGCCGGAAATGATGTCATCGGTGACAATAGCCCGCAACCGCGTCTTTCCCCGGGGACTTTTCACAACCACCGCATCCCCGTTCCGGATGTTCCGGACCTGGGCATCTTTTGTGTTCATCATCACGGTAGGTTCCGGCCGTTCTTTGACCAGGCCCGGAATGTGGTGATGCTGACTTCTGAAATCGGTTGTGACCCTTGATCCGGAATTGAAAACCAAGGGAAAGCTTTTTGCCAGTTCAGGATTGGCCATGGGCCCCTCCCGCGGTTCAGTATAGACAGGCAGGGGATCATATCCGTGATCCTCCAAAATGGTGGAATGGATCTCCATCTTTCCGGTAGGGGTTTCAAACCCGGGTTCTCCGTCTGCGCGAAGCAATCCCTTTTCCCATTTCCGGTAGGACATCATGGCAGTCTCCACCTGCACAGTGCCGCCGGCTTCCCGCACCGCTTCCAGGGTAAAGGGGGAAGCTTTCAGCGCGTGGCGCAACAGGGCATCCTCAGTCTGGGGATAAAGATGGCCATACCCAAGGCGCTCTGCGAGTTCTGCTAGAATGAAAAATGCGTTCCTGGAGTCACCCACCGGTGGAATCACCCGTTCCCGGATCCGGAAAATAGGGCCGTATCGCATGTAGGATTCAATCTCGTACCAGGTCGCAGCCGGAAGAACAATGTCTGCAAACGCGCAATCCGCGGTCAGGTTGATATCGATGCAGGCAAGAAAATCAAGCCCGTTCAAGGTTTTCCGCCAGATCTCGGGCTGGGGCCAGGAGGTGGTGATTGAGGCGCCTAAAACGATCATCCCCCGGATCGGATAAGGGCGCTTTTCCAGCACCGATTCAGGAAGGGCATTGGCATGGGACTCCCCCCTATAGCTACTGTAGACCGGAAAGTTGTCCAGCCCAAGGGCTTTTTTTATATTCGGATTGGGGATCAGTCCATTCCGGTTGACCGGAAAACCGTTGCCGGGCATTGTAAAGCAACGGCCTCCCGGCACATCCATCTGACCCGCCAGGGCCCACAAGATCATGGTGGCCCGGATGGCCTGAACGCCGCTGTCGCTGTATTCCAGGCCCGTATACATAATGGGAGCAGCCCCACGGGCATTCACAATCCTTTCTGCAAGGGATCGTATCGTATCGGCCGGGACGCCGGTGATCCGTTCCACCACCTCGGGCCGGAAATGCTGCACATACCGGGAAAAATCCTCGAACCCGTGAGTCCAGTCCCGCACAAAAGCTTCGTCATACCATTCCTCTTTAATCAAAACATTGCAAAGACCAAGCGCGAGTGCCCCATCAGTACCGGAGCGAATAGGAATCCACCGGCCCCCGGTCTCCTTTGCGGTACGGGTTCTTCTCGGGTCGATAACGATCACCTCTGCCCCGCGTTTGGACACGGCCTCACGGATACGCACAAGATCGAGCGGAGGGCTGTCGGTTGCAGGGTTTGCCCCCCATACCACGATAAGATCCGCGTTTTCAATGTCGGAGAACATGTTGATGTGCATCCCCCCTAAAGTGACATGGGGCGCGATCATGGCATAGGAAACGTAACACAGAGCCCCTACGCCCATAGTATTGGGAGAGCCGAACGGAAAGAGCACGCTCGATGCCGAGGATACCGCCACTCCCGCGGGCTGAAAGATGTCGCACATGGCCGGCTCAAAGCTGCCCCGGCCTGTATAAATTGCGGTCGATTCAGGGCCCGATTCATCCTTAAGCCGATTCAGCCGTTCGGTGATTTCCTCGAAAGCTACATCCCAGGAGATCGGTTCAAAATCATAGGTTCCCTTGGGGCCGGTGCGTCGCAGAGGGGTCCGGAGGCGATTTTCGGAATAAACAATCTCCGGGGAATGCTCCCCCAGTTTACAGATGATGCCGTAGTCACTGCTTTCATCCGCGCGCACGGATACCATTTTTCCATTATTGTCAAGGGTTGCGATTACCCAGCAGCCGGCCGGACAAATCCCACAAAGGGCCCGCCTCTCCCGTATGTTATTTTCCACCTCATTCTCCCTGGATATTAGATCATTGAGATAACTGATAGTTATAGTTCTTTCAAATTAGTCCCAAAGGAGCGGAGGGTAAATAAATGGTAAGCGGTATTTTGCACAGGAGAAAACGGTACGCGACAGGGGAAATTGTTTTTGACAAGGTCATTCTGCAGGAGCTGTCAGTAATGGATAGAATATCATCCCCTCAATGCACAAGGAGAATATCCCAAACCACGAGTTTACAATAATTCCACCAGTCCTGGAAATAATAAGGCAGGGTTCATGATAAACCCTGCCGTTATTTTAACCGCCATCAGGCGGATTATTTGTCGGAATTGTCTTGAGAAGCTGCGCTCCGGATTATCCCTGAACATCTATGCCCAGGTCACATCCCAGGTGCTCGTCGGGTGTTTCACATTCGAAATTATTTCCCCGGGTATCCGCATGACCTTCTTCTCTTTCATTATCCGTCTCGATGTAGTCTTGTACTTTTGCCATAATGTCACCTCCGTTGTTTGGTTGTTTTTTGCTGCTCGTTTTCCCTGATATTAATTTGCGGCATTTTTTTTGAAGTGCAACACCAACCTTATCAGAGGATTATGACAGGTTAATACCGTTGTTATTTAATTTTCCGGCTGTGGACCGGATATACCCATTTTCTTCGAGAACCCCCAGGATTCGGTGCACTCCGGCCGGACCGGCAACCCCCGGTTTTTAGAGATCTCACGAACTGTCGGTGAAAATCCATATATCGATGATGGCTGATCAAAAAGTCGTAAACGCAGTTCCCTGAAAGTGGGTGGTCCCGATAGATTGGTTCCAACACAAGTCCTGAAGATAGTTTTTCGATAACGGTTCTCAATTTTGAAAGGTCTTTGTGTTGTTTCTTGATCCTTTTGTAATCCTTTTTAAATTGAGTTGTGTAATGTATGTTCAACTATCAAGCTCCTGGAACAACGCATCAACGGACTCAACTGTATAAAGATTGTCTCCCTTTTCAGATTCCTTCAGTGTTTTAGCTGTTACATCGCTGGGCAGTTTTATTTCAAACGGGATTCCATTATGTAATGTGATCTGCGATAGGTACATTGATATTGCCTCTGACATTGAAATGTTCAGCTTTTTCAATATAATTTGGGCATTATGCTTTACCGCCGGATCGACACGAGTTTGAATTATTGCTGTTTTTGCCATAACCTACTCCTAATTTGTATTGACGATTGCAATACAATAAATATACATCAAAATACCAAAAAATCAAACACTCTTAATTTCATTTGCAATATCAGCATGTTTAAGCGAACATGGTGTTTTGAGAGGGAGTAATCGGGCAGCCGGGAGTTTTTCTCCCCCAGCCCCCAAAACACCCGGCATGCGGGTCCACACCGGGCGTTTCACTTAAATTACCGGACCGTAGTCGCGTAATGAATTTTTACCCTGTTGAATTCCCAAAGAGAACCCTATTCAACAGGTTAAACCCTCAGTTCTTTGAAAGACAGCAGACCTTGATCCTTAATCCACTTAATGGTCATGCCGGTTTGCGCACCTAATGTCCGGGCACATTTCCATGGGCCTTTACGGGAAAAGCTCATGAATGGCCCGATGGCTTTTCACAAGTATGCGGGCCTGAACCCATAGCCTTGAATCTGAAAACTCCGGATCAAAGACAGGAATCATCACCTGAGGCTTTCAACCGGTCTGTGACGGTTGGAATACCCAAAGGACGTATCACCCGCAGGTTTGGGAATTTCCACCCGTTTAACCGGCAAGGGTCGATAGCTGGAGTCTTCCGGCAAGCGAGCCTTCCGCTTCAGTGCGCTTTCAGACGGTCCCTCGCGGTTGCGCCCTTGCCTTCGGCTAATGTTTATGCCAATGTTTAAATTGACAGGATTCACACAAATAACTATGTGCCCACAGCATCAAAAGAATTGATCGTAACAATCTATGACAAATCAAACACCAGAGCAGAAAGCGCGGGACGAAATCGACAAGATGCTGGTTGCGGCCGGATGGGTGGTGCAATCCAAAAACAAGGTGAATCTGGCTGCCGGCAAAGGCGTGGCGGTCAGAGAATACCAGACCGATGTCGGCCCGGCTGATTATGTCTTGTTTGCGGACGGAAAACCCGCCGGCATCATCGAGGCTAAGCGGGAAGAAGAAGGAGAGGGGCTTACGACTCACGAAGACCAGGCTTCGTGGTATGCCCAGGCCACGTTAAAATATAATCTCAACAAAGAACCCCTGCCGTTTGTGTATGAAAGCACCGGCGTGCTGACCCGGTTCACCGATTACCGGGACCCGAAACCGAGATCCCGGCCGGTGTTTCATTTCCACAAACCCGAGACGTTGGCAGCATGGCGAGGACAGGCGGAAACCCTGCGGGCAAAGCTCCAAAACATGCCCGGTCTGGATGAACAGGGATTGCGTCCCGCCCAGATCAGGGCCATCCGGAACCTGGAAACGTCATTTAAGGAGAACCGGCCAAAAGCCCTGATTCAAATGGCCACCGGCGCCGGAAAAACCTTCACCGCCTGCACCTTTGTCTATCGGTTGTTGAAACACGCCAATGCCAAACGCATTCTGTTTCTGGTGGATACCCGAAACCTGGGCGAACAGGCCGAGCAGGAGTTTTTAAAATATCAGCCCACGGACGACAACCGCAAATTCACGGAGCTATATAACGTGCAGCGCCTGAACTCGGGCTATATCGCCTCGGACAGCCAGGTCTGCATCTCCACCATTCAGCGCCTTTATTCCATTTTAAAGGGAGAAGAGATGGATGAAGCCGCGGAGCTGGAAAACCCCAACGAATCCGCCTGGCAATGGCAGAAAAAAGAGCCCATCCCCGTGGCGTTCACGCCCCGATACCCCGTGGAGCAGTTTGACGTTATCATCATTGATGAGTGTCACCGTTCCATCTACAACTTGTGGAAGCAGGTGCTGGAATACTTTGACGCCTTTCTGGTGGGCCTGACCGCCACGCCCGACAAGCGCACCTTCGGTTTCTTCAATGAAAACGTGGTCAGCGAATACACCTATGAAGAATCGGTGATTGACGGGGTGAACGTGCCCTATGACATATTCACCATTGAAACGGAAATCACCCGGGCCGGGGCCAAAATCAAGGCCATGGAATATGTGGACAAGCGGGAAAAGCTGAGCCGCAAAAAACGCTGGGAACAACTGGATGAAGATTACGAATACACGGCCGGCCAGCTGGACAAAGAGGTGGTCAATCCCAGCCAGATACGCCATATTATCCGGGCGTATAAAGAGGCTCTGCCGACCATTTTTCCGGATCGCGTGGATGAAAAGGGTGAATTTGAAGTACCCAAAACCCTAATCTTTGCCAAGACCGACAGCCACGCCGACGATATTATCCAGATCATCCGGGAGGAGTTTGGTGAAGGCAATGATTTCTGCAAGAAGATCACCTACAAGGCGGATGAAGATCCCAAATCGGTCCTGACCCGCTTCCGCAACTCCTGGGCCCCGCGCATTGCCGTGACCGTGGACATGATCGCCACGGGTACGGATGTCAAACCCCTGGAGGTGCTGCTGTTCATGCGTGATGTCAAAAGCATCAACTATTTTGAGCAGATGAAGGGCCGGGGCACCCGCACCCTCCATTTTGACGATTTAAAAAAGGTAACCCGCATGGCCCGCCACACCAAGACCCATTTTGTGATTGTGGATGCCGTGGGGGCTGTCAAATCCAAAAAAACCGACTCCCGGCCCCTGGAGCGCAAACCGGCCGTGGCCTTAAAGGACCTGCTGGGGGCCGTGGCCATGGGTGTTCAGGACGAAGACCTGTTCACCTCTCTGGCAAACCGGCTCATCCGTCTGCAAAGGCTGCTCACCAAAGACGAACAGGCCCGGTTTGAAAAACTCTCCGGCGGTAAAACCATCAACCAGGCGGCCGGTGATCTGCTCAATGTCTACAACCCGGACACCATCGAGAAGGTACAATCAAAAATCGAGCAGGCAAAACCGGGTTTTCCGCCGGTTGAAATCAAACAGGCGGTTGAAAAGGAACTGGATGCCCTGCGGCGGCAAGCTACGTCCGTTTTTACCGGAGAGATGAATGAAACCATCGAAAATGTGCGCAAATTCCATGAGCAGATCATAGACACGGTCAACCCGGACAAGCTCACAAAGGCCGAGTGGGACAGCTTTTCCACGGAAAAGGCCCGGCAGGTAGTTCAGGATTTTAGCGCCTACATTGAAGCCAACAAGGACGAAATTATCGCGTTACGCATTTTTTACGATCAGCCGTATCGCCGCCGGGAACTGACCTTTGCCATGATCAAGAAGGTGCTGGAAATCCTGAAGCGGGAAAAGCCGCTGCTGGCCCCGCATTATGTGTGGGAAGCCTATGCCCAGTTGGAAGAGGTTAAGGGCAATAGCCCCAAAAGTGAACTGGTGACCCTGGTTTCGCTGATCCGTCGAGTGGCCGGCATTGACAGCCGGCTCACGCCGTACAATCACATCGTGGATAAAAATTTCAAGGACTGGATTTTTAAAAAACACGGCGGCGCCGGGCAAAAATTCAGCGAAGAGCAGATGGAATGGCTGCGCCTGCTCAAGGATCATGTGGCCGCCAGTTTTCATGTGGCCTTGGACGATCTGGACTACACGCCCTTTGACGCCAAGGGCGGCAGAGGAAAGATGTGGCTGCTTTTCGGCGACCAGTCCGGTGAGTTGCTGGAAGAATTGAATGAGGCGTTGGCGGCATAATGGTTGCGGGGAAATATCCAACGGGAAAAGGGTCCTTTTCCACAGATTGGGTACGTGCTAATTTGGTATTGCCCGGTCCTGTAGAGACAAGGCATGCCTTGTCTCTACAACGACATGCCAACAAACAATAGAATAACAATGAGAATCATCATAAGGTCATGAGAGAAGATTGGGTTGAAACGGAATTGGGGAATGTTTGCGACTTTGTCGGGGGTGGGACACCAAGTAAAAATAAGTCGTCCTACTGGAATGGAGATATCCCTTGGGCTTCCATTAAGGATATTAAAGGTGGTTATTTAACGGATACGAAGGATTATATTACCGAAAAAGGTTTAAAGAACAGCGCCGCGAATTTGGCCCAGCCTGAAGAAATAATTTTGGCTACGAGAATTAATCCAGGCAAACCGATACGTAATAAAATACGCGCTGCTATCAATCAGGATCTGAAAATCGTCAAGCCCAGAATTGATATTGATAATAAATTTCTTTATTATACCTTTTTGAATCTTAAAGGAAAAATTCTAAAAGTATCAAGCGGGACAACGGTTTTAGGAGTTAATTTAAATAACCTTCGAGACATTACATTTCCCCTCGCTCCCCTCCCCGAACAACGCGCCATCGTCTCCAAAATAGAGAAGCTCTTCAGTGATCTGGACAACGGCATCGCCAACCTCAAAACCGCCAAAACCAAACTGGACATCTACCGCCAGGCCGTGCTGAAAAAGGCTTTTGAGGGGGAGTTGACCAAGGAGTGGCGGGAGAAGCAGACAGGCTTATCCAAAGGTTGGAACTGGGTGAAGTTGGGTGAAGTGTGTGAGAAGGTTCAAGATGGATCACACTTTTCTCCCAAAAAAAAGTACGCTGAAAAAGGGGCTTACCAGTATCCATATGTTACATCTAAGAATATTCGTAATAATCATATGGATTTGTTTAATATTGAATACGTTGATTATGATTTTCATGAAAGCATTTACAATAGGTGTGACCCAAAATTCGGTGATGTTCTATTGACCAAAGATGGTGTAAACACAGGAAATGTTACCCTCAATATTTTTAAAGAACCAATTAGCTTGTTATCAAGTGTTTGCATGATTAGACCAAACAAAGAAACGCTCACCAGTTCGTATATAAAATATTATATTCAAAGTCCCACGGGTTTCAAAGAAATGACGGGGCAAATGACAGGTACAGCCATAAAAAGAATTATTTTAAAGAAAGTAAAAAATACTGAGATACCTATACCGCCAACTTTGGATGAACAAACCGCCATCGTCTCCGCCATCGAATCCCGCCTCTCCCTCTGCGACAAACTGGCCGATAGCATCGACCAGAGCCTTGAAAAAGCCGAAGCCCTGCGTCAGAGCATTCTGAAAAAAGCCTTTGCCGGACAACTGCTCAGTGAAGCAGAACTTGCGGCCTGCCGCCGGGAGCCGGATTGGGAGCCCGCGCATAAGCTGCTGGAAAGGATTCAAAAAGGAAAATCCGGTCGGTCTGCAAAAAAACAGGAAAAAAACAAGTGAAAAACCAGGTTGAAATTTATACCACCAGGGACAACGAAACCGCGGTTGAAGTGTTTTTTGACCAGGAAACAGTCTGGTTGAATCGAAATCAGCTCTCGCTGCTTTTCGATCGCGATATCAAAACCATAGGAAAGCATGTCAATAATGTGTTTAAAGAAGGAGAGCTTGATGAAAAATCAGTTGTCGCAAATTTTGCGACAACTGCAGCAGACGGAAAAACATATCAGGTAGCGCATTACAACCTGGACGTCATCATCTCCGTAGGCTACCGGGTAAAATCAAAGCGGGGCACCCAATTCCGCCAGTGGGCCACGAAACGCCTCAAGGATTATCTGGTACAGGGGTACGCGTCAACGAACGTAGAGACAAGGCATGCCTTGTCTCTACAAGATTGCAATTATGCACAATTCTAAAATTATATCTTCCGGATGATGTGGTGGCATGATGGAAAAATATCAAAATAAATATCGCATTCCATCCACCCGGTTACAAAATTGGGATTACGGGTGGAATGCGCCTTATTTTGTTACGATTTGCACAAAAGATCGTGAATGTTATTTCGGGGATATTGTTCAGGATAAAATGCAATTATCCCACCTCGGGATTTTAGCCGATGTGCTATGGTTCGAAATAAAACATCACGCACCTGACGTGGAATTGGACGCATTTGTGGTCATGCCGAACCATATCCACGGCATTTTGGTCCTGAATGGTAATGGCAACGATACCAATAATGGCGTAGAGACAAGGCATGCCCCGGTAGAGACAAGGCATGCCCCGGTAGAGACAAGGCATGCCCCGGTAGAGACAAGGCATGCCCCGGTAGAGACAAGGCATGCCCCGGTAGAGACAAGGCATGCCCCGGTAGAGACAAGGCATGCCCCGGTAGAGACAAGGCATGCCCCGGTAGAGACAAGGCATGCCCCGGTAGAGACAAGGCATGCCCCGGTAGAGACAAGGCA
>JAABTQ010000014.1 GCA_011389745.1 Desulfobacteraceae bacterium | reverse complement strand
ATACCTGGGAATGTCCCATCTGCGGGGCTGCCAAAGAAGATTTTGAAAAAGAATGACGATTTGACATGGTAATGCCCTTTTTGCCTGAAAAAAAGGGCATTATTAATGTGAGCTGTTAGCGGCAAATCGGATTTTTTTATGACGTTAACACCTTGAAATTTTTAGGAATAGAAATATGAAACCGTTTGAAATTGCGGAAAAAATTTATGATGTTGGTGTTACAGACTGGAATATAAGAGACTTTCATGGCTATTCCACTGAGCTTGGAACCAGCTACAATGCTTTTCTGATCATTGACGAGAAAATTGTTCTCATAGATTCGGTAAAAAAAGACTTCTCCGATGAGCTGATCCAAAATATATCCACAATCGTAGATCCCAAAAAGATCGATATGGTGATCAGCAATCATACGGAAATGGATCACTCCGGCAGCCTGCCCCGGATAATGCACCGGATCGGAGAGGATAAGCCGGTGTATTGCTCGTCCATGGGTGTTAAGAATCTCTCAAGGCATTTTGCCCAAAAATTCAACTATCAGTCTATAAAAAGCGGAGAGACACTCTCTATAGGGAAAAGAAGTTTTACTTTTCTTGAAACAAAAATGCTTCACTGGCCCGACAGTATGTTTACATATTTGAACGAGGATAAGATTTTATTTTCAAGCGATGCTTTCGGGCAACATTACGCAGGTTGTGAAGAGTTTGATGACGAGGCTGATGAACATCTTATTATGTTGCATGCCAAAAAGTATTTTGCCAATATCCTGCTTTTGTATGCCCCATTGATTTTAAATCTGGTGGAAAAAGTCATGGAAATGGGTTTGGAGTTTAAAATGATTTGCCCTGACCATGGCATTTTGTGGCGAAAAAATCCGAACAAAATTATTGAAGCTTATGTCAAATGGAGCAAACAGGAGCCCGATAAAAAGGCTGTCGTGATTTATGATACCATGTGGCACAGCACACAACTCATGGCCGAAGCGATTGCTGAGGGCATCCACAGCCAGGGAGTTTTCGTGAAACCAATGAAACTGAGAGAATTCCACAGAAGCGATATCATGACTGAGGTTCTCGAAAGCAGGGCTGTCGTGGTGGGATCTCCCACATTGAACAATGGTCTTTTTCCCACCCTGGCCGACTTTCTTACTTATATGAAAGGACTTCGCCCCAAAAACAAACTTGGCGCTGCTTTTGGCTCTTACGGATGGAGCGGTGAGGCTGTGGGGTTGCTCCAAAAACATCTCGAAGAAATGCAGTTTGAGATAATTGAGCCGAGCATGAAATTTCAGTATGTACCGGATTCAAAGGGCCTTGAAGCCTGTCGTGAAATGGGCAGAAAAATAGGCCGAGCCGTAGCAGACCGATAATGATATCCTGTTTTTTCATGCGATCCGAAAAAGATTCCCAGGAAAGTGGGTTTTATGAAAAGACCTGTCGTAGAATTAAGTGATTGTACCCGATGTGGGGTTTGTGTCGAAGTTTGTCCGGAAGTGTTCAGCATGAATGAGTCGGGGTTTATCGCTATAGCCGATCTTGAAAGTTATCCGGAGAGCGAAGTGGATGAGGCTATCAAAAACTGTCCGGAAGACTGTATTTACTGGCAAGAAGATTAGATAAGCCAAAAGCCTAAAAAACCATGAAAGATACTTCCAGGAAATTAAAAAGAAAAATATTTCATCTGCTGGAACAAAAAGATTTCACAAAGGCATTGGAGCAAATCGAGGGTTTTCCCCTTAAGTCGTCAGTTGGTCCGTTGTTTTCCTTTTTTTATGATAAGGATGAGCAAATCCGGTGGAGAGCAATAACTGCCATGGGAGCAATCGTATCCAAACTGGCCGATTCAGACATAGAGTCCGGGCGTATGGTGATGCGAAGGCTCATGTGGAATTTAAATGATGAATCCGGTGGCATCGGATGGGGATCGCCCGAAGCCATGGGAGAAATTATGGCCAGGAACCCTCGACTGGCGGATGAATATCGGGATATTCTTGTTTCTTATATTTGTGAGGATGGCAATTATATAGAGTATGAGATGCTTCAGCGTGGTGTTTTGTGGGGATTCGGAAGGCTTGCCCATGTGCGGCCTGAATTGCTTTACAGTTGTTCATCTTTGCTTGTTCCTTACATGTCGGCATCTGATTCATACCTGAAAGGGTTTGCCGCGTGGGCTGCCGCTCCTCTTGATCCGACACCTGTTCGTGATTGTCTTGAAAAGCTACTGGAGAATCATTACACTATCAAAATTTTTTTAAATTTGGAACTTGTCGATCGGAAAATAAACCGGCTCGCACGGGAAAGCCTGGAAGGGATTTTTCATGAGTAAGCGATATTTTAAAACATTTACAGATAAGAAAAACTGGGCAGTTACAAGACGTTTTTTATATTGGCAAAATTTTAAGAGGCATTCTGCGGAGATTCTCAGAGAATGCCTCTTTTTTTAGATGTTCAGTATAAATTATACTTTGGTAACGTTTTTGGCCGCGGGTCCCCGATGATTATCCTCAACCTCGAATGTGACACGGTCTCCTTCACTTAATGTCTTAAACCCCTGCATGTTGATCGCCGTGTGATGAACAAATACATCACCACCCTCTTCTTGTTCAATAAAACCAAAACCTTTTTTGTCATTAAACCATTTAACCACGCCTTTAACCATAAAATCTGCCTCCTTAAACATAAAAGCTTGGATTCCATGCTTCAGTTGATCGTTTAAGAAAAGAATCAAAACCTTGACCGGAACCCGTTCAAAAAAAAAGAAGCAATCCATCCATGAAGGATTGCTTCAGTAACACTTTAATATGGCTTATGAATGAGATTCAAGAACACTCGAGATTAGTTTCCAACAAGTAAAATTAGCATCTAAAAGTTATTTGAATTTTATGTTAAAGTAAAAACAAATTAATTTCAAGTTCAATTTTTAAAATATTAAATACCGATACAAGGTACTAAACCAAGTGGTTATCAATCTGAAGGTTTGTAGCCTTTTTCAGAAGTTTTGTTAATCGGGAGGAACCTGATTTTACTTTCCAAAACACCTGATTTCAGATGAAAAGCTTATTAAGATTATTGAGGATTGTTATCGGTTGATCCAATCAGCAAGGGTTGGTGGGAAATGCACATGAGATGAGATGGGTCTCCAGGGGCAATAGGCCGTCAGTTCAACTCCCTCTTGAATGAGAGAAACCGGACGGTCCGCGGAAACAACTACTACGATTGTATTAGTATTTTGGGATGTGAATCTGAGGGCGGAATTAAACCGGGCCCCTCGTGCTCTGTCCTCATTGGGTATGGAAAGACCATCAAGGATACAGGCAAATCTGTGAAGTTTCAAATCGGGTCCTATATGAAGGGCACCGTCCATTTTGCTGAGCGACTTGGTTAAGTCTAAAAGCTTTGGTATCTTAAGATCAAGAGGTGGTTCGATTTTTTGACCGGAAAGATTTATTGGCGGATTGTTAAGATCAATAACCAGGGTGCATCCATACTTTTTTTCTCCTGCATGATGAACGATTTCCATTACAACCTTAAAAAGAAGTGATTGTTTATCAGATGCAATAAGATGGGACTCTAATAAAAGTTCTTCCAACTCAACAAGTTTGGTCTTTCGCGTTGAGGAATGAAAATTTCCGTCATAAAAGCTGCATATGGGTTGCTCGTTGATGACCAAAAAACCATGGCCACTTTGAAAATAAGCGGATAGATGATAATTCGGCAGTTTTCCAGATGCAATGCCGATGATGCTTTTTCCATCTGAAACAAGTGTTCGATCAGAATTTCTGACAGCTAAAAGTAACTTGACCACATGCTTGAAATTGGTTAGGCCGGGGCGCTCAAAAGGGAGAAACCGCAGGAGAAAACTGACTTTTTTCATGAGTACCGGTTCAACGAAAACAATGCGGCCCACCGGTGCTAAACCTTCCTCTAAAGTTCTGGATATTCCCAGAACAGCATCCAGAACGGGATAAATACGAATTTGAATATCCATCCCCAGGTTAAAATTGAGTTCATCGATAATATAATCCCTTACGGCATGAGTGGCATACTCTCTAAGCACATATCCGGATGTGTTGAGATAAGCTGAATCTTGTGAGATGACATCATGGGAAAGAAGCCAAACCGCATGTTCAAGCCATCGCTCTGTGGGTCCGATGGAACACATGTCCGGATGGTGCTCGGTAAACCACATTTGGTAAAATATGGAACGGGATCTGCCGCCTTTGGATATGAGTCCTGTCAGATAAAGATTTTTTTCCGGAATCGGCTGCCCGTCAATCATCAACAAATCAGGATCAACAGCATCATCTCGCCAGGCAGTTGAATCTATATAAAGTTCCCTGAGTTTAGGCTCATGTCCCTCCAGAAGATTCTGAGGGTCATAGATCAACATTGGATTTTTGCGACCTGTGGCATAAATGACCGCTGCCCTGCTGGGGCCTGAAAAATGGGATAGTCCTTCACACAATCCCTCATAGATATGAAACGCACATAATTTACTGATTTTTTTGTACAATTCTATGTCTCCGAATTCGAAACAGCTGCAAAATTAACCCTGTCGCTGCTCTTGATCAAAGTGAACCATTATGTAGGTTTTCAAAATCAAATAATTATCAGAACAGAAAAAATAGTTCAATAGATAGTAATAGTTCCAAAGTTAAATTGAGGTTAATTTAGCGATTCTATTTCGGTTGTATAAATAGCTACCGGACCGCATATGGATTTGCTTTTCCGGGAATATCCCGGTTTCGGAAAATTATCCTGAAAGCCGGCAATTACAAAGAATACATTTGCCGGTATTGATTTGTGGTTTTAAAAGCGTTGCCGTAACGGAGCAATGGCGTGCGATCGCCGCTTTTCCGGACGTATGGTTGACCGCAGTATCAATATAAGGAGAATTAGGCTAACCGGAGACCCTGCATTCCATACCGAGTTTTTTTGCGATCTTTTCAAGGTCGAACGAAAGATCGGCAACAGCGGAAAATCCTCGAGTCGCAGCAATCAGATCGGCATGGGCCGGCATATCGGATGTTTTGCCAAAAAGAACCAAATTGAGATCGTCGGAGGACCTGACGCAGGCCGTATGCGGGAAGCGGGTTCTGAAGACCTGGATAAACGATTGTTCTTTTCCATGCTGGTTAAACAGGTTCAATACAACAACTCCTTCGGGGGATGTTTTAGTTTTTACGGCGTCAAAAAACGACGGACCCGACAGCGCTTGAGGTATGCCCTCTCCACTGTAGGCGTCTATGAAGACAAGATCGTAAATGCTCTGAGTTTCTCTAACGAATATAGCTCCATCCGCAACATGAATTTTGAATCGTTCGTCTTCCCGAACCCCGAAAAAGGTCTTGGCTGCTTCAACCACGACCGGATCAATCTCGACGGCGTCGATATGCAGGTTTGGAAAGTGTCTCCTCAGCAAGGTAGTATAGGTCCCTCCGCCCAAGCCAATCATGAGGGCGCGATTCGGATTCGGGGTCAGCATTGCCCCCAAGGCGGCAATCCTTATGTATTCAGCAGGAACGGTTCTGGGATCCGATAGAGAAATAACGCTTTCATTGGCGGAATTCGGATTACCGAAACGAAGATATCGCCTGTCATTTTTATCTATGACAAGGATCCTTTCGTACTCTGATTGCTTGTCAAAACGGATCTCGCTTTGACTGTCATCGCAGCCGAAAAGTGCGAAAACAACAAAAAGTATAACGATTCGAATCATATTCGGGTGCCTGCCTCCTATCAGATGGAAATCCATATTTGTCGTACTTTCTTCCAAGACGATCATTTTTCTTCCCTCTCTTAATGGCTGTGACGATGGTGCAGGTCGGGCCAGTGTTAATGGCCGTGTTCTCCAGCATTGTTCGTGCCGGTGCGAATGGTTGGTTGTGTCATAAGATTTCAAAAGTGCTGGAAGAATGAATGCCATCCAAAAATTTGGTGAAAAATATCTGCCCTGCAATATACCAGGCATGTCCGGTGTTAGTTAAAGCTTAACGGAATTCTTGAAATATAAATTGTATTTCAAATACAGGCAATTGTTCCCACTTCCGAGGCTATTGATTTCAAAAAGTATGTTTCATCGATCGTGGAGAAATCAAACTGGCAACATAACTTGCATATTCATGCACTAAATTTGTAGATAATTCAAGTTTCGAATTGAAAAGGTATTCCTGAAATTTCCGATCCGGGAATATTCCGGGTTTGGATGATTATAGTTAAACGCACAGGTTAATGGACCCGTAAACCTTGAAAAAATAACACTTTTTGCAAATCTAATTCCTTCTGTTCACTATCCAGAAGGTGGCGGACCGACTCGGAAATTACATCCGGGAAAACGAGATCGAGCTTGGCGCAGGAATATTTCCGATTTGCAACGCGGCCGCAAGGCTGGTTGTAAAAAAGGCTGGAGATAATATATTATGTCTAAGCCATAACAGTAACAAAGGTTCAAATTTAGAGCGATGGCTTTTAGCGAAAAAGACTCGAAATAAAATCCGACTGATTACCCTTAAATAAAGGGAGGAAATTTTATGAAAAAAATTCCAATTTTTATTGGTTTATCGAATTTATTCTTTGCATCGGTCTTAGTCTTCCTTTTTTTGTTTTTTTGGGACAGTTCGCCGGCCCTGGCAAAGGAGCCTCCTAAAGAAATTGCGGGAATAAAATTGGGCGGGAACATCGAAGATTCAATGCAAATGATAAAGACGGACACCATGCTGCAGCCCCGTTTCAGCCTGTTTCTTAAAGAAGTGGAAACGATCGAAATTCCGGGGTACGATTATGGTTTGCTGTGGATAGGCAACTGCGACGAACCGGGCCGGATTTTGAGAATAAAAATGAAGTATGCCGATCGTTCCAAACAATTTTACGAACAACTGCTGAAAAGGCTTAAAAAGCGCTACGGAGAGCCGAAAGAATGGCGTGGAGACCCGTTTCACGCACATCTCTCGTGGAAATGGGCGTTTCTTGACGACAAGGGAAACAACATCAGCATGCTTCTCGACCACAACGTCCGCGACCCGGACGAATCGTCGGGAAATACGATAAAGCTTACCTTGTGGAACCTTGTAGAGAAAGAAAAGGTCTGTTACGAATCGAACAATCCGAAAAATAAACAAGCGAAGATAAAAATCAAACCTGATTGGGACCTGCTGGTGCCAAAGTAGGCGAAACTTGCATCGGTTAAGATGAATTGTGATGGCTAAAAAGAGGGGTGAAGCTTGAAATCAAAACGGGCTCACCTCTAACTCTATTGGAAGGTGGAACACAACAAGGAATGTGAAGCAATTCCACATGCTCATGATAAAGGTGTGGGCATAATCCAAGACGATGTACCGGTAATCAAATACGGATGGATAATCTTCTTTGCCAGGGATTTCTTGTAGCGCATCCGCAAACTTGTCGAAGACACAACTCCATCGGCAAATTCCGATCCTTACCAGCCAAAGGATGATTTTCCGGACCAATCAGGACCATTTCATAATGGGCTCAGGAAGGGCTTGATTCTCAGTGTACAATTGACGAGCCTGAAAAGTAACTCATCTACGCGTTGTCCCGTTTCCTTGAAGTACAATCCTCGTGCGATCTTCCACACAACGCGGCCGATTCGCGACCCCTCAATAGGCACATACCTCCTTCTGTGGGTTGAATCAAGGATGGCCATTTCGAACTGCTCCAAGACCTTTGCGAGGAGAGGTATTTGCTGACGGTTCTTCGCTCTCTTCTCGATGTCATGCGCGACATAACTTCCGGGTTCGTGGAATTTCGCTACTGGGGCCAACGAATAGACGAAATAGTCCTCATCGGATTGGAAGGAATGATTGCAGCTTGAGTGAGTAGGCAAACAAAACAGGTGCGGATTGGATACGGTCAATCTTTCCTGAGAGGATATTGCCGCACAAAGAACAGACACCGATCACGTCGCACGATTTCTTCTTTGTCATTTTCGATTTTCACGCTAACGTCCAAGCTCAGCGGGGAGTTTACGAGTCTGCTGGAGCATTTTGTTAGCTGAGCCTTTTCATTCAAATGCTCGCATCATTTCCCTTAATGATGTTGCGAGTCCATCATGCCTGGTATCAAGGATATACCCTCATATTGCATCTGAATCTGAACATCTCACTATGGATAGGCCTTGGAAGAATTATTTTCCAAATCCTATGGCCAATAGCATTTCTTACATGACGGACCGTACGATAGCTGATAATCTTGCTAATAGGATCATCGGGGCATCAATGTCTTTCCGGTGTATTTGGCGGGCGTTGAGTAGCATGATGCGCCTACCGATGTTGGTAAAATCGTATTCAACCTTGTATTTATCAACAGTTAATTGCTTTGGAATGATGGTTTCCAGTATCTCCCGTAGTTCGGGAATATCCCATTCATTATTGTTCAGATTATAAATAAGTTTTCCTATGGTCTCTTCAGGTTTTATCTTGAAGATTTCATAATAGGAATGATTCGCTAAGGTTACCCTCAGTTCTGAATTGAGCACCAAAAAAGGTTGATGCATTGTATATACAATATCTTCGAATATCTGGTCTAAATATAGATCTACCATGAAGTTTTCTCCCTCATCAGAGCAACTCTTTCCCCATTTTTTAATAAAATGATTCCGATTGTAGCCCTTAAATTCAAGAAAATCCACATTTAACCTACAATCCTTCAAAACGGCTCTCTTTCAAAATCTCCTCTGATGCAGCAACCAAATTATTTGTTGTAGTACTTTAAATCTAATCTCATCGGGAGAATCTTTATCTAAAAAAGGTATCTTTGAAATTTTCGAACCGGGAAAATTCCGGTTTTGGATAATAATCCCTCTACGTGACCATGCACACGGACGGGAATTCCGCTGTGCATGGCATGGTTAGCCATCAGTCGCTTTTTCCGTGCGGAATGACTTCTGTGATCGATCCTTCCTTTGTAAACATATTCTTGCGGTTCCACCAAACGATAAGGACGGTGGCAACTATCAGCAGGTGTGTGTCGTAGGGCTGCGCATCAGGAAAGATCGGGTTCATGAGCGAGAAGTGGAAGAACGCTGACAGCAGAATGCTGCCACGCGACCTATTGAACAGTGCAGTTGCGATGACACTTATCGCCAAGCACCCAGCAAAGAATGCCATGAACGACCACTCACTCTGCTGGGTTCCGCTCAAGAGGAATGCAGGCAAATGCCAAATCCCCCATATGGCTCCAAGAATAAGCCCGGCCCAGATTGGAGCGAACTTACTTTGCAGAAGAGGAAGTGCGAGCCCCCGCCAGCCGAACTCCTCGACCGGGCCTTTGATGGCGGCGAGGATCAACGCCACGAGCAGGGCCTGAAGGGATGCAAATGGAAACGGTTCTGTAAATAGGTTCCCTCTAAAAGCGGAACCGGCAATGAAGATCAACGGAATGCCAATGATCAGAAAGGCATACCAGGCTGCGCTGCAGCGCCAGAGCAACGCCCGTCCGAGGAAGCGCCGCAGGCCGGCGATACCACCGTTGCGGGTAACAAGAGTGAACGCCGCGATTGCAGGCGCGTACACAGCCAGGAAGAAGAGCGGATGGTTGCCGGTGAGCTGGCCGAACGCTGTTCCCATAAGTTCCGGGAGGAAAATGTACAGTCCAAGGATACCCCAAGCCATGCCGAACGAGATCAGCAGAAAGGGGGTAAATGAACGGAACTGTATTCGATATGCTTCAGGCACTGAGGTGGTTGGAGGCATGTCTTCTTTCTTGGCTAACGAGAACATCTGCGGCTTGCCCGCAGTGGGTTTTGGTTGGAATTCTATCTCCGGAACTTTTCCCAAAGATACACCTGTCATTTTGACCTTAAAATGGAAGATATTGAAGGTGAAAATCGATTTTTTCCAAGAATATTATTCGTCATATTATATAGTTTGCTTGGTCCGACCTCATTCTACCTTCCTTGACAAGGGGCTTTTTTAATGGGTTACCCCAAACCATGCACGGAAAATCACTTTGCTCCCGATGGTATTTTTTAACTTTCGTTTCTGTATCTATGGTCCTGTTTTTTACCGTGTCAAGTCAATTTTGATAATCCCTGCAGGCTTGAAACCGGAGATTTTTCGGTTTCAAGCAGCATACAGGAAAATATTATCTTTTTTGGTATCCAGTCGCTGATGTTGCTCACTCAGAATGACAACCGCTTAAATGACAGAGACACAATCCGGTTTTCAGGTTTACGTAGTTCTGAAAAGAAAATTCAGGATTCCGGAAACGACAACGAATCAACAAAATGATCCTGAAAATTTTTGTGGGAGGCCAGATCGATTACCTGGGTAGAATTGGCGAGATCATGGGCTTGCATAAGGCTTTGCGTATCGAAAAGTGAGAGAATTGCACCTTCTCCGGCGGCATTTCCGACAATACGGATATTTTTTTCCGACATTGGGGGAAACATGCCGATAGCCAAAGCATCCTGTTTTCGGATATAGTTTCCGAAGGCACCGGCCACAAGCAATCGGCGGGGAACAGCCAAGCCGATTTTTTCACACAGAAGGTCAATTCCGGTACGAAACGCGCCTTTGGCAAGCTGCACATTTCGAATGTCCGCCTGGGTGAGTGTGATGACTTTTCCGGTACCGGATTCGTTTTCAGAAACCAGTACAAACTCAGGGATATTTTTATGATTTAACCGAATCCGGTCATATCCGGAGAATGGGTCAAATCGTCCGTCAGGAAGCAGTATTTTTGCTCTAAGCAGCTCCGCCACGGCGCTGATGATTCCGGACCCACAAATTCCTCGCGGTTTTCGGCTTCCTTTAACCATGTATTTGACCCTGCCGGAAGTCATATCTATCGACACCGCAGATATGGCTCCGGAGACCGCCTGCATGCCATGCTCGATAGCGGCGCCTTCCAATGCAGGGCCCGTGGCGCACGACGTGGCTATCATTGATTCCGATCCGACCGCCATCAATTCTCCATTGGTGCCCACATCGGCCAGGACAGTGCCGAACGGTTGTTCTTTCAGGTCCACGGCCAGGGATGCAGCCACAATGTCGGCTCCTAAAAACCCGGATATTAAAGGAATTGTAAAAATTTCAGTGTTATGATTGAAATTGAATCCAAGCCGACCTGCAGAAACCATTTGAGTTTCATAAAATTTTGGCTCATAAGGTGCCACTCCGATACTAGAGGGATCTTTTCCGAGAAACAGGTGAAGCATGACTGAATTTCCCACCACTGCCATGCGCCTGATACTTTTTGGATCGATTTCATTTCTGGAAAGACACAGGTTACGGATTCCCAAGTCAATGGCCTGGACCACAACCTTCTGGAGTCGTCCTAAAATCATCGGATTTTCAGACAAGGCTGTGATTCGGCTCATGACATCGGTACCGAAAAGGAATTGCGGATTTTTCAGGGAAACCGAACCATCAATGGATGCATTTTCCAAATTGCAGAGATAAATGGCAATGGTTGTGGTTCCGAGGTCTACTGCCAGACAATGTCCGGAAGTCGAATGCTCACCTGTTAAAATACCGGATATACGGGAGTTGAGCTTATGGGAAATCCTTGGTTTTTGAATGGCATCAGGGCTTAAGTTTACCGATTGGGGAATTTCGATCACAAGATTTTCAGTAACTGTTTCCTGACATGCCAGGACATTCCGGTAATTGAACCTTGTGCTTTCGGTGCTCTCATCTTTACTTTCCAAAAGCTTTTTTGATTCCGGAAGATCCTGAATAATTTTGACGCTGCATTTTGCACATCGCCCGCTGCCGCCGCAATCAGCCCTCAAAAAGATGCCTTTTTCCAACAGGGCATGCATCAGGCTTTGGCCCTTTTTTACCTTAATCGGATTATCATGGAGGAATATTGTAAATTCATCCTTTTTGGTCATTTTTAATTCTCATACGATAGTTCAAAGTTTGGATCAGATATTATTTTTTTACTTTATTGCCGATTCGATAAGAGCAATCCGTCAGGTCACAGGTACGGCATTTGTAAGCATCGGATTCCGCATGAGGTTTTTTGTAAAAAACCACAAAAAACGACAATGATTTTGCCGGACTCATGACCAAAGAATTCCTCAGGAATACTCCGATACCTGTTGAATCCACCATTGAAAACAAATGAATTTGAGCCTCCATGGGCACATGGTTGTAACCGGGACCCGAACGGCAACCGGCATACAAATCGTATTTTCGGGCCTTATCGCGGATATGGGCAAATGATAAATTTCCTAAAGACTCCAGCAACCCTACACCTGCCGCATCTAAAAGCACCCCTCGAAGACCGTCACCGGTTTGCATTGCCTCACTGACTGAAGTCTCAAGTTTTGGTCCTAATGTACAGATACAACCGGCGATTTTCGGGGCTTCTTCTGTATTTTCAGGCAAAAAAAGTCCGGTGCGTATATCATTATGCAGTTGGGATATTTCATGAACGGAATATACCAACGCAGGATCAATCAGATTTATGGCCTCTTCCAAAACCGAGACAGCCATTTTTTCCATATCGGCATCCATCCGATAACGGCTTCCCCCCGTATACCGGGCCACCTGTTTAATTGTTACGGCCAAGTCTTGCGGCTTTGGGCTGATAATGATGTTGTCGGAAGTCATGTGCTTTTTTTGATATTAACTCCGCCCATTGATCAGTTTTTGAGTGGCTCCGGTCATGGCCATCGAAATCATGCTCATGGCAATGGGCAAAATCAAATCCGGAATGGGAATCATGGTTTTATTATCCTCGAAAAGCGGGGGTAAAAGCAGCATATGACTGATTGGATATTTAAAAAGAGAAATTTTTTGTTCCGCTCCGAAAAAAGCTTCCTGGGAAATAACCACCATCCTTGCATAGCGGGCACCGAATGTGGACATTTCATCCTGGGCGTGCGCAAGATATCTTTCGCTGGTGGCATCCAGGATAACCAGATTGTCTTCTATGGTATCATAGTCTTTCCTCAATACCGGAAAATACCAGTTTCCATCGGCAAAAAACGGGGTTTCAACCTGATAAAAAAGATAATTGGGAGACTGGTTTAAAAAAACATCCGTGCTTCGTCCGTTCAGATATCGCTTTTCCCATTCATCGACTTTCTCTTCTCCATAGAGGGGAACCATTGTGTTTCTGGGCCCCAGCCGCACATATTTGTCACATACTTTAGGATCTATGGTCACCAGGGGGCCATGGGCGCTCTCACCATAATAGTAGCTTTGAAGAATCATTCTCGAAAACTGGTCAAAACGATCGGTCCATAAATCGCCGATACCTCCGGTGGGGCCGATAAGAAATGACGACAGATATCCTGAGTTAGATACAATGGAATCGTTTATCGCATTTTTTAAGGCCATGTTTTCCATGATATTTCTCAGACCCAGGCAACCTTTCTTCATAAGTTTTTTAAGGATTTCCGCTCTGGAAGGTGCCAGCCTACGGATCGCTTCAGTGAACAGCAAAAATACCGTTATATAAAGCAGATCACTTTCACAAAAAGCAAAGGGCTCTTTGAAAAAACAGCATCCTTGGGGATTGTTCAGGCTGGATATATCAGATTCAGGACCGACATAAATGCACCCGGACGGCAGGTTCTCGCTGATTGTTTCAATGGAAGCAATATCATGGGATCTTGAATCGAGCAAAAAGATCAGGGAGTGATCAGAAAAACTTTTCATGGGATCCAGAGGGCTTGCAGCCCTGAAAGAGCTTGAAAGCAGACGGTTGAGTTGTACAGCCAGGTTTTTTGCTGCGGCATTGGCGGGCCTGTCAAATGACAGAAATATAATTTCCCTTTCTTCGGCAAGTGCGTTTGACAGATGCCGGATCATATGATCAAACTTATTTTCCATGGGAGTATGCACCAAACACTCGATGGCATTCTGGTCCTGAATGATCCGGATCAGTTGGCGCATTTGTCTGAAATAGTTTTTTTCCCAATAAGTTTCAGCTGTTGTTTCCCAAATGGTTTCCTGGGAAAGCCATTCATCGGATACGTTTTGCTCAAGCCGGATTCCCCGGGCTTTGAAATCCAGTTGATGGAACTCTTTTGCATTGGATGCCGGCTCACTTAGCAGGTTTCTTCCCGCAGTAACAGACTTGGCGCGGTTTCTGGGAAAATCAGAGGACCGTCCATGGGCGCGACCGTAATGGAAAGAAAGCATATAGAAAAATACAAAATCAACAAAGGGTTGCAATGGCGGATCTGCCGAGGGTAAACAGATACATCGGTTTTGGGAAAACATTTCCACTTTTGCCAATTCCCTGATGGATGTGCAGACCGCTGCAAAAGGGATTTTTTCGAGGTATAACCTCTTCATAATGGTTATGGCTTCGGAAAGTCTTGGTTTGTAAGTTGTAATCATCAGGATTAGATTATACTCCAAATCTTTCCTCAGGCACTGGATATACAGGTCATTATAATCAAGAGGTTTGCCTATGGAAGACCAGCTGCACTCTTCCAGCTTGGAGGCGGCTTCATACCCTACACCAGTGGTGTTGAGGGCATCGATGACAAAATTGGCGCAACTTTGAGCGCTTTCAGAGGATATCCGTTCGCAGAACTTCTTTACCTTTTCGTCTTTGAGCAATTGGGACAGAATATCGGGAATTTCGCGAAGTTGTGCCATAGACTCGGATGCTTTTTTTTCACCGGATATGCGTGAACATAGCCAGACAGCAAAAAGACAGAGGCAAAACAACATGCACAAGGTGCTTTTTATTCCTGATACGGTGACTTCCTCACCGCTCAGGGTGGATAAAACACCCCCGCTTCTTTCGGCAATAAGGCCCAGATCGGAAAACAATTTCTCGGTAACTGCCAAAAAAGGTATATTGTGAGAATTCAAATGATTTGCAAATTGCACGATATCGGCGGTAGTGCCGGACCAGCTGCTGAGAATCACCAGGTCTTTTTCCGGAGAGATAACTTTAAACAGGTTTTCGATTTCCACGGGCCTTATAACCACTACATCCATTTGGGGTAAGATGTTCCGGATAAAAAAACGTGCCGCAAGATTCATATTGTTGGCACTTCCCATCCCAACCATCACAATGCGTTTCAGCCCGTTGAAATTATGGCCGAATCGACGCTGAAGAAGTCCTGTCTTGATGTTCAATCGGGGAAGATCTTGTGAATCCGGCATATAATAACTGATTATTTCCGACAGGCGATCCGGAATCTCATTCAAATGGGTCTCGTAAAAGGACGTATAAAAATCTTTTTGAATTTGCGGCGGACTCAGAATGGTCTCAAAAGGCTCGATATCCGGGATGGGATTTCCGTCAAAATCGGTGATGTAAATGGTTCTTTTTAACTGATTGTTTTCAATTGAACCGGAAATTCCGGCAAACAGTTCCTTGCCATCCAGGGGATAAACTTCGACGGCAAAATTTTTTAACAGCGAATTTTCTTCTTCCCTGTATCTGTGAATTTCGGCATGCTTGAAATTCTTCGGGGCATTTTGCCTGTTGAGCTCATCCAATAATTCAAGATGTTTTAACCCGATAGATTTTAATTTTTGTGTGACCTCACTGATCAGTTTCTGGGGAAAAAGTCCCATGGCCGCGTTAATATCCGACACAACCATGACATCTTGGGTTTCAATTCTGCGAACGATAAAAACAGGACGGTTATGGCTCGCCACGAGCAGTTTGCGGGTAGAATGCAAACTGAGTCCGGATACAGCGATCTGGCCTCCGCCCCGGGTCAACTTTCTGGCAGTTTCAATAAATGCCAGTTCATCAATCTGCTCCTGAGATTTTCCTCTTAACCGATGAAAGATCTGATAATCGACAGACTGGCTTCCGATATCGTAGGTTTCAAGACCGGTTTCGATCTGGGTTCGGATACTTATAAATCGCTTTTTTTCTTCGCTGAGGCGCTTGAAGTAATATCCCCAGAGCAGGGCGAAATATTCCGAAGAATTTTCACTTCTGAAAGAATAATTGGCCACTTTTTCCAGAAATGAACGGACATCGGATTCGACATTGGTATTAAACTGGCCGTTTAAAACGATGATTCGTTGAAAATGAGTGTCGAAAAAGGGGTGGGAATTTTTGGCGGTGACTGCGGATTGAAGTGCCCAGCGCCCCTGGGATACGATCGGGGGCAGAAGACCCGACAGGACCGTCGGATGGGTTTTTCCGGGGATAACATAATAGCCCATTTGTGTTTCTTTTGAGCCGGTATTGATGGTTTCGGAAAAGCCTCTCAATTCCTTTTCCAAAAATATCAGGGCTGCTGCAGCTGCCCATCCATAGAGGTTGGCGCCTTTTTCAGCAAAATAAAGGGTCTTCCAATTCAGAGGAAAAATTTTTTCGGCCTGAGGCCAGAGAGTCTCCAATTGATGCTGCAAGGCTTCTCCCAGGTGGGGCCGCATTGGCAAACGACTCATCAACACCCCATCCAATAAGCGAAAAATACCTCGTACTCCGTCCGTATCGTAATCTATGGGGATTTTTATCCTGCTGGTTCGCAGAAATCGCCACAAATATTCCGATGCTTTTTGTGTTTCCCAGAATAATTCCAATTCAAAGTCCGCCGTTTGTGGCACTTTTTCCTCGGATAGAATTTCTTCGTAAACCTGATCAAATGCTGTCAGAATATCAGAGGATTCCACTTCGAGATATCCTTCTTTCCGGCGTCTTTCAATGGTGCCGGACAAGGCATTTCTGATAAAAGATTTAATCACGACGGTGGAAAGATCATAGTCTTGAATGAGTTTTAAAACCACTTGCCGAAGGTCTTCCCGCGATTCAATAACCGGCGATGGCAAAGGATTTGATCGTCCGGGCCATCCGGGAGCAATTCGACGGGGATCAGGGTTGTCCACGTCGATCAGTTCGCTGAATAAGGGGTAGGCCATTTTCCCTTTTTTAAGATCAAGAAAATAATTCGTGGGAAGGCCCTCAAAAATAAGCAACCTGAGCTGACGCTCTTCCAGGTATGATTTGTCCGCCATAGAGTCAAAAAAACCCATCAGCTCCTGGGGCAAATTGGGATAGAGCGGATTTTTCAGGAGAACATCCACCAATTGAATGACCGAGCCGGTTGCTTTTCTGGCGCGGACAGGTTCGTTTTCATCTCCGAAAATACCAATTCCAGTACTGTCAGGAGCACGATAGATAATCGCCGACATGGCTGTCAGCACCCGTGTCAGACTATTTGCCGCACGACCGAAATACCCGACTATTCCACACATGGCAAAGCTAATCCTATCCCGCGGTAATGATCTTATTCAACCGCGTGTTTGATCAAATGGCCCAATTCGGGCAAAATCAGTTCTTTGAAGGCGAGCTTACAGGCATTGAGACTTCCCGGAATACAAAACACACTGGTATTGCCGATCATGCCTCCTGTGGCGCGGGATAGCATGGCTGCCGCACCGATTTCCCTAAAGCTCAACTGGGCAAATAATATGGAAAAGCCGGTAAGCTCCTTTTCAAATAGAGGCCGGACCGTTTCGATAGTGACATCCTTATGGGCGATTCCTGTGCCGCCGGTTAGGATAATTACCTGGATTTTTGGATCATTTACCCATCGGGTAACCGTATCTCTGATATCGTTGCCATCGTCTTTAACCACCTGGTGAAACAGTACGTCATGTCCGGCATCTATTGCGCTTTTTTTAATCCAATGCCCGCTTTCATCATTTTCAAGACTGCGGGTACTGGAAACGGATAAAATGGAAATACCTGCCTTTTTGGGGGCATGCTGTTTGTGTTCATGAGTACCCATAGGTTACGATTCCTTTTCAATCACGACTCTGTCTTCTCCGTCGTATTCCGTCACCATGACATTGACCGTTTCGGACCGCCGGGTTTCAACAAATTTTCCGACATAATTTCCCTGTATCGGCAGTTCTCTGTGCCCCCGGTCTACCAGAACGGCAAGTTCTATTCGATCCGGACGCCCGAAATCAATCAGTGCATCCATGGCACACCGAATGGTCCTTCCGGTAAAAAGGACATCATCAACAAGGATTATTTTTTTGCCATCAACGGAAAAAGGAATTTCCGTTGCCTGAATTACCGGATTGGTGCTGATTCGGGTCCAGTCATCCCGATAGAGCGTAATATCCACCTGCCCTACAGGGATTTCCACCTCCTCGATTTCCTTGATTTTTTTATGAAGACGCTTGGCCAGAAAGACCCCACGGGTTTGAATCCCTATCAAAGCCAATCTTTCAGCCCCTTTATGAACTTCCAAAATTTCATGGCTTATTCTGATCAGGATGCGATCAATATCTGCGGCATCCAAAATAGTATCCGACGACCTCATGCAATTTTCCTCGTGAATGTGTCAATGCTGTCGGCAACTCATGGCCCTTTTAAAACAAGATGTATCCACAAGCGGCACTGTTAGAACAAAATGTATTTCTACCCTATGTATCATGGCAAAATCAAGCCTCATATGAAATTTGCCCTTTTTTCCGGAATTTTGATTGACCTGTTCTTAAGGAACTACCTTGATTTTTATGATGAATTCTCCTATGCTTAATTTTTTTGAAAAAAATCAAGGATTGTTTTACATGAAATCATTGTGTACCGGTGTTATATTGGCTGGAGGTGTGGCATCCAGATATTCCGGTGAAGTTAAAGCGTTTTTACCTGTGGGTGGGAAAAAAAATCTGGATCGTATTTATCAGGTTTTTACCGAATTATTTGACGAAATAATCCTGGTGACCAATAATCCTATTGCATATATAGATTGGGATCTGATAATTGGAACTGATTTATATCCTGTTAGAAGTTCCCTTACAGGACTCCATGCCGGCCTTTTTTACGCATCCAATCCGTATGTTTTTTTTTCCGCTTCTGATACCCCCTTTTTGAAAGGTAAACTGGTCAGGATACTTTTAAATAAAATAGATAACCATACGGATGTCATTATTCCCGAGACATCCAATGGGCTTGAGCCACTTTGTGCAATTTACTCCAGGCGATGTTTTCAAAGTATTGAACACCATCTTTTAAAAAAGGATTTTAAAATAAGAAACTTCTTCAAAAAAGTTCATATGAAAACAGTACCGGAAACCCAGCTGAGGCAACAAGACCCTAACCTGTTGAGCTTTTTTAACATCAATACCCCTGAGGATTTGAAAATAGCTGATCAAATTTTAAAGGAGGAACCATGATTCTTGTGAAGTTGTTGGAGCAAATCAGGAAACATCCCGATTTCCATCAGGCAGGGATGATTCTGTGCCATAACGGTGTCGTCAGAGGCACATCCAGAGATGGAAGAAAAGTATCGGGGCTGCGAGTTGCTGTGGACCATCAAAAACTTAACCGGATTATCGATTCGAATAAAAAAATGCCGGGCATTCTGGAAATTCTGGTCCATATCAATGAAAACAAAGATCTTCGTATTGGAGATGATGTGATGTATTTAGTAGTGGCCGGTGATGTTAGGGAAAACGTGATTTCCGTGCTTCAGGATACCCTGAATGAAATTAAATCGACGGTCACTAAAAAAACCGAGTATTTCTCTGAGTAAATATAATTTGATACACAGGAGCACATTAGTTCATGAACGATTTTACCCATATCGACAGCGAAGGTAAGGTGAGAATGGTGGATGTCACTGAAAAGGCTTTCTCGGAAAGGAAAGCCATGGCTCAGGGAAAAATTGCCATGAATTCTGATACGTTCGAAAAAATTCAGAATCAGTCCATAAAAAAGGGGAATGTTCTTGAAACTGCCAGAATCGCCGGGGTTATGGCCGCTAAGAAAACATCCGGCCTGATTCCCATGTGTCATCCTTTAAACATCACCCATGTGGCGGTGGATTTTTTTCCGGATGAAAAAGAAAATGCCATATGTATCCAGGCATCTGTGAGGTTAAGAGGACAAACCGGCGTGGAAATGGAAGCTTTGACCGCTGTTGCGGTGGCCGCCTTAACCATATATGACATGTGCAAATCCTACGACAAGTCAATGATCATTTCCGATATTCGCCTGATGGAAAAATCCGGTGGAAAAAGTGGTATGTATGTAAGAGTTGACGCCAATCGGCTTTCCCCTGAGTGACGAAACACTTTAATCAACGCTTCTGGGATAAATATAGCATAATAAAAAATACAGGATACTGAAACATCAAGGAAAAATAAGACAATGATCATCAGAGTCGGCAAAAACAATATTTTCACCTTTCAACCTTTATATCAAAAAATCAAATGGTTTCCTGCAGTCCTGCTCACATGCATGATGGTGATTTACTTAAGTGGATGTGCGGAAAAAAAAATCGAAATAATCGAAAAGGAAGAACCTTCCCTGCGGCTTCTAACACAGTCCCAATATCCCAAATTTAGCGATGACATGCTTTTTGAGGATCTGGTCCCGGCCATTTCAAAAAGCCTTGAGTATCTCGAAAAGATCCCTGAGGACAGAGGAATCCGGTTCGGAACCGATGGTTACGATGCAGCTCATTTAAAAAAATCACTGATCCTGTTTAAGGATTTTATCCAAAAGAATCCTGACGGAAAAGATCTCGATCGGTTTATCGCTGAAAACTACCGGGTTTATGCATCCATTGGGGGTAAGGATACCGGCAAAGTCCTTTATACCGGTTACTATGAACCCACACTGCATGGAAGTCTTTCACCTTCTTCAAAATATCCTTACCCGGTATACGGCCCTCCGGATGATTTGATAACACTCGATTTGTCCGCTTTTTCGACTAAATTCCAGGGTGAAAAAATCAGGGGCAGATGGACCGGAAAAACAGTGGTACCCTATTACGAACGAAGGGAAATCGATTTTGAAAATATTCTTTCTGAAAATTTAGAACCTTTGGTTTATACAGATGATATTGTTGATCTTTTTTTCCTTCATGTTCAGGGATCCGGTCGTGTTAATCTTGCGGAAGGCTACCCCATCAATTTGCGCTATCATACCACTAACGGCAGAGCTTATGTAAGTATCGGAAAATATCTCATAGAAACCGGAAAAATCGAGCGTTCAGAGATGTCCATGCAAAAAATAAAAGAATATCTGCAGCTTCATCCGGAGGAAATCAATCATGTATTAAGCCAAAATCCGAGTTATGTATTTTTCGAGGTAGGGCCGGAGGGACCCGTGGGAGCCCTTGGGGTAAGGTTGACACCCGGAAGGTCTGTTGCCACGGATCGAAAAATTTTTCCTGATGCCGCTCTGATGTTCATTGAAACACAAAAACCCCTCATTGGTCTTGATAAACAAATCACCCGTTGGATTGATTTTTCCAGGTTTGCATTAAACCAGGATACCGGAGGGGCCATCCGGGGTCCCGGCCGAGCCGACCTGTTCTGGGGAAACGGGGAATATGCCGAGATTGCCGCCGGCCACATGCAGCATCCAGGCAACCTTTATTTTCTGGTTTTAAAACCGGACAATGACCGGTGATTCAGTTGGTGTATACTCTGGGTACACGGGCTGTTATGCTGGTTACGATTTCATAATTGATGGTATTGAGCATTTGTGCGATTTCATCCACGTGGATATATTCATCTTTTTGTTTGCCAAAAACAACCACCTCGTCTCCCACAGCCACATTCTGAATATGGCTGACATCCAGCATGGTAAGATCCATGCAGACTCTTCCGATGACAGGTGCTCTTTTTCCATGCACCAGCATGGAACCGCAAGAAGACAGAAGCCGGTTGAAACCGTCGGCATAACCCACCGATACGGTGGCAACAGTTGTGGTTTTTCGGGTATGATAGGTCCCTGCGTAGCTGACGGAAAATCCTCTCGGGATTTCTTTAATATGCACCACGCTACTTTTCAGGGCCATGGCGGGCTTTAATTTAATGATATTTCTGTCGATGTCATCCGAAGCATAAAGTCCATAAATGGAAATACCCGGACGTACAAGATCCAGATGGGTTTCCGGCATCTCCATGACTGCTGCGCTGTTGGCTGCATGGCGCACGCCAAATTCAATTCCATTTTTTTTCAGGCGGTCGATAAAATCCATAAAGATCTCAAACTGCTTTCGGGCATTGCTTTTATCGAGACTGTCGGCTGAGGCAAAATGAGTCATGATCCCTTCGGGGATAATTCCCTGAAGCTGAACGATGGATTCAATATGTTTAAGGGAACTTCGGGTCAGATTGAGGTCGGAGCAGGATATGGCTCCGCACTCGGTCACAAGTCCAAGTCTTCCCATACCGGTGTCCACTTTGATATGAATCCTGATTTTTTTATTTTTGGATAAGGCTATCTCAGAAAGTGCCGAAGCGCTTTGATAAGAAAATATGGTCTGTGTCAAATCATACTGAATCAGAGTTTCGGCCAGGGATGGCGGAGTGTAGCCAAAAATCAGGATAGGTGCGGTAAGACCTGCCTGCCGAAGAGCTATAGCCTCGTTTATCCGGGCGACGCCTAAAACTTCTGCACCGTTTTTCAAGGCGGTTTTCGCCGTTTTTTCCGCTCCATGACCATAAGCATCGGCTTTGACCACCGCCATCACTTTAGCTGCAGGATTGGTTATGTTTCGAAGTTCGGTCACATTTTGCGCGATGGCCTCTAAATCGACTTCGGCTCTGATCAGGGAAGTTTCCAAAGTATTATTCCCTTCTAAAAGATAGACTGTCATTCTGAGGAGGCCTGCAATACCGTCTGTCAATTGGTAATGAATTTCCGGCCGACGAAGAATCTTTCACGCCTTCCGGGATGTGTTTCCATTTGCCGCTTTCCGGGTCGGATCTGACGACCGGTGCGGGCTTGGGGCGAGAGATTCTTCGGTCGCCGTGGTGTCCCCGGCATTTTGGATTGTATTGTCCCTACGGGCTTTGGCCCGCTGCGTAATGCTCCCTCAGAATGACAAAAGTTAACGATCCTCGAACGGGATTTTCAAATTATACACGCCTTCTTCAAATTGAAAATTAACGATATGTCCGCCTTGTTCAAAAACCTTGAGCATGGCTTTATTGGAAGCAAGGACATCGGCTGTGAAACCTTTTATGCCACGCTCTCTGGCCAGGCGGATCAGGGTTTTATACATAAACCCGGCTATTCCCAGGTTCTGGTAAGTTTCATCCACAATAAATGCGACATCCGCATACGAACTGTTATGTTGCCTTACAAACCGAACCTCGGCAATAAGTTTTCCATTTTCCGGTTCTCCGATCAAACCTACGATGGACAGGGTATTGGAATAATCCACATTGACATATTCCTGCATCTTGGAGTGGGGCATTGTCTTTATAGGAGAAAAATACCGGGTGTAGACAGCCTCATCCGAGCTGCGGTAAAAAAGTCGTCGCATCCCTTCTTCATCAGATGGCTTTATAGCCCTGAACCTGACCTTCACATCTTTTTCGAAAATATGTGATATGGCTATATTAGAGGGGTAAAGGTGAGCACTTTCCGGAAGAAAAATCTGATCCTGATAGATGATTTTTGCTGCTTTTGCCTGATCCAGCAACTCAGCCCGATCATCCGGATGAGCTATTTCGATGAGTGCTTGCGCCCTTTCCCGTATGGTTCTTCCGTTAAGATCGGCAGAGCCGTATTCGGTCACCACCATATCCACGGATTCCCTTAACGTAAAAAGGTTGGGATAGCCCTCAACGTTGACGACAATGTTCGAATCACCCTTGAGGTTTCTGCTGGTAAGTGCAAAAATGGTGATACCGCCGTGGGAAAGTTCAGCGCCGTTTACAAGACTCATGGCCTCACCCGGACCTGCGGCAACATTTCCTTTTCCGGTATGCAAGGCGATTCGACCTGTCAGATCCACCTTTCTGGCAGGAATCAATGCAACGAAACCAGGGTTTCGACCGATATGAATCGGATTGGACACTCTTTCGATCCCCTGAAACTCCACCAAAGGATTTCGATCCAGCCATTGAAAAAGTGTTTTTGTCCCCACAGCGTAGGAGGCCAGAGATTTTCCCCTGGATACCCCTTTTTTGCGATTGGTTACCGCGCCACTTTGCACCAATTCCATCAGGGCATCCGGAAAAATCGGAGAGTGGATTCCAAGATGTTGTTTATCAACCAGAAGCTTTCCAAGAGCTTCAAAAAGAGGACCGGTAAAAAAAGACAGACAGCTGCCGTTTTCAATTCTGGATGCCACGTTTTCGGCCACTTTTTGCTGTATTGAATCCACAGGCCAACGGTCCATATAAATGGGTTTTTCGGTTGCCTCCACCAGGTAATCGAATTCATTGATATGAACAAACGTATCCCCAAAGGTAAAAGGAGTGTCGGGGTTGATTTCGCCGATCACAATTCCGGCCTGATCCATCGCGTAACGCGCGACATCCACCGCCACTCCAAGGCTGCAATAGCCTTCTTCGTTCGGGGGTGTGATCTGTATAAAAACAGCGTCAATATGGATTCTTTCAGATTTGATCAACTCGTGTATTCGTGAAAACCGACAGGGTATGAGGTCTGCACGCCCCTCAGTAATCGCTTCGCCGGCAATCCATCCTGAAAAAAATGTTTTCAACCGAAATTTTTTTGTCAAATTCGATTGGTTTTCTTCCCGGGAAACGGCTTCCCCAAAGCTCAACAACTGGATCAATTCCAAATCCTGAAGATTTGATGCACCGGAGTTCATGATATGTTTTATAAGGGTCCTGGGTTCACCGCCGCCTGTTCCCAGAAAAATACTCATTCCCGGCTCGATGTCTTCAAAAGCCTCGTCAAGAGTTACAATTTGTTTTCTCCAACCCTTGCCCGACAATAAATTCATTTTTTTTACCATTTCAAATATTCTCATGATCATCTCTGCTTTTTGGTAAAAAGAATATATGATTTTATCGCTGAAAACAATGGCATATAGAGAAAATTCACGCCACCTGACGACGTTCGATAATCTGTCCCCTTGTGCCTATTACCACTTCTTCCATGGGAATTTGTTTGGCGGCTTTTTCAAGCCCTTTTCGGACAATCATGGGAAGAGCCGAGCAGCAGGGAACTTCCATGATTAACGAGGTAATGCTTTTAAGCCCGGCAGTTTGGCATATTTGAGCAAATTTGTCGATGTAAGCCTGAGCGTTATCAAGCTTGGGACATCCCATCATGACTGCCTTGCCGCTCACAAAATCCTGGTGAAAATTCCGATAGGCCACGGGTACGCAATCTGCCACCACCAGAAGATCCGCACCTTTTAAAAATGGGGCATTGGGCGGCACCAGCATGATTTGAACCGGCCAGTTGGACAGTTGGGATTTGCCTTCAGTGGTCATATCCGGACCAGCATGCTTTTCACCGGCCGGGCTCGTATCGAATGTTTGAATTTGAGCCGATGGACATCCTGTATGGATAAATTCGCCCTCTCGCCGGCCTTTCTCCTTATCGGAAAGATATTCTTCAACAGCAGCCTCGTCGAACTCATCCGCTTCGCGCTCTACAATACGAAGAGCCCCGGTAGGACAATCGCCCATGCAGGCGCCAAGACCGTCACAAAATTGATCCTTGACCACACGGGCTTTTCCGTTTTCGATAACCAGCGCCCCTTCCGCGCAGGCCGGAACACAATTTCCGCAGCCATCACAAAGTTCTTCATCAATTTCAATTATTTTTCGAATCACTTTCATAATTTCACCTTTTTAAGTTAACACAACACTTTTTGAGCCTCTTTGCGGCCGCTTTCGGTCAGGAATGATTTTTCGATAATTTTTTCCAGACGTTCCTTTTCCATGGGGCTTTCTTTTTGCTTTTCCTCCAGGTTGGCAATAAGGTCCGCATCATAAAGGACTTTAAAATTAATGGTTTCCTCTTCGCGAGGCCAGTGGTGGTGTCCGATCAGATCACACACCTCCTGGATCAGCGGTTCTTTGGCACCCAGTTTTTCCAGAATGGATCTTGCAATGGGTGGGCCTTCAATATGCTGGTACTTGGGTGAAGCACTATCGTATTTTCTTTCCGCTTCAGGGATTCCAATATCATGAAGATAAGCGGATGTGAGAATAACCGCCATGTTTCCCTGTTCGATTTTTCCGATACGCTCGGCATATCGGGCCACCCGGGTGGCATGCCCGATGCGTTTGAAATCGCGTTTAAAATACCGTTTCATTTCTATAGCCACTTTATCCTTTAAAAAGTCCTCCCTCTGCGCCGCCACTTCAGGAGGAAGATCCCCGATGCATTGCTCGGCATATTGGCAATATGCTGCACATCCAAAATCCATTTGGGGATTAACGAACCTGTGGCCGCAATGGTTGCACTTTCGGGTGGTGTCGTCTTTAAAAAATTCCACCTGCCGGGCGCATTTGGGGCATGTGCTGTCAAAAATGGCCCCCGGCTTCCAATATCGGCTGTCTTGTCCTGGACATTTCATAATCAATAACTCCTGGTTTGTCGAAACTTGAAACTTCAATCAAAGCATATGAATCACCGAAAGAAGTTTCAAGTTTCCTCCAAAAGGTTTTTTATCCGAGGATCGCCTTTAAATCCTCATCAGGGGTGGATATGGGCATCACGTTGAAGTTATCCACCAGAACTTTTAATACGTTGGGGGTGATAAAGGCCGGCAGGCTTGGCCCCAGTCGAATGTCTTTGATTCCCAGGTAAAACAGGGTCAGCAAAATAGCGCAAGCCTTCTGCTCATACCATGAAAGGATCATGGATAGAGGCAAATCGTTTACGCCACAGTCGAAAGCTTTGGCCAAAGCCGATGCCACCTGAATTGCCGAGTATGCATCGTTGCACTGACCGACATCCAGAAGTCTTGGAATACCACCAATATCTCCCATGTCCTTGTCAAAGAAACGAAACTTACCGCACGCCAATGTCAGCACCACACAGTCCTTGGGAACCTTTTCCACAAACTCCGTATAATAACTTCGTCCGGGTTTGGCCCCATCACAGCCGCCCACCAGGAAAAAGTGGCGAAGCTGCTTATTTTTTACCGCGTCAATCACCTTATCCGCAACTCCCAGGATCGCGTCATGGCCAAAGCCAACCATCACGGATTTTCCCGGCTGGTCTTCGGTAAATCCCGGAAGCTCCATGGCTTTATCAATGACAGGCTTGAAATTTTTATCCGCAATGTGTTTCACGCCCGGCCATCCCACAAGGCCTGTGGTAAAAATATTATCCTGGTAAACGTTCTGGGGTTTTTGAATACAGTTGGTGGTCATGAGAATAGCTCCTGGAAAATCCGAAAACTCTTTTTTCTGATTCTGCCAGGCCGATCCATAATGACCGTAGAAATGCGGATATTTTTTCAGTTCAGGATACCCGTGGCACGGAAGCATCTCTCCATGGGTATATACATTGATGCCGGTGTCTTGTGTCTGTTTGAGAATCTCTTCCAGATCTTTCAAATCATGCCCGGAAACAACAATGGCTTTGCCTTTTTTAGGTCCTAACGGTACCCTGGTAGGAACCGGCTTTCCATAGTTACCGGCATTGCCCGCATCCAGAAGCTCCATGGCCCGAAGATTGATTTCACCGCACTTCAATGCCATTCCGACCAGGTCATTGACACCAAGACTCTTATCCAGGGTAGCTGCCAATCCTTCATGAATAAATGCGTATACCTTGTCATCCTCCTGGCCGAGAATCCGTGCATGATCCGCATAGGCACATACACCTTTGATGCCATAAATAATTGTCTGTTGGAGAGAATGGATATCCGGATCGATGCTCGGGTCGGATTTGACTCCGACTTTTTCTCCCTGAGTAATCATCGCCTCTTGTGTATCAGCGGGTTTGAAAACAGCAGGACCATCGCTGAAATCTGTTTTTCCACCCGCTGTTTTCACTTTAGCAGCCAGGCTGTCTCGCAGACTGACGCACTTATTGATCAATTTGACAAACCTGTCAGGATCAAAGTCCACGTTGGTCAGAGTCGAGAAAGTCGACTCACAGGTAAACCTGTTGACTTCGGAATCCACCACACCGACTTTTCTCCCCTCTACCGCATACTGGGAAAGCCCTTTAAGAGCATAGACCAACAGGTCCTGAAGAGTCGCCACTTCGTGTGATTTTCCACATACACCGACCTTGGTACACCCTTCGCCTTTAGCCGTCTGTTCACATTGAAAACAAAACATGATTCCTCCTATTTGTTTGATGTTAATAAGCCACTTGCTTTTTTTCATCTTTTAATTCTTACTTACACCATAACATGATATCTTTTCCTTGACTTAAATCAAAAAAATAAAAATAATTAAAAAAAGGACATTTTATGAATAATTTTTATTCGATCATTTCAGATATTCCTCTTTTTTCAGGACTTTCTGAAAATCACCTGAAAGAAATCGAAAAAATCGCTGTCAAAAAAAAATTCAGCAGGAGCGATATTATTTTCTCCGAAGGGGATAACGGAAACGGTTTTTATGTGGTTGTCGATGGGCAGGTGAAAATCCATAAAGTATCATTTGATGGTAAAGAAAAGATACTTCATATATTCGGACCGGGAGAACCCTTCGGAGAAGTCCCCGTATTTACCGGCAGAGCATTTCCCGCCAATGCTGAATCATTGTCAAAGAGCAGGTTGCTGTTTTTTCCCAAAGACGATTTTGTAGCACTGATTATGAAAAATCCATCCCTGGCCCTGAGCATGCTCGGGGTACTATCCATGAGGCTTCGTGAATTTACCGTCCAGATTGAGCACCTGGCCCTGAAAGAAGTTCCCGGTCGCATTGCCTCTTATCTTCTCTACGTTTCCGAAGAACAGGAAAGCTCCAACCGCATTGAATTGGAGATATCCAAAGGACAACTGGCAAGCCTTCTGGGTACCATACCGGAAACCCTTTCCAGAATTTTTTCAAAAATGTCATCACAGGGTCTGATCGAAGTTGAAGGACGCACCATATGGCTCTTAGATCGTCAAAGCCTCATGGATCTGGCCGAATCCGGAAAAATATAAACTTAGATAAATTTAATATTACATTTATCTAAGTTTATAGTCAACTTTTTGCATCAAAAGGCTTCAATCTGTGGGGGCGTTTCGGGGTTGAGATTGAGAAAGGGCGTAACACACGACCATGGGCATCATGCCGAATGACATTTTATGTCACGCCCTTTCAGGGCTCCCCTCATTTTGGGGCTTCCTGCCCCAGGGCGTTGCCCTGGGCTGATATGTCTTGCGCTTTCAGCGCGTAATTTTGTATGCATAAACAGATTTCGGGCATATATCGGTACGATTTCTCGTTCCTGCGCTGGGCGTGTGAATAATGTCAAAACACTCTAACCCCGATGTTCTGGTAAATATAATAATCCTGGCATGTATTTTCGCCAACGGTGTTAAGTGTGTATAAAAATCTTCTTTGAAAAGGGGGATTCAGGGGGATTTTTAAAACGGCATCAGCTTGTCAAATCCCCCCAGCCCCCTTTTTATTTAAAGGGGGAAGGAGTTCTCCTATGACCGGATCAGGTTCGGAACTCCCAGCTTGCTGGTTTTCGGGCGCATGTCGCCGGATGTATTTCCGGTGCTTCCTCCGCCATGAGCAAAAACTTCAAAATCCGGATAAGCATTTCCACCGTGTTCAGTAAAATCCAGACCTTCTAATTCTTCTTCAGGAGATACCCGGAGACCTGCGGTCGCAGCAATGATCTTGAACATGATAAAGGCCGTTGGAAATACCCAGAGGAAACAGGCGACAATTCCAAGAAGCTGAACACCGATGATGGTCAATGAGGTTCCGCCGATATTGAAAATGCCTGCTGCCAATGTTCCCCAGGCACCGCAGACACCGTGAACTGAAATAGCACCCACAGGATCATCCACCCGGATCTTTTCAAAAAATAAAACCGATAAAACAACGATAACGCCTGCTGCCGCACCAATAACAACAGCACTTGCCGGTGTCACTGTCGCACAGGGGCTGGTGATCGCTACAAGACCCGCCAGGGCGCCGTTAAGACTCATCCCGATTTCCGGTTTACCGAATTTAACCCAGGATGCTACCAGCGCCAATACGGCACCTGCCGCCGCAGACAGATTGGTATTGACAAAAATCATGGCAATATCTTTGTTGGCAGCCGTCGTAGACCCAGGATTGAACCCGAACCACCCCAGCCAGAGGATAAAAACACCCAGGGCAGCCAAAGGCATGTTATGTCCCAAAATCGGTTTGATCCGACCGTCCCTGGTATATTTGCCCAATCGGGGTCCCAAAACTAATGTTCCGGCGAGTGCGGCCCATCCACCCACGGAATGAACCACTGTTGAACCGGCAAAATCGATGAATCCAAGATTTTCCAGCCATCCGCCTCCATTGTAGAGTCCCCCCCAGGCCCAGCTGCCAAAGATGGGATAGATGACAGCGCTGATGACAGCACTGTAAATCAGGTAGCCCGAAAATTTGGTACGTTCGGCCATGGCACCGGAAACGATTGTGGCGGCCGTGGCGGCAAAAACCACCTGAAACATCCAGAAGGCCAAAACCCAGGGATCTCCACCGATACTGAAATCGCTGAGAAAAAAGCCTGATGTTCCGAACCACCCGGTAGATGATGCTCCAAACATCAAACCAAAACCGATGGCCCAAAACGACAGGGTACCGATGGAAAAATCCATCAGGTTTTTCATCATGATATTGATTGCATTTTTAGCGCGCGTAAACCCGGCCTCTACCAAGGCAAAACCGGCTTGCATAAAAAACACCAAAGCCGCTGCGATCAGAGTCCATAAATAATCAGCATGGGACTGAACCAACTGAATAGCGTTTTGATTCGATTCGGCTGTCGGTGGCTCATCTCCGGCGTAAACCATTGCCGCACCATATAGCAAAACCAGGATGGATAATATGTATTTCTTCATTTTGACCTTCGCCTCCTTAACTTGGTTTTTTTTCAACCATTCAAAATGGATTAAATCGCATCAGTACCCGATTCGCCGGTCCTGATTCTGATAGTTTCTTCAAGAGAGGATACAAATATTTTGCCGTCACCGATTTTGCCGGTCTTTGCCGTTTCCTTGATGGTTTCCACCACTTTGGAAGACAATGCTTCATCGACAATCATGTCAATTTTGATTTTCGGCACAAAATCAACCTGGTATTCGGCACCACGGTATATTTCTTTATGTCCCCGCTGTCGTCCGTAACCTTTGACTTCTGTAACGGTCATGCCGCTGACACCGATACGATTGAGACTCTCTTTCACATCGTCCAGCTTAAACGGCTTAATGATGGCTTCTATCTTTTTCATTCAACGTTCTCCTTATGAAGCGTACACGCTTCGTTGCGATGGTTATTGGATCGATCCCGGGTATCCGTTTTTTATCTTTAGCAAATGGCGTGCCAATAAACTTTAAAAAACCTAACCAACTAATATCATTATATTATTAATGCTTTAAACCCCAAGCCAAAAAGCACAAATGGTTAACATGTTTGACAAAAATGTTGTCAATATTATCAAATGAAACAAAAATGTAATTAAAAGCATGGGTCTTAACAACGAAAATCCCGCTTTAAACCCAGTTCCCGGAGGCTCCGGAATAAAATTTCTGACAAGGCTACTCCCCTTGACTTACAATGACTTTAAATACTTTAAGTATATTTTGACTATTATTTACGTAGTTTTTATTGAATATTTCAGTGATTTTGAGGATTTACTTTTATTGTTGAAAGTCTATGATCTAAATAAACTATCAACTCGAATAACGCATGCGTTGAGAAACAATCAACATGAAAGGAGGGAACCATGAAATTCAGAGATTTGTTTTTACCTAAAATCGCACGTTCCGATCCGAAAGTGCGTCAAGAGGCGGTAAAAGCGGAAAGTAACAAAGAACTGTTAAAACAAGTGATTAAAAAAGACAGTCATCCTGAAGTCAGGGAAGCCGCAAGAAATCGCATTAAAGAACTCAGCACATGAATGCCGTGTGAAATTCGCAACTTTATTTTTTTAAAACCTTGCCCACTTTCTCCACTGACCGGGCTTTTATTGGAAACAAAAGAAGGTTCTTATAAAATAGCGGGGGAGGTGGGTTTAATTTAACAAAGCTTTAAAAATTATTTTTCAGCATCAAGATGAAGCTTTATATATTCTGAAATAGCCTCAACATCTTTGGAAGAAATATCGCTGAAAAAGACAGCTATGTTATAAGAATTATCTTCAGGCAAACTCTCTGTACGAACAACAGCACCTCTACAGAAGATTTTTCTCGCAGATGACTTCTCTTTATTGTTTTGGGGGAGAAACAGATAGATATCCAAATTTGTCATCGGCATAATATACTTATTAACCTTGCAATAGGCTCCTGAACGGCTTATATTCGTTATTTCCGTAACGAAGTCATTGCTATCCTGATGTATTTTAACCGGTACACTTCTGGTTAAACGAGGATATTTTCTTCTTTCATTTGAAGATCTTAACGAGATCACCTTAGCTCCTTAATTAAAAAACTCTTCATATAGTGGCTAAACATCCAATTTTTCTTGCATTTCAATATAAATACTATGATAATTCCTTTTCAAAAGTAGTTGTGATTGCAGCAAAATCTTTTAATACTGATTATCATACTATCATTAATCCTATGAAACAACGTTTTTTTAGGTTCAACACATAATGAAAGTCAGCACTGTTTTAGCCGATGCTAAAAACCTCATAGCAGTGATATTTTTTAATCATCCGGTTGGTTGTTCATATGCCAATTCGAGAATTAAATCCGTATAAATTTGTGCAGCCTTGCAAACTTTTTGAAAAGATACGGATTCTTCAGGTGTATGGGCCATTTCCAACCGGCCTGCACCCAAAAGAATCGGTTTTATGCCTGCGGCCCATAATTGATTGGCATCGGAATGGCTTCTGAATGTATTGGCTTTCCAGGAAATGTTTCTTTTTGAGTAAACTTTCTGAAGATTTTCCACGATGGGACCTCTGGGGGGAAATTCATATCCGGCATCGATAGTCATGATTCTAAATGTGGACCTTATACTTGTGTAATTCTCACAATATCGCATAAAAACCTCTTCCAGTTCGGTGGCGATTTCTCCCACGGGAGATGATGGTGGAATATGAATATCCAGCCAGGCTTCACACCGGTCCGCCACTGCAAAACCTGCCCGGCTACTGAAAAGATCCCTGATATTGTATACGACTTCCGGCCGGTTTTTTCCCATGTATTGACCGATTTCGATCAAACCGTTGAGCATGAGCTCGATGGCGTTTTCTTTTTTGTTGGCCAGAGATGCATGCATTCTCTTTCCGAAAGTGCGAAGCAGAATCTCCATATATCCAAAGTGACCTAAACAGGGATGCAAATTGGTGGGTTCTCCGATGATGGCCCATGGAAAATAATGTTCCTCCAAAAATTGTGCCGCGCCATCTCCATCTTCCTCTTCCCCCACCACCAGGGCAAGAGCGACCGGCGGTTCTTTGGTCAGAATTTCCTTTGACGCGATCATGGCCTCAACCATGGCCGCGCAGCCTCCTTTCATATCCGCCGTACCCAGACCGATAATCCGGTCCCCTTTTTCTTCCCATCCGAAATCATCAAATTCATAAGCAGGGGTTGTATCCACATGCCCCACAAACACCAACTCCGTATCAATTTCTTTTTTGGGAAGTATAAGAAGGTTATATCGATTCTCATCCACGGCCTGGCGTTTGACCCGAAATTCATGGTCTTTGAGGTAGGCATATAAAAATTCAAGAACCTGTTCCTCTTTGCCGGAAGGGCTGTAGATATCGACAATGTCATGAAAGAGTTTTTTTAAACGGTCAAAATTGATGTTTTCCGCAAATTTTTGGGTCATGGAGGCTCATTTCTTTTTAACAAGTTTTCCTTTTTTGGCTCTGTATAAACGTTTGTGCTGTTGTTCCCCTGTCAGATTCATGCTCAGATAAATATGTTCGATAGGGTTTGAAAATCCCATCTTTTTGAAAAAATGAAGACCCGGATGGTTTTCCGCCTGGCTGTCTACAATGAGCATTCGAACGCCGTCATCAATCATCAGGGCATGAAATTTATGAAACAATTTTTCCGCGACTCCTGCCCGCTGATAACCTTCGGCAACACCCAACCAGATCAAATGGCCATATTTCCATGCAGACCGGCTTTTGCTGATCGTTGTACCTAAAGCGAACCCGACAAGATCATCATCGATTTCCGCCACTATACAAAATTCGGAATCTCCCAGATACAGCTCAACTACCTCGAACTCATCCCATGCCCGGTATAGATTTTTGAGGCCTTCGGCTTCAAAAAGCTCTTCGCCTAAATGAAATACCTTGGGAATGTCATCAATTTCCATTTCACGAATTTTTACCTGCCCCGATTTTATGTGGGGTTGATCGTGATTTCCGTTTTCCGTCATAACTATTTACTACCTCGTTTTTGAATGATTTTAACGATACTGATAAAATTGGTTTTTTTAAAAATAATATAACCATATTCAAAAATAAGTCAGTAACTTTTCAAAAAGTCCGGAAAAACATTTCCACTTTTGATCATGGATGTCAAATTTCTTTTTTTCCCTTGCTGCCGTCATTCTGAGGAGACCAACAATATTGTCTATTTGTCGGTACTACATTTCCGGCCGGTGAAGAATCGTTCGCTCCTTCCGGTATTGCGTCTGTGTTTGCCGCCTTCCAATTCATTTTTGTTGATCCTTGCCGGCTTGAGACCTAAACTTTATATATCCCCTGAGATTATTTTTTGATAGATTATAAAAAATAAACAAATTAAAAGCCGATTTGAAAAAAATGTGTTTTCATTTTCGGGACAGATCTGTTCAGCGACATACCAACCAAAAAGGATTAATAAGCAAATGGAATATAAAAAAGTCACATTTAAAAACAAGTCCGGACTTGACATATCAGGACGTATGGATCTTCCAGCAGATAGGGAGCCTTTGGCTTATGCACTCTTTGCCCATTGTTTTACATGCACGAAAAATTTAAAAGCAATTGCTCATATCAGCCGGGCCCTGACTGATCGTGGTCTGGCTGTTTTAAGATTTGATTTCACCGGGTTGGGGGAAAGTAAGGGCGACTTTTCCGAAACCAATTTTTCTTCTAATATAGAAGATCTGGTAGTCGCCGCGGAATTTATGAAAGAAAAATTCGAATCCCCCGCAATCCTGATCGGCCATTCCTTAGGTGGGGCCGCCATGCTGCATGCAGGCTCCAGAATCGGGTCCACACGAGCGGTAGTCACTATCGGTGCTCCGGCAGACCTTGCCCATCTCAAGCAATCATTAAAAGATTCACGAAAAAAAATCGAAAAAGATGGACAGGCGGAAATAGCCATCGGCGGTAAATCTTTTACCGTAAAAAAGCAATTTCTGGATGATCTGGAAAAAATTGAAATGCAAAAAGCAATCCGGAAATTAAAAAAACCTCTCTTGATCCTTCACTCCCCGGTTGATGAAATTGTTGATCCTGAAAATGCGGCAACAATTTTCAAAGCAGCATTTCATCCAAAGAGTTTCATATCGCTGGATAATGCGGATCACCTGGTATCCAATGAAGCGGACGCCATGTATATCGGTTCCGTTATTGCGGCATGGGCGGAAAAATATGTCGATATGTCCGAAAAAAGAAAATGGATAGAAGATCCCAAGGACAATCGTGTTCTGGCTCGAATCGGCCAAACCTTATATCGCACCGATATTCTGGCCAACGGCCATCATCTTGTTGCGGATGAACCCCGTTCGGTTGGCGGAGGCAACCTGGGTCCTACTCCCTATGACCTTCTGGTCTCCGGTTTTGGTGCCTGCACCTGCATGACACTTCGTATGTATGCGGATCGAAAAAAATGGCCGGTCGAGTCCATATCCGTTAATTTAAAGCATCAAAAAATTCATGCGGATGAATGCCGAAGTTGTGAAACCCAATCCGGGAAACTGGATCAGATCGATCTTGAAATTGACATCAAAGGGGAACTGGACAAGGACCAGAAAAAAAGGATGTTGGAAATTGCTCAAAAATGTCCCGTTCACAGGACTTTGCACTCGGAAATGATGACAAACACCAGGCTAAAAGAATCTGATGAGTAATAATATTTTTTCAGGCATTCCTGAAAATATTCCAGAAGAGATCATTGAAACAATTATTTCATCAGAAAAAATGAGCATAGAGCGCATTATCAGCAAAGGTCATCGATCTCCGGAAGGGTTCTGGTACGACCAGGAAAAAAATGAGTGGGTTATTCTGCATCAAGGCGCAGCCCGGATCCGTTTTGAAAGCGAGGACGAGCCGGTCCATATGAAACCCGGAGACCATATCCACATCCCCGCCCATTGCCGGCACCGCGTGGAATGGACTGACCCGGATTGTACAACTGTCTGGATTGCCGTGTTTTTCTAATGATCCGTAAGCGTTTGTTTTTTTGGGGGAGGCGTTGTTTCGATGGCCGACAGATGATAAATGATTTCAAGTTCCTTGCAGGTCAGGTCAAAAACCTGTCGCATGCACAAATTAACAAAGCTTTTTTTGGCTATCAACCAGCCGATATCCATGGCCACACCTGCTGCAGTAAACCTTTTTGCCCTTTGAAAAATTTTTAACGGCCATTTTATATATTGATAGAGCATTAGGGATTTTTGGGCAAACAGGCCCAAGTGTCTCATTTCCGGGATATCCGCAATGGATTTAACCTGGATAAGTGTGGCCAGTTCCACATTGTGCAGATGTTTGACCATTTTATAGTGCCTGGTTTCCAGGATGCTGTTGAGCCAATGAACTGTTCGCTGCAAAAGAGGGCCAAAAGCCACTTCCTCCATTGGATTTTGACTGTTGGGAAAGTGATGGGTGGATATTATAAAAGAAGCTTCCTTAAATGATTGTTTCCAGATTTCCTGACCCGGCATGGGTTTCCAAAAGGCATTGAAGCCCACCAGACGGTTTCGGATAGGTTTTAATTGCGAATTGACTTGTAAATCATTATCAATTCCGAGTGATTCAATTTCCTTTAAAACCTGAACCAGTTCCTCATCGGAATGTTGTTTTGCCCCGGTATCGGGAGTGCAATCATAGGCGTCAATTGCCAGTTGTCCCATAAAAATATATATTTCCAGCAATAAAAAGCGGGTCAATGTCATGAGGGTCCATTGATTGGAAAAATAGATCAGCCAAAGAAAGGGATCTGGTAACAGGATAAGGCGTAATTGATTGATACGGACAAAAAAAGCCTGATATCGCATGATGAATCTGAAAAACCACGTATTCCGGAAACGGTTCAACCTGAAGGAATTTTGCCGAATATGTCGGAATCTAATATTTCGAAGTACCTGAAATCCGGGACGGCGCAAAATCATTTGCAGTCTTATGGCCGCCATACGCGAGGATTTAAGGAGGTTTCCGACAGTGATGGCTGTAATTGGATTTTTATGATGGGGATAAAAACAAGCCGCGATATCAGAAACGTATTTTTCCAGTTCCCCGAGCTGCCGCAATTCAGGAAAATTGGATTTCAATATTTCCCGGCATCGCTGCTGAACTATGTGCATGGCCTTAAGTCTGGACCCGGTAGCCAGGGCTGCAACCTTGTCCATGGATCTCAGCTCTTGTTTGATCTCCTCTTTCCATTTTAACGTGCCACGCATTCGCCAAGCCAGAATACTGGTACCAATAGCCAGGAAAAGAGACCCCCCGGCCAGTATTAATGTCAGTACATTCCACTCCACTTTTTCAGCCTTCCGAGAAGTATTGTTTTACCACGAATATAACAATTTAAACCATTTAAGATCAAAGAGCAATAAACCCGGATGATATTTAACCCCTGATGTTTGATAACTGCCTGTATTGACATGGATCAGTCCCTGAGATAATTTAAGAGGAAGCCTACACTTACCTGGATTTCAGGCTTACTGCAATGACGTAAACTGTGACTTAAATGCGAAACCATTCAACCTGGGAGGAAAAAAACAAAATGGCAGAGGATGTTTATCAAAATCTGGCAAAGCATCTGGACAATCTTCCGACAGGGTTTCCGTCTACGGAAACCGGAGTAGAGATCAGGATTTTAAGAAGGCTTTTTTCTCCCGAAGAGGCAAAAATCGCCATTGGGCTGAAAATGAAACAGGAACCGGTAAGTAATATTGCAGAAAGGTTGGGTTTGGATGAGGAAAAAATCGCACCGGTCCTGGAAAATATGTCCCAAAAGGGGTTGATCTTTCGCAAAAGAAGAGGGGATAAATCCCTGTATATGGCAGCTCAGTTTGTTATCGGTATTTGGGAATACCATGTCAACAGCCTTGATGAAGGCCTGATCAGAGATTTTAATGAATATGTTCCGTATCTGGTTAAAAATGGATGGGCAAAACAAAAAACACAGCAGTTACGTGTCATTCCGATCAACCAGAGCGTTGTTGCGGAAACCAGTGTAATGCCCTATGAACAGGCCGAAGAAATTATTCGCCGGCAGTCCAAAATTATAGTGGCCCCTTGTATCTGCAGGAAAGAACATAAAATGGTAGGCAAAGGTTGCGACCGGCCAGAAGAAGTTTGTCTGGTTTTTTCCACAGGCGCCCATTACTACGAGGAAAATGGATTGGGGCGGCCGATCACTCAGGAAGAAGCCCTGGAGTTGCTGAAAAAAGGTGTGGATGCCGGCCTGGTGATTCAGCCGAGCAATGCCAAAAAGGCAGCAAACATATGCATGTGTTGTGGGTGTTGCTGCCAGATTCTTAAAAATATCAAATCCTTGCCGGAACCATCCAAAGCGGTGCATGCCAACTATTATGTCCAGGTCAATGCGGATAACTGTACGGCCTGCTCTACTTGTGTGCAACGGTGTCCTATGGATGCCATTACAGTTGATGATACAGCTCATGTGAATATAATCCGCTGCATAGGATGTGGACTGTGTGTGCCTACGTGTGATTTTGATGCCATAAAATTAGAGCAAAAACAGGGTGATGAAAAGTATGAACCCCCTGAAACTTTTCTTCATACTTATATGAGGATTGCCATGGAACGAGGAAAATTTAAGCTGTAGTTTTTAGAAATTTTTTTATGATTATCCATAAAAGGAGCTGAAAATGGGCAAAGCTATAAGATTATACGAAACAGGAGGACCCGAGGTATTAAAATGGGAGAACTTTGATCCCGGCCACCCGGAATCAGGCGAAGTGTTGATACGTCATGAAGCTGTGGGTTTAAATTTTATCGATATTTATCATAGAACCGGGTTGTATCCTTTACCAGCTCTTCCGGCTGTTCCCGGAATGGAAGGTGCCGGTATTGTGGAAGAAGTCGGCAGCGAGGTCGGCGATTTTGCCAAAGGCGATCGTGTTGCCTATGCAGGGCTTCCTCCCGGAGCATATGCTGAAACCCGGCTGATACCGGCCCATCGCTTGATAAAACTACCCGATGAAATCTCCTCCAAGCAGGCGGCAGCAATGATGCTTCAGGGAATGACAGCCCGCTATTTGTTAAGAGGATGTTATAAAGTGGGAAAGGGGGATACCATATTGATCCATGCAGCAGCCGGCGGGGTTGGCTCCATTGTATGCCAGTGGGCAAAATTCCTGGGGGCCACTGTGTTCGGAACTGTTGGATCATATGAAAAGGCAGAGATTGCAAAAACAAACGGTTGTGATTATCCAATCCTTTATCGAGATGAGGATTTTGTCGAAGCCGTCAAAAAAATCACGCAGGGAAGGGGTGTGGATGTTGTTTATGACTCTGTTGGGAATGCCACTTTTATGAAATCTCTGGACTGCATCAGGCCCTTGGGAATGATGGTTTCCTTTGGTCAGGCCTCGGGTCCTGTAAAGCCATTCGATCTGGGAGTACTTTCCGCCAAAGGGTCTCTTTTTTTAACAAGGCCTACATTGATGGCTTACACTGAAAAAAGAGAGGATCTTGTGGCCCATGGGCAGGATCTTTTTGATGTGATTATCAAGGGAATTGTTAAGGTCCGGATCAAACAGATGTATTCATTGGCTGATGCAACAAAAGCTCATCAGGATTTGGAGTCCAGAAAAACAACCGGTTCTTCGGTGCTGATTCCTTAGGGATTCAAGCCGTTTTTTTGGGTTGCCATATAGAGGAAGTCAACTAAGGTATATCCAGATCTCAAGTATGTTTTTATCATTTTCACGGGAATAGGACATAGCGTTCATCATGTTTCGAACAAGATGAATTCCAAGTCCTTTTGCCGAATCCAAAAGGGCTTCTGATTTTTCCATTCGAGGGGTGGCCAGCGGATTAAATTCCCTGGCATCATCTTCAAATTTCAAAACCACTTCATCCGGATTCAGCGTAACCTTTAATGTGATTAAATGTTCTTTCTCATCATCATATCCATGCTGGATCGTATTTATAAGACTTTCTTCAATGACAAGATTAACGGCGGTGATCATGTTTGCGGAAAAGTGTCTGGGTTCAAGGAATACATTGACAACCTTGAGAAGATTATTCACCTCATCATGATCATTTGGCATCGTAATTAAAATGCTTTTCAAAATTCACCCCTTCCGGAAATTGATTGTTGTCGAATATATATCTCATATCAGAAAATACGATTCAGGGAAATCTAAACCAGCTTTGAGTCAAAACAGACAATTGAGAATTAATTGACAAATACGAACGATATTTTCTATTATCGCAAAATATAAATAATAAAAAGGGTATTTAATCGGAGTAATAACAATGGAAGATTCAATCGAAGAACGCACCAAGGTTATCATTTATACAGATCAGTACAGGATAATGGGGCACATCGACCTTTTACCAAATGCACGATTAACCGATTTCATGCTGGACACCAGGCATTTCATTGCTGTAACAAACGCAAAGATTTACAGTCTTGATGGTAAAGCGATTCTCAACACAGCCTTTTGTGATATCAATAAAAACCATATCATTATCATCACTCCGGAAAATCTGGCTCAAAAATAGCGTCATGATGCCGTAAAAAATTCCTTATAGCCGCATTCCTTGTTAGGGCATGCCAAAAAATTCCCCTGTTTTTTTGTTGATTTCTCGATCAGATATTTTGAATTGCAGTCCGGACAGGGTTTGTCAACAGGTTTGTCCCAGATGGCAAAGTTACATTTTGGAAAACGGGTGCATCCGTAAAATATTTTTCCTCTTTTGGAAACTCTTTCAACAATCTCTCCGTCACAGCTTAGCTCAGGGCATTTCACGCCTGTTGCTTTTCCGGTCTCTTTCGGATCCAATGATTTTGTATATTTGCAATCCGGATATCCGCTGCAGGCCAAAAACTGGCCATATTTTCCAAATTTTATGATCATGGGCTTTCCGCATTGATCACAGGTTTTATCAGTGATTTCTTCAGCCGCCGGCTCAACGGGACGAATAATTCCCTTTTCGTCCCGCACATAGTCGCGGGTAAATTTGCATTCGGGATACCCATTGCAAGCAAGAAATGGTCCGTTTTTTCCAATTTTCAAATGGATGGTTGAGTTGCATTCCGGGCATTTTAAGTCCGTGGCAAAACCGACACCTTTGATGCTCAGCATATCTGTTACGGCCATATCCAGGTTTTTTTTAAACGGATCATAAAAGCGTTTTAAAAGTGTCTGAGCATCGGCCTCGGCAGACTCAAGCAGATCAAGATTTTCCTCCATATTGGAAGTAAAATCCACGCTGAAAACATTGGGAAAATTTTTGACAAGAAGTTCATTAACAATAAATCCCAGTTCATTGGGTTTGAAATATCCTTTTTCCAACTCCACATATTTTTTTTCCCGAATAGTTGACAGGATGGTTGCATAGGTACTTGGTCGTCCGATACCATTTTCTTCCAACTCCTTGACCAGAGACGCTTCAGAAAAGCGAGGAGGAGGTTGGGTAAAATGTTGTTTGGGATCATATTGAATGACTTTAAGCGGCGTGTTTTCGTTAAGATCCGGAAGTTGGTCTGTTTTGGAATCAATGGAATCTTCTTGTTCTTCCGACTGATACAGAGCCAAATAACCCGGAAACTGAATGTTGGAACCTGATGCCGTAAAGGTATATTGCCCGCAAACAATGGAAAAAGAGACCTGATTGATCAAAGCCTGAGCCATTTGTGATGCCGTAAAGCGTTTCCAAATCAACTGGTACAGAGCCATTTGATCTGAATTTAAGTAAGGGGCCACTTTTTCAGGCGTATTGAACACTGAGGTAGGGCGAACAGCCTCATGGGCATCCTGAGTTTTTTTTCTGTTTTTAAAAAAACGAGGTTTTTCCAATGAATAATCCTTTCCGAATTTTTCATTGATGAGCTTGAGGGCCTCCTCGGCGGCATCCTGAGATATACGTACCGAATCGGTTCTCATATAGGTGATTAATCCGGTAGGTTCCCCGTCTGCCAATTCGATACCTTCATAGAGTTGCTGCGCAACCATCATGGTTTTTTTTGCAGAAAATCTCAATTTTCTGATGGAATCCTGTTGAAGTTTGCTGGTGGTAAATGGTGGCAAAGGGTTTCGTTTGATCGTCTTTCGTGTCACTTTCTCTAAAACCGGCTGATGCACGGAAAGATCTTCCAGGATTTTTTTGGCAACGGTTTCATTGCTGATTGTCAGTTTTTCATTATTTTTACGAGATAATTTTCCCAGAAAAGCCGGGGGAAAATCTCCCTCAAAAAGTGCACTAATGGTCCAGTATTCTTCAGGCTCAAATGCCTGAATCGCCTTTTCTCTTTCACAAATGATTCTCAAGGCCACGGATTGGACACGTCCGGCACTTAACCCTCCCTGAACCTTTCGCCACAATAGTGGTGAGACTTCATAACCGACAAGTCTGTCTAAAACCCTTCTGGCTTTTTGCGCTTCATATTTGTTCGGATCCAGGCCCGTAGTGGATATCATAGCTTGTCGGATAGCTTTTTCCGTGAGTTCGTGAAAAAGAACACGATAGAACTTTCGCCCTTTCTTTTTTAAGATTTCCGCGGTATGCCATGCGATTGCTTCGCCTTCGCGGTCAGGGTCAGGGGCCAGGTAGACTTCCATTGTATCGCCGGCGGCTTTTTTTAAGGATGTAATGACTTTTTGCTTGCCTGGTATATTACTGTAAAGGGGTTTGAATCCATTTTCAATATCAACACCCAGTTTGTTTTGAGGTAAATCTTTCAAATGACCCACTGTAGCCTCGATCTGAAAATCATTTCCTAAATATTTTTTCAGTGTTTTGACTTTTGTAGGTGATTCTACAACGAGAAGCGGTTTACTCACAGAGACTCCTTAAATAAATTAAAAATATTATCTGAAAAAAATAAATGATCAATCAAAATTGATGGATCAGGATTTTAGAGAAAAACATTTGCCGGGTAATTGCTGTGCGATTCCTTCCAGCTCAAATTTCAGCAAAATACCCAACAGCTTACCCGGCGCCATAGACGTCTTTCTGACCAGTTCGTCTACGTGAATCGGATAAGGTTCAAGATGATTCATGACAATTTGTTCATCTGAGTTCAATTCCGGCAACACTTTCAGTTGATTGTCAAGATAGGCATTGACGGAATTGCCTTCAAGGTTTTCCTGTATTTGTGGTGACAATTCTTCAATAATGTCCTGGGCATGTTCCACCAGTTTTGCGCCTTGTTTAATCAAGCTGTTTGTACCGCAGCTTTTAAATGAGTGTATACTTCCCGGTACAGCAAAGACTTCACGGTTTTGTTCTGCAGCCAGTCTGGCAGTTATAAGGGAGCCACTTTTTTTTGCAGCTTCCACAACGACTGTTCCAAGTGACATTCCACTGATGATTCGATTTCGAATCGGAAAATGGTGGGCTTCGGGAGGGGATTGAATGGAAAATTCCGAAATGACCGCTCCATTTTCTGAAATCTGGTTGAATAGTTTGCGATTTTCCGGAGGATATATTTTATCAAGGCCGCTTCCTAAAACCGCAATCGTTTTTCCTTTCCCCAAAAGCGCTCCTTCATGGGCGGCTGAATCAATTCCCCTGGCCATGCCGCTTACAATAGTGAAGCCGAGTATGGAAAGGTTCCCGGATAAGCGTGTGGCTGCGGAGATGCCGTAGGCTGTTGGGTTTCTAGACCCTACAACAGCAATGTTTTGACTTTGTTGCAGTAATTCTCCGGATACGTATAAAAATGGCGGGGGATCAGGTATCTGTCGTAATAGGGGAGGATAGTTCATGTCGGAAAATGTGACAATATGAAAACCTTTTTCAATGACATGATCGATTTCTTTCCTTATGGCCTCCTTAAATTTAAAAGATTTTATTTTTAGAGCAAGACTTTCGGATATGCCGCTGATTTGAACCAGTTGCTGAATGGAGGCGACAAAAACCTTTTGAGGGGAAGAAAATTTGTCAATCAATCTTTTAAAAAGAATATTTCCAATTCCCGGAATACTTTTTAGAGCAAACCAGGGAAACCATTTTTCCGGAGGGGTCTCTCCCATCGGTACAATTTAACGGCCTTTCTGTTGAATACTACGGCTTTTTTTTCTGATGTTCCATGCCAGAAGTATGGGACTTGCTACATAAACGGAAGAATAGGTTCCGATAATGACTCCGATTGTCATGGCAAGAGCAAAATCTCGAATGATTCCCCCGCCTAGAATCAACAAAGCGAGTACCACTGTCAGGGTGGTCATTGCGGTCAGGATTGTTCGTGCCAGGGTTTCATTGATGCTTCGGTTCAATATAAACTCAAGGGGTTTACGATGATGTTTTCTCAGGTTTTCCCTGATTCGGTCGAAAACAATGATGGTATCATTTAAGGAATACCCGATAATGGTCAACAGGGCGGCAATCACGGGAAGCGAAAACTCGATATTGAGAACAGAGAAAATACCGACAGTGATGATGACGTCGTGGATAAGAGCCACAATAGCCCCCATGGCATATTTGAGTTCAAGAAACCAGAACAGGATCAGGGTAACGATCAACGCGGCCAGGATTAAAAAAGGAATACTGACTTTGAAAATGGACAGCAAATAGACCGCTCCTATCAGTGCCGCCGCCATGACTCCGCTTAACAACCATTTGAGTTCAAAACGGCCTGAAATATATATGGTGATAAACAGCAAGGCAAAAAACATGGCAAACAGGGCTTTTTCCCTCAGGTCCTTGCCGACCTGGGGTCCAACCATTTCGATCCTGCGGATTTCAACTTCGCTGTTTGTGGCCGTTTTCAGGGATGTCTGAAGCTTTGTTGAAAAATCTTCATGATAGGCTTCGGAAATATCAGTCCGGATTAGATACTCATTATCTTCTTTTTCGCCAAATCTTTGAACGGACGCTTTTTCCAGGTTGACTTCCGAAAGGCCGTTTTTGACATCTCCGGTATTAACGGGTGAAAAAAATTTGACCTGTATGAGCGAACCTCCGGCAAAATCGATACCATAGCGGGGACCACCATGAATGATAACCGAGAGAATGCTGAAGATAATAAAACAACCGGATATGATGTAGGCAATTTTTCTTTTGCCTGTAAAGTCAATATTGATATCAGGTTTGATAAACCGCATGATTCCTCCGAAAAATCAGTTATCTTAGCCTTTGAAGGTGGCTTCAACTGGTGGTACGAACGTTATATGATCCATAAAAATTAAATACTCAACCGTTTAAATTTGCGTGTGATTAAAAAGTAGTCGAAAATGTGTTTCGTCAGAATTAACGATGTGAAAAGGCTTGCAATAACCCCCAGACTCAATGTAACGGCAAAACCTTTGACAGGGCCGGTACCGAACTGAAACAACACGAGCGCTGCGATGAGTGTGGTCACGTTGGCATCCAGAATCGTCAGGGTTGATCGTTCATAACCTCCATCTACAGCAGCTCTCGGGGTTTTACCGATATCGAGTTCCTCACGAATACGTTCAAATATGATGACGTTGGCATCCACAGCCATACCGATAGTCAATATGATACCTGCAATCCCGGGAAGGGTCAGAGTTGCCTGAAAAGCGGCCAGACCTGCGGCAATTAAAAGTATGTTTAAAACCAGGGCGATGTTGGCCACAATCCCTGACGCCTGGTAGTATATCATCATAAAAAGGAGTACCAGGATTCCGCCGACCATCATGGATGTCAGCCCTTTGCGAATGGAATCGGCACCCAGTGATGGGCCGACGGTTCTTTCCTCGAGGATTTTAACGGGCGCCGGTAATGCACCGGCACGTAAAACAATTGCCAGGTCCCGAGCTTCTTCGGTAGTAAAATATCCCGTAATCCTGGCTTCGCCTCCGGATATTTTCTCCTGAATAACCGGTGCGGAATAAACCTTGTTATCCAAAACGATGGCCAGGCGTTTTTTAACATTTTCACCTGTGATTCTTTCGAAAATCCTGCCGCCTTTTCTATCGAAATTAATACTGACATAGGGCTCGTTAAATTGTGAATCGATCTGCACTCTGGCATCTGTTAAATAAGCGCCTGTTAAAAGGGTTCGATCTACCAGGACATAAGGTACCCTGATTTCACGATTGGTCCCGGGGTCTTGGCGGACCTGATAATAAATGGCACTTCCGGCTGGTACGCCGCTTTTTTCGGCTGTTTCAGGTTCGATATCTTCATTTACAAGCTTAAATTCCAAAATAGCAGTTTTTCCAATGAGCTCTTTTGCCCTTTGGGTGTCAGTAACCCCTGGAAGCTGAATAAGAATGCGGTTTGTTCCCTGTATGCGAATATCAGGTTCACTTACACCGAATTGATCGATTCGGTTTCGGATAGTTTCAAGGGCTTGCTGGACAGAAAGATTCTTAATATGCCTTGTTTCTTCATCCGGAAGATCCAAAACCATCGTCAATGAGTCCATATCCTGTGTTCGCGAAACCAATCGGAGATCCCGGAATTCTTTATCCATTAGTTCCTGGAAGGTTTTTTCCTGAGTCAAATCCGTTATCCTGACGGAAAGTCGCAAACCATTAACCATTGCCACGGAAACATTCCGAAGGTTTTCCCTTTTGATCATTTCGCCGATTTCCTGGCTGAAACGCTCAAGGGTGCTTTCGACAGCCTTATCCGTTTCCACTTCGAGGACCAGATGCATGCCGCCTTGAAGATCCAGACCGAGGTTTATTTTGTTATGTGGCCAAAATGACGGTTTGAAAGTGGGAAGCACGTATATGACTGCAATGGTGAAAACCGCCAGGATCAAAATCAGCCGCCATGAGATCTTTTTCAACGGTTCTTTTCCTTTCGACAAAGATCAATCTTTGATGTTCCATGTTAACGGAACAAATTTCATTTTTTTTTATCGGTCTGCACAAACCACATTAAAGCCCCAGAAAAATAAAAATGCTATCTAAAGTAAAACATTCCTTTTTCAATGGGGCTTATTTAATTATTTCTAATCGGATTATTCGTTTTCGGATTTACCATTTTTTGGCATTGTTTGGGCCGACGATTGAAGCAAACCTCCGACATTATGCCTCGCTAGCTTGATTCTAACCTTATCTGCGATTTCCAAAGTCACTGTTGTATCATCTAACCCGGTGATACGGCCATAAATCCCGCCTGCGGTGATAATGCGATCACCTTTTCTCAGATTGCCGATCATTTCACGATGCTCTTTGGTTTTTTTCTGCTGGGGTCTGATCAATAGAAAATAAAAGATGACGAACATGAGTATGAGGGGGATAAATGCTGTAAATCCACCCTGTGCTCCTTCCCCTGCCGCGCCACTTTGACCCATTGCATAAACGATATCAACCAAGATAAAACCTCCTTAAAGTTATTATTTTCAATGTATTGTGAATGAATTTACAAGAGAATAAAAAACAAAAATAAATAAAAACTCAATGAAAAATTTTCGCCCATATACTTCAAATGGTGTTTTTCGTCAAACTTTTATTAAAAAATCTGAAATGACACTTAATTTTTTGTGAGATACAACTAAATGCTACGCGCAAACGGTGAAAGCTTTTATGATTTTTAAGATTCTGCCGAAATCCATAGATTTTCACCATCAAACCGGATCATATTTACATTTTTTAAATCAACTTGGCCAAGGAGCGACAGAATTTCCGCCATATGAAAAACCACAATTTTACTTTCAGGATGAATTAAATTTAAATTAAAGTCCAGGTCACGATCGCGAATGTTGTAGATATAAACAATTTTTTCAGAAAACTTTAAAATTTTTCCTACGCCGGAACTAAACCCCTGCCTATCCGGTTTGTCAGCCAAAGGAGAAAGGCGGATATTTTTATTGTCAAAATAATCCTGCAAAAACCTGAAGTGGATATTCCATAGATTATCATTTGGTTTTACAACATAGATACCAAAGGAATCATTACTCTTATCGGATAAATCCCGTTCCAAAGTTTTTCCAAGAGGTGTATCGCTCAAACCCTCTTCCATGACCTCTCCTTGCTTAATGCGTATTCTTTCAAGGATTTCCTTCATGGGTACAATTGAATCACCGACCTTAACACTTTCGTCGGCTCTGACGATAACATCTACTCCTTGGTCCAACCCGAATTGTTCTTTACGTTCCCGGATAATTTTTTGAAGGTTTTCATCTTCGTCAACCCGATTAAAATCAATTACCTTTTCACTGGGAACAGCCTGGACTGTTTTTCCTGACTGGTCTGGTATCCGTTGACTTTCATGGCGGCCGATGTCTTGGTCGGATTTTTTTTGATCGGATCGGGACCAAAGATAGACTCCGCCACTAACAATGGCCAATGCACCAATACAGATCAGTGAGATAAATACTCTTTTGGAGTTTTTAAGCCTTTTTTCACGCATTTTTATCCATCAGAAAAACAACATATTAGCATTAATACGGTATCTATTACCGCAACCATACTAAAGTGTCAAGACTTGCACCGCTGTGATGCTATTCACAGATGATTTTACCATCCCCGGGTATCATACCGGAATCAGACACAATAGTAATGGAAAGTCCCCTTCGAATTTCAAGATCAAGGATTTCAGTTCTTTTTCTGTTTAGCAGGTAATCGGCGACCTCAACGGGAACAATACCTTTAACAGTGGTAATTTCATCTTTTAAAGTTTCAAGGCGAAGCTTACGAAGAAACCTTACTCCAAGGGTTTCGGTGGAAGGTGTAAGCCCTTTGCCCTGACAGTATTTACATGAACCGTAGCTTCCAAATTCAATGGAAGGTCTTATTCGCTGTCGTGACATTTCGAGTAATCCGAATTGGGATAAACGTCCCACTTTTGTTCGGGCTTTGTCATTTTTGACATGAAATTTCAAGGCTCTTTCTACTTCAAGCCTGTGCTTTGTGTCTTTCATGTCGATGAAATCAATAACAATAAGCCCTCCTAAGTCTCTGAGTCTCAGCTGGCGCGCCACCTCTTCGGCAGCCTCAACATTGGTCATCAATGCTGTTTGTTCAATTGAGGATTTATGGGTCCCTTTACCGGAGTTTACATCGATGGCGACCAGGGCCTCTGTTTGCTGTATGACAATGGAGCCGCCGGATTTGAGATCGACACGGTTTTCAAAAATAGAAGCAATCTGATTTTCCAGCTGGTATTTAGTGAAGATGGGTTTTGGACCCTTATGAAATTTGACGATTTTGGTATGCTTGGGAGACGTAATTTTTACAAAGTCTCTTACTTCCTGGTAAACAGCTTCATCATCGACTAAAATGCTTGTGACATCTGAGGTGAAATAATCTCGTATGGCGCGGACCACCAGATTTCGTTCCTTATACAGAATTGATAGGGCGGGAAGTTCCATGGCTTTTTCTTTGATATTTTTCCATAGTCTCATCAGATAGCGTAAATCATTTGCAATGACAGTTTTGGTCCGGTCCATCCCGGCGGTGCGAACAATCACCCCGAATCCTTCGGGTATTTTCAAGCTGGTCAGGAGTTCTTTCTGGCGTTTTCGCTCCTTTTCATCTTCAATTTTTCTGGACACGCCCAAATTTTTGCTCCCGGGCATGAGCACAAGGTATCTTCCTGCCAAAGAAATATAAGTTGTCAGCATGGCGCCTTTTTCCATGATAGGGTCTTTAGCCACCTGAACAATGATTTCCTGTCCCTTTTTGAGAATGTTTTTTAAAGAATGATCACCCGTGTGGTTGTCCTGGAAATAGTCGCTATGTATTTCATGTTTTTGAAGAAAACCATGTCGTTCTGCGCCGTAATCGATAAAAGCTGCTTGAAGAGCGGGTTCAATTCTTGTGATAATGCCTTTGTATATGTTGCCCCGCATAATCTCCCTGGCGGCGCTTTCAATCTGGAATTCTTCAAGCTTGCTGTCTTTTACGTTTGCAATCCGACATTCCTCGGGATCGACTGCGTTGATTAGAATTTTTGTCGTCATATAGGATGCTTTATTTTTAACCTCCTTCTTGTAAGTAACACGGTTTTAAGTTTCAGGTTTTAAGTTTTAAGTTGAAGGTCAACATTGCCCTTTGGCCAAATACTTTTACAGGTTTTATAATTTTAGTTCGACCTTAATCCTGACTCTAAATTTAGAAAAATGCGGATAACTTAAAACGTAAAACTGCGTTATTTTCCTGTTTGGGCTCGGCACGCCGAGTGTGGGACGCTTCTAATTAAATAAGGTTTTAGTTTTCACGTGTTCAGGTTTCAATGTTCAAAAAACCGATTTACCGGCCCGGATACAAGCCTGACACCTGACACCTGAACACTGAAACCTTTTTATTTTTTAGAAAACAATAACCTAAGCTTTACGTTCTAACAACAGAAATGTTATCAAAGATATCTTCTGCTGCATATGAAATTGCATTAAACAAGTCAAATATTTTCTCAGTCTTGATATTTTTATGCTGGTGTGGCACAAGAAACACTTGTATATAGCAGCATGCGTTATTTGGTTAAAAAGCAGGAATGATTTTAAAAAAAATCGGGTTTTCGGAGGTAAAAATCGGTAATGGATGAAAAATTTGATCCAAAACTAATTGAGAAAAAATGGCAAACCTATTGGGACCGGAAGGGATTGTTGAAAGTTGATGAAGATCCTAAGAGGGAAAAATATTATCTTCTGGAAATGTTTCCATACCCATCGGGAAAAATCCACATGGGACATGTGCGCAATTATACAATAGGTGATGTTGTTGCGAGATATAAAAGGATGAGAGGATTTAACGTGCTTCACCCCATGGGTTGGGATGCCTTTGGAATGCCTGCTGAAAATGCCGCCATTGACAATAATACTCATCCTGCCAAATGGACTTATGCAAATATCGATAACATGCGCACCCAGTTAAGAAGTATGGGATTTAGTTATGACTGGGATCGTGAGATTGCGACTTGCCGTCCTGATTATTACCGTTGGGAACAGTGGCTTTTTATAAAAATGTATGAAAAGGGAATGGTTTATCGCAAGGAAGCATTGGTCAATTGGTGTGAGCACTGCCAGACCGTATTGGCCAATGAACAGGTGGAATCCGGCATGTGCTGGCGTTGTTCAAAAACAGTTCGCCAGAAAAAGCTCCAGCAGTGGTTTTTTCGGATTACAGACTATGCTCAGGACCTGTTGAATTACTGTGATAAACTTCCGGGTTGGCCCGAGAAGGTCATCACAATGCAGAAAAACTGGATTGGAAAAAGCACGGGTGCCGAGATCAGATTTCCCGTTCAAAATCCTCCTGAAAATGTTCAAAATGAGATTCCGGTTTTTACCACACGTCCCGATACCATTTTTGGGGCTACTTTCATGGTGCTTGCGCCGGAACATCCGATGGTCCTGGAAATGTCGAAGGGAACCGATCAAGAATCTGTCGTGCTTGATTTTGTTGAACATATGGCTACTCAGGACAGATCAGCAAAAGCTTTGGAAAGTTACGAAAAAGAAGGTGTATTTATTGGTGCTTATTGTACCAATCCGCTGTCAAAAAGAACAATGCCCATTTATACTGCCAATTTCGCACTCATGGAATACGGCACGGGGGCAGTCATGTCTGTTCCTGCTCATGATCAAAGAGATTTTGAGTTTGCTAAAAAATATGGTTTGGATATCATTGTCGTTGTTAGGCCCGAAGATGATGATATAGATCCAAAGACGATGAAAGAGGCTTATACGGGAGAAGGGACCATGGTCAATTCCCCTGATTTTAATGGGATCCACAATAAGAATGCCATGGATAAAATCGCCGCTTCCCTCAAACAAAGAGGCATTGGTCAAAAAACAGTCAGTTACCGGTTAAGAGATTGGGGAATTTCGCGACAAAGATACTGGGGAACCCCCATTCCAATGGTCCATTGTAAGGACTGTGGTGTTGTGCCTGTTTCCGAAAAAGATCTTCCTGTTATACTTCCGGAAAATGCAAATCTGCTCGAAGGTGGTAAATCGCCGCTACCTTCACTGGAATCTTTTATCAGAACTTCCTGTCCGGCTTGCGGCAAGTCAGATGCGCGACGAGAAACCGACACCATGGACACTTTTGTGGAGTCATCATGGTATTTTGAGCGCTATTGCAGTCCCCATTGCCATGACGCCATTTTTGATCGGGATTCCGTAGATTACTGGATGCCTGTAGATCAGTATATCGGTGGTGTGGAACATGCCATATTGCACCTCCTTTACTCCAGGTACTATACACGTGTATTGCACGAGATGGGATTCATTAAATTCAAAGAACCCTTTACTAGATTGCTGACTCAGGGCATGGTTTGCAAGGAAACCGTATCATGTCCCGAACATGGCTATCTTTTTCCTGAAGAAGTTAAGATGTCAGGGGATAGCTACAAATGTGGAAAGTGTGGTAATTTAGTCACCATTGGTCGTGTTGAAAAAATGTCCAAATCCAAAAAAAATGTAATAGATCCCAAAGTTCTGCTGGAAAAATACGGGGCTGATACAACCCGGCTTTTTTGCCTTTTTGCCGCACCGCCTGAACGGGATCTGGAATGGAGTGAACAGGGAGTTGAGGGAGGGTTTCGCTTTTTAAACCGGGTGTGGCGTTTTGCTAAAGCGTGCATGGATGAAATAAAAGATGTCAGGGCATTTGACGGGAACCCACAAGACCTGGATGAAGAGCTTAAACTGATATTTAAGAAAACCCATGAAACGATTCGCAGGGTCACCGATGATATTGAAGAGCGGTTTCATTTTAACACTGCCATTAGTGCTGTCATGGAACTGGTTAATTCGCTTTATGCCATGGAGGCCGAACGTGAACCCAACGGCAGGGCCGATGTCAATCACCCGGCAAGGGTTTCAGTACTTCGTTTTGCCGTGGACACCATTGCTGTTTTGCTATCTCCCATAGTACCGCATCTGTCCGAAGAATTATGGGAATCGCTGGGCAACAAAACCAGTGTGCTCTTTGCGTCGTGGCCGTCATATCGTAAGGATGTGCTTGTCAACGAAGAACTTACCATTGTTGTTCAAGTCAACGGAAAATTGAGAAGCCGCTTTACGGTTCCTGCGGATGCCGGTGATGACACTATTAAAGAACTTGCTCTTAAAGATGAAAAGGTTAGAAAGTTTATCGGGGATAATCCCATAAAAAAAGTGATTGTTGTTAAAAATAAGCTGGTAAACATTGTTATCTGAATTTCCGAAGTCCAAATGATCGTAAAAATGTTAATGAGGTCATGATGAGATATAAGGCGTGGTTTTTCTTTCTGGTTTTGACAATGATGATATGGGGTTGCGGCTATCGTTTCACAGGCGGCGGTGATTTTCCCTTTAAGGTTAAGAGCATATTTGTTCCTGTTTTTGAAAACAGGAGTGCGGAAACCGGTATTGAAACAGTGATCACCAACGATTTTATTTATGAATTGACACGCAGCAGCAACGTAAGTGTCGTTGAAAAAGAAATAGCAGATGCTGTTCTTTGGGGAGTCATAACTTCATTGAGTACCCATACCGTATCGAGAAGCGGAACACAAACCCCCCTGGAACGCCGGGTAAGGCTGTACTTGGATTTGAAATTGACCGACAGGCAGGGTAAGGTTTTATGGGCAACCCGAGGGTTTTCCGATGATGAAAGTTATGAGGTGTCAAGTGACAAATTCTCGACAGAACAAAGAAAACGGGCTGCCATCAAAACCCTTTCAAAAAGAATGGCTGAAATGATTTATTATCAATTAACGGATATAGAGTAAATGATCGGTTTGCCGGCTAAGACCGGCAAACCATCAGGCGGAAATGGAATTGACTAGCTTGGAAAGCCTTGAAATTTTTCTGGCGGCTGTTCTTTTATGGATGGTTCCTTTTTTTGCGGCTCTGTCTATAACGGATTTGGCCACATTCAATTCCTGAGCGACGGTATCTTGCAAATTATCGGATACTGCTTGCCTAACATTTTTAACAACAGATTTAACTCGGGTCTTGACGGATTTATTCCGCAAATGCCTTACGGTGTTTTGACGAGCACGTTTTAATGCTGATTTATGATTTGCCAACTTTGTTTAAACTCCTTTCTTTATTAAACTCATTAAATAAGAACTTACATAATAAATTATATTTTTAACAAATATATTAAAGTTGTGTCAAGATAATTCTATCAAATACTTCCATGATATTAAAGGTGTCAGGACTATTCGGGTGTATATTTTTCGGAATTGTTATATATTTAATTTTCTCAATTCTTTTCAGTTGTCGGGAGATAGAAATTTTGTTAGGGGCTATTAAACAATCCTGGAGGGCTTAAAAGTGAGTCTAAAAGAAAAAATATTCTTTTCGATGGTCTCTTTTATACTTTTTTCAATTTTGGTGATGGCAATTTTTGGTGAAAAAGGCCTGGCCGATCTTTACAGGCTTAAGAAAGAACATGCGGAATTGATTGAAACAAACAAGGAGATAGCACGTGAAAACCAATCGTTTTTAAATGAAATCAACCGATTGAAGAACGATTTGATTTATGTTGAAAGTGTGGCCCGTAAAGAGCTTGGGTTTATAACAAATGAAGAGATCATTTTTCAAACAAAAACAACGACTGTAAAATGAAAAATTATGTGGATAAACCTATAGCTTTCAAAGTTTCAGAATTGACAAAAAGATTACTTTCACAATATTTACCGCAGAGGATTCAGTAGGTTAACGGTGGAAAATTTCAAGGAGAACCCTTTCAAAGAAGAGAGGGAATTTTTCGGTCAGGCATTGAATGTCAACAGGTGAAAAAAAATGGAAAAAGAATATGAAATTGATTCGAATCGACCAGATACTGAAGAAGAGTCTGTGTGTCCCAACGGCGAGAGTTTTCGATTGCCTTCGTTAGGGGATTTTGAAGAAGAATTTAGCCGGTTGAAGCAAATTGTCAAAAAGCAGCGTTTGATGGGGCATGAAATTGTTGTGGTGATGGGGGTTGGATTTGTAGGGTCGGTGATGGCCGGCGTAATTGCTGATTCGGTTGATCCGGATACGGGGAATCCGGCAAAGTTTGTTATTGGGATGCAGCGCCCATCTTCGAGATCATTCTGGAAAATCCATTACCTGAATCGAGGTCATGCTCCTGTTGAAGCTGAAGATCCCGAGGTAGCCCCTTTGATTCATCGATGTGTAAAGGAAAAACAGACGCTTATTGCCACATATACTTATGACGCTCTGTCCTTGGCAGATGTTGTAGTTGTTGATGTTCAGTGTGACTATCACAAGGAAACTTTTGGGGATGTTCGTCAGGGGTATGCCGACATTGCCGCCCTTGAACAGAGTTTGAAAATAATCGGCGAAAAGATAAACCCGGACTGCATGGTGCTCATTGAGACCACAGTTCCTCCTGGTGCTACTGAGTATGTGGCGTACCCGGTGCTGAAAAAAGCATTTGAAAAACGAGGATTCGATGATACGGAACCGGTTCTGGCACATTCTTTTGAGAGAGTGATGCCCGGGAAAAACTATGTGGCATCCATTCGTGATTTCTGGCGGGTATGCAGCGGTGTTAATGAAAGATCCCGTGAGCGCGTTAAAACTTTTCTTTCACAGATTTTAAATGTTAAAGATTTTCCACTTACCGTACTGGACAGGCCTATTGAAAGTGAAACATGTAAAATTATCGAGAATTCATTCCGGGCGACTATTTTGGCCTTTTTAAATGAATGGAGCCTCTTTTCTGAAAGAAATGGAGTTGATCTGGTCAAAGTTATTGACGCCATCAAAGTACGGCCGACACATTCAAATATTATATTTCCCGGTCCCGGAATAGGCGGGTATTGTCTTCCCAAAGACGGTGGCTTGGGATTTTGGGCCTATCATAAACTTTTGGGCTTTGAAGACGATATTTTTAAATTCACCCCATCGGCTATCGATATCAATGATACACGAGGATTGCGTGCGGCACAATTGGTGCGTGATGCTCTTCGTGATATGAATAAAATTGTTGCAGCCTCTAAAATCGCTTTGCTGGGAGCATCCTACCGCGAGGATGTCGGCGACACACGATACTCCGGATCGGAAATCATCGTACGTAAGTTAACTGAAATGGGTGGTGATATTGTTGTGCACGACCCATACGTAAAGCATTGGTGGGAATTGCAAAAGCAGGATTCCTACCCCTCCCCTGGCCACTCCCTTGCCAGGTTTTTCAGAAATCAGGAAAAACTGACTGATATTCGTGTGCAAAAAGACCTGAAAGAAACAATCAGGGGGGCTGATGCGGTCATTTTTGCCGTAAGACATGAAGCGTATCGAACTCTTACGCCGGATTATGTGATGTCCATGGTTGGAAAACCTTGTGCGATTATCGATTGTTTCGGGATTTTGGATGATATTCAAATCAGGCGATACTTTGAACTGGATTGTGAGGTCAAGGGCCTTGGACGAGGCCATGTCAAACGAATTAAAAACCAGGTTATTTCAGGCCAAAGCTGCAAATAATCGATTGCATGACCCTTAAAATAAACGTTTATCCAACAGGTTTCCAATATGAAAATTTTTGTTACAGGTTCTGCCGGTTTTATAGGATTTCATTTATGCAAGCGTCTCCTTGACGACGGACATGACGTCTTGGGAGTTGATAATTTAAATGCCTATTATGATGTCAATTTAAAAAAAGCTCGTCTTTCAATACTAACACCGTATAATAATTTTAAGTTCAAACGGCTAAACATTGCTGACCGTGAATCAATGACATCCATTTTTGCTGAAAATCAATTTGACCGGGTGGTTAATCTGGCAGCCCAGGCAGGGGTTCGGTACAGTTTGGAAAACCCCTATGCCTATATTGACGCCAATGTGTCCGGATTTATGAATATTCTTGAAGGGTGCCGCCATTTCAAAATTCCCCATCTGATATATGCATCCAGCAGTTCCGTATATGGTTTAAATACCTCAATGCCCTTTTCGGTACACCACAATGTGGACCACCCTGTGAGTTTATATGCCGCTACCAAAAAGTCAAATGAACTCATGGCCCATACTTATAGCTATCTGTATGGATTGCCCGTGACAGGCTTGAGGTTTTTTACAGTTTATGGACCATGGGGAAGGCCGGATATGGCATTGTTTCTTTTTACACGCGCCATTTTGGCTGATGAGGCCATCAAGGTCTTTAACCATGGAAATCTGCAACGTGATTTCACCTATATCGATGATATTATTGAAGGTGTGGTTAATGTCATGGACCTAATTCCATCCGGAAATCCTCAATGGAATTCAGACAAACCGGACCCGGGTACCAGCAAAGTTGCATATCGTTTGTACAATATTGGAAATAATCAGCCGGTTGCTTTAATGGAATTTATTGAAACTATCGAAAACGTATTGGGAAAAAAAGCGAAAAAAGAATTTTTGCCCATGCAACCCGGAGATGTCCCTGCTACGTTCGCAGATGTGCAGGATCTTGAATCGGATGTCGGTTTTAAACCACGCACACCGATTAAAAAGGGGATTCAAAAATTTATGGATTGGTACCTTGATTACTATAAAGATCTACCATAGCAGGCCGGATTCTCTCTGAATTTTTTGCTTTAAAGCGTTCTGAATAGCCGATGATTTTCCATAGATAACGACCTTTTTTTTGGCACGGGTGACTGCGGTATATACAATCTGTCGGGTCAATAGCCGGTGTTCTTCGTCGGAAGGCAATACGACCATGATATCATCAAATTCAGAGCCCTGGCATTTGTGTACGGTCAGAGCATAGGCCGGTTCCCAGGCAGGAAGAAGGTCAAGAGAAAAACCGATAAATGAGTCGAATCGCTTAAAATAGGCGCGAAAAACCCCGTAGGGGTCTTTAATGACTATTCCTGTATCACCATTAAAAAGTGCTTTTGAATAATCGTTTCGTACAATGATGATCAAAGCACCCGAGAAAACTCCTGTTTTCCGCCGGTCCAATGAGGATTTATATTGATCGCTCAAATATCCGGTCAGAAAACGATTAATCCCTATGCTGCCCCAGATACCATTTTTGATCAATGTCAAAATTTTGGAAGCTTCCACCTTCTGAAATATTTTTTCCAAAAGTTCCTGACCTTCGGATGAATCCAGAAGTTTATCCGAATTCATAAGACCTGCCGAGGAGACCATGGAGTGGATTTTTCCATCTTGCATAAAATGAACATTTGCCCATAGAACAAGATCTTTTTGCCATTGTTCAGCGGTTTTCGGGGTCACCACTGTCCACTGATCATTTTCCATGCTCATTGCCTCTTCAAAAGAAACAGGTTCAAATGATGAAATTTTTCCTGAATTGATCTGCTGTGCAAGATTTTGAAGGCGATGGCCGGAACGATAGTTGTTTTTTAAAACAACCAGATGATCTTGAAAAATTTTTGCCTGCTGATTTTGTGGAATCATTGCGCCAAAGACGGCCCCAGCTTCCACAGACGGAAGCTGATCTTTATCTCCCAGAAGAATCAGCCTGGTTCGGCCAGGGTTTACGGCCCGCAGGAATTTTTCCATCATGGCAACATCCACCATGGATACTTCATCCATGATAACAACGGATGCCGGAAGGGGGTTTTGTTCTCTGTAGTGAAAATCGTTTAGATAGGTTTTGTAATGTAGTGTTTTATGAAGTGTAGAAGCTTTCAAACTCAAAAGCTTAAGGTCATTGTGGTCAGGAGACTGAATGGTTTTGACATTGTTATGAATTGCTTCGGTCATTCTTTGTGCGGCCCTTCCGGTTGGAGCACATAAAATTATCGTGGAATAGTCAATACCGGTTCTCACGATACAGCGAAGCATATTGACCATCAAGGAGGTTTTCCCTGTTCCAGGACCTCCGGAGATGGTGCAGAAACCGGAAGATAGAGCCATTTTTATGGCTTTTATCTGGAATGGATCCTTGGCTATAGGGTTCCCACCTTTGGATACCCTGAGGACCTGTTCAGGTAAAAAAATATTTTGAACCAGATCATCCAATGCGCTTTCATCCATATTGTTTTCAGTATAGGCATCAGATTTTGATAGAAGTCTTTCGATTCGTTTTTTGAGTTGTTTTTCGAAAATATAATACTTTTGAAAATACAGAAGCCTTCTGTTTTCAAATTCACTCAATACCAACGGCATAAACCGGTCACGATCCCGTGAAATAAAACCATCGTATTGATTTTGATCCAAACCGTACAAAAATTTTTCCGTTGTTTCGGAGGAAACTTGTTTATCCGTAAATGCCTGCAATCGATTTTTAAGATTGTTTTTTTTCAAATCCAGGCAAAGGCTGCCTTCCTGAAGTGAGTCAAACATGCAAATTAAAATAGCAACCAAAGTATAGTCTTCTGAATAACCGGCCAATTGAATCAGATCCCATATGGTCAGGTAATCGATCAGAGGTAAAAGGGTTTTATCAAAAAAAGGTAAATGAGTTTCGATATTATTTCGCTTTAGCGGGGAAAAGACGTTCAAGTTTATCAGGGTTTTCAATAAACGTTCTTTTTCAGAATAGTCCATATTGATAGCTTTAAAGATATGATTTTACAATTGATAGTTTCCCTGTGATAAAAAAGAATTATTTTTCTAAAATGCGTATCACGGCAAACTGTTACATAATACCAAAAAAAGCCTCTGAAATACGCTCTTCCCTGCATAAAGGGCATCGTCCTGGTGGATAAAAACGTTTTCTGTCCTTGAACTTAAATCCACAGGAAATGCAATAATAGGGTGTCATATTCAACCGCCTGCCCCTGCCTTTCACACTTTTTTCAATGTGTGGAAGGTGTTGGTAGACTTCCTTTTCTTTGATTCCGATCAGTCGGGAAATTTCCAGAGCGGTATGCCGTCTTTTTTCAAGAAGCGTTAGGATGTTCATTCGAATTGTGCCCATGATTTTTTAATAACCTTCAATCCCATGCGTGGCAAGGTTTTTTGCAGTGGTGAACCGAATAAAAAATTCAAAATATCTGTTTTACAAATGGATTTTTCAATGGCCAATAAACGAAAATGGTTATCGAATGCTAAAATTTCACGGATATTTTCGAGAGCATTTTTTTTATCGTCCTGATTGCACTGCTGGAGGAGTTTTTTGATTATCTGATAAGCACATCGGTTTTCATGATATTCCATCATGTTGTATATATGGGGGGTATTTACAAGAAGTTCTTGACGGGAGAGACGTCCTTTGTCGTATCTTTCTTCAATTTCGCGGGTATTCCAGCATTCGAGTATCCGGCACTCCAGAGGGCGTTTATCGTATATGGTGCACTGATTATACTCAGGGGTAAAAAACACGCATGTACTTGAATTTTCCCGGCTTTTAATTCGGATAATATCGGACGCAGCTGAAATGATACAGCCCTGGATATTGTCGTATACAGGCTCATCCTTTCTGATGGTAAAGAGGCATCTTAATGGAATATGTCCATATTCCAGAAGCTTTTTATCCTCCTGATGAATCGCAGGGCCGCCTTTACGGCAGCAGGTTCCACATTGTCGACAATGGTCCAAGGCTGTTCCTGATTTTAAGTGGATATGATGTTTTCCGATGAATTAAAGCCGGCCATCTGTTTTAAAATTTCATACCGTTCCATGCATTCTCGTTCCAGGTTAGAATGAAGCTTTTTGGCTTCATCGGGAAAGTCTTTTTCCAAAGATGCATATCGAATTTCGCCGGATATAAATTCTTGAAAGCTTCCATCAGGCTCTTTCGAATCCAGAGTCAAGGGATTTTTGTTTTGTTCCTTGAGCCTGGGATCAAATCTGAAAAGCGGCCAGTATCCCGATTTAACCGCCAAAAGCTGTTCCTCCTGGCTTTTGCCCATACCTTTTTTAATCCCATGGTTGATGCAGGGTGCATAACTAAAAATAATAGAAGGGCCGTTATAACTTTCCGCCTCTTTAAAGGCCCTGATAAGCTGACCTTTGTCCGCTCCCATGGAAACCGTGGCGACATAGATATATCCGTAGGTCATAAAAATCCGGGCCATGTCCTTTTTTGCGGTTTTTTTGCCGGATGCGGCAAATTTGGCCACAGAACCTTTTGGGGTGGCTTTGGAGGATTGACCACCTGTGTTGGAATATACTTCGGTGTCAAAGACAAGGACATTGATATCTTCGCCACTTGCCAGCACATGGTCGATACCACCGTACCCGATATCATAAGCAGCCCCATCACCTGCAAAAACCCAATAGGATTTTTTCGTAAATAGCATTTTATATTTATAAATTTTGTCCAGGAGTGGCTCATGCAGGTATTGTGTTAAAAGTTTTTTAAGCATATCTCCATAGTACCTGGAGTTTTCAGGATCATTTGGATTTGCAAGCCATCCCTGAAAAGCTTCATTGAGTTGAGGAGCTAACGAGGATTCAAGAGCTTGTTCCATCAGATCGGTAAGTTTTTGACGCTGCTGAAGATGTCCCAGAAACATCCCATAGGTAAATTCAGCAGAATCTTCAAACAATGAATTGGCCCAGGTAGGTCCATGGCCGTCCTTGTTGGTACAATAAGGGATGGATGGTGCCGATCCACCCCAAATGGAACTGCACCCGGTAGCATTTCCGATGACCATCCTCTCACCACAAAGCTGGGTCAGCAATTTTGCATAAGCGGTTTCACCGCATCCTGCACAGGCGCCTGAAAATTCCAGGAGAGGCTGATAAAATTGGCTTCCTTTGACCGAAAAACGGTTGGCAAGATGATCACGGATTGGTAATGACGACGAATATTGAAAGTTCGGAATTTCTTTTTCTGTTTGTGACACCAGGGGTTTCATGATCAGGGCCGGCTTTTTCGCCGGGCATATATCCGCACAGTTGCCGCATCCCTGACAATCGAGTGTATTGACCTGTGTGCGAAAATAATATCCCTTTAACTCTTTTCCGAGAGCTTTTTTTGCTTCATAGCCGTGCGGGGCTTTTGCCAGTTCGTCATCAGTTAATATCACGGGGCGAATTGCCGCATGGGGACAGACCATAGAGCAATGGTTGCACTGAATGCAGTTTTCCATAATCCATTCAGGAACATTGATCGCTACACCCCGTTTTTCATATTTTGATGTGCCCACGGGAAAGATTCCATCGGGTCTGAATGCGCTGACAGGAAGAAGATCCCCTTTTTGTGTGTTCATGGGAATCATGACGTTTTTAACGAATTCAGGGATTCCGTTTTCCGCATCTGGTAATTCTTTGGCGATAGTTTGTTCATTGGCCCATGATTGAGGGTAATCCACTTTTTGTAAATGTTCCAGTGTTGTATCAATTACCTCATAATTCATTTGAATGACCCGCTCGCCCTGTTTTTCGAAAATTTCGGCAAGCTCAGACTTCAAATATCGGATTGCATCATCAACAGGGATGACATTGGCAAGTTTAAAGAACGCCGTTTGCATAATCATGTTGATTCTTCCTCCGAGTCCGACTTCCTGTGCCAATTTAACGGCATCGATATTATAGAATCTGAGTTTTTTCCGTCCAATGGTTTGCTTCATTTCAGCCGGAAGTTCATTTTCCATATCCTCTAAGGTCCAGGGTGAGTTGAGCAGAAAAATACCATTGGGTTTTATGCCCTGGAGAACGTCGTAAATTTTGACATACGCCGGATTGTGGCAGGCCACATATTCCGGAGAGTAAATCTGGTACGCCGATTGAATAAGTGCTTTCCCAAAACGCAAATGGCTGATGGTGATTCCGCCGGATTTTTTGGAATCGTAGGCAAAATAGCCCTGGGTATAAAGATCGGTATTATCTCCGATGATTTTTATGGCCATTTTGTTTGCGCCTACGGTCCCATCCGAGCCTAAGCCCCAGAACTTGCATCGTACGGCTTCACCTGGAGCTACACCCAGAATTTCCTCGATTTCCAGGGATTCATGCGTGACATCATCTTCGATACCTACCGAAAAATGATTTTTAGGAAGCGTTGCATTCATATTATTGAAAACAGCCTTGACCATGGGAGGATTGAACTCTTTGGATCCAAGGCCGTATCGGCCGTTGATGACCATGGGCATGGTCCCACGTTCGAGAAAAGCGGTGCACACATCACGATAGAGGGGGTTTCCCAGTGAACCTAATTCTTTGGTTCTGTCAAGAACAGTCACACGTTTAACTGTCATGGGGATAACCGCCAAAAGGTGCTCTACCGACAGAGGGCGATATAAACGAATCTTGACAAGTCCGATTTTGTCTCCCCTGGCCACGGCATAGTGGACATATTCTTCTATGGTTTCACAGGCTGAGCCTAAAGCAATAATGACCTGTTCAGCTTTGGGATGTCCCACATAATCGAAAAGTTTGTACCTTCTTCCGGTCAGAGCCGCTACCTGCTTCATGTTTGCAGCAACAATAGCAGGTACTTTCTGATAATACAAATTCGCAGCTTCTCTTCCCTGGAAATAAATATCCGGATTTTGAGCGGTACCCCGGCATTCGGGCTTTTCAGGATTTGTCCCGGCGGCCCTGAATTTTTCAACTGCGTCCCAATTGACCAGCCTGGCCATGTCTTCGTAATTCAGCATTTCTATTTTCTGGAGTTCGTGGGAAGTCCTGAAACCGTCAAAAAAATGAACAAAGGGAATACCGGATTCAATTGCCGATAAATGTGTTACCAGGCCTAAATCCATAACTTCCTGCACCGAAGAAGACACGATCATATTAAATCCGGTCTGTCTGATGGCCATGACATCCTGGTGGTCCCCAAAAATCGATAAGGCGTGAGCGGCAATGGCTCTGGCCGTCACATGAAATACGGCAGGAAGCAACTCTCCTGCGATTTTATACATATTGGGAATCATCAACAAAAGACCCTGTGAAGCCGTAAAAGTCGTGGTATATGCGCCGGCTGCCAAAGATCCGTGAACCGTGGCCGCAGCGCCGGCCTCTGATTGAAGCTGGCGAACCAGCAGTTTTTGCCCGAAAATATTTTTTCGGCCCTTGGCTGCCCACTCATCGGCGATTTCTCCGATAGGAGATGAGGGTGTTATAGGGTATATATTGGCCACATCGCTCATGGCATAAGCTACATGAGCAGCCGCAGTATTGCCGTCAACAGTTTTCATATTTCTCTTCATCTTCACACTCCTCAATATATCTCAAAATTTTAACCACCATAGCATTTCGCAAAATTGTGGGGAAATTTTATATAGCTTAGGCGTTTTTATGTCAATACTTTATTGCAATGCACAAAAAAGTGGGGGCCAATTTTAAATGGTCAGGAAAAAAACCTTGGATTGCTTTCAATATTTATATGTAGATATCTCAATATATTAATAAAACCACATGGAACCTTCAATTCGTGTACTATCTGTGAACCCTCACCAGTTATTTATTACCTAAAATAAGCGATTCAATTTCGAGGAAGAGTTTAACGTCATACCGGCGCAGGCCGGTATCCAGATTGTTGGGTTCACCTCCTGGATTCCAGCCTCCGCTGGAATGACGGATAGCTGCTGCCATAATCGCTTCATTTAGGTATTATACAGCAATAATCAATCTGGTCAAGAAAGGAGGATATATATGAGAATCCCATTTCAGGACACGCGAAGCATGATATATCGGCGTAGGGAGGATTTCAGAAAAGTTCGCCCCTTCAGAATCAATGAGATTTGTGAATGGATAGAAGACTGTGATACTTTCAGTAAAGAGGATTTGCGACAATTGAGATCATTGATCGACAGAAAGCTCAAAGGCTTTTACGAGTTTCGCTGCCTGACTGACTTTTAAGTATCAAGCCCAAACGGTCTCCATCTATTAAGGAACATGCCGATTGACTGGGATACCGTTGGTACTGTCCCTCAAAGTGGTGAGGTTGGTAATGGTTGAAATTAAGGTCGATTTCAGATAATTTGTTTCCATGAATTCGATCGCAAAGGACATATCCGGATACCGGCCTTGGGCAGTGCTGATTTTATTGCTGTGTGTGATCTTATTCATCACCGGATGCGGCCGTCGAGCCAAAGCTCCTTGGCCTTCCCCCGGGGTACCGGCACCGGAACTGGCCCCAAAGCTGTCAGAAATCCAGTTCACCATCCAGGTGGGCGCTTTTTCCACCAGCGCTCGTGCGGCGGCCTATGCCGACCGCTTGCAGGCCGCCGGGTTGGATGCCTACTACTTCATTGATGGGGATTACCTTTATAAAGTTCGCCTGGAACGTTTCGACACCCGGGAGGCAGCACTGAAACGCAGCCTGGACTTACAGGCCATGGCACTGATCGATGATTTTTATATTGTCCGTCCCCGACCGGACATGGCGCTCCAATATCCCCAAATGGTGCTTGGAGAGAGCATCGTGCAAACCGCCCGCCGTTTCATCGGTACTGCCTATCGTTGGGGGGGAACCTCATCCGAGGAGGGGTTTGACTGTAGCGGTCTGACCATGACCGTTTACCGTCTCAATGGACTGGATCTTCCCCGCAACTCCCGGGAACAGTTCCGAGCCGGTACGCCGGTGTCCCGGAACGCTCTACGGGCCGGTGATCTGGTCTTTTTTGCCACCGATGGCACCAACCGTATTTCCCACGTGGGGATCTACAGCGGCCATGGGAAATTCATCCACGCCCCAAGCCGGGGAAATGTCATCCGCACCGCATCCCTGAACAACAGCTATTTCGCCGGCCGCTACCAGGGGGCACGCCGCTACTTTTAATACCTTAAACTTCCGGCTGCTGGATATGACTGTGACGGCGGTTTCATCCCGACCTTCGCCGGAATGGCGAAAACTTTAAATAGAAAGTTTTTAGAAGTTTACAATGTCGGATGCCAATTCCCCGAGACGAAAAACGAATCGGCATCCGGCGAAAACACTTTTAAATATAATAATTTCGATTAGTTGAGTATTAAATTCTTGAAAAGAAATCGCATAAATATTAAAAAAAAAATAAATTAGACCGACATTTTTAAAAAAAAATAAACCAATTTTATTGACTCCAAAGCCAGAAACCTGATAAGAAGCATTCATTAATAATATGTTAAAAAATAACATATAAATATAATTTATAAATTACGTTCAGGGAGAGAAAGAATATGATCGAAATACGGTTGCACGGCCGGGGAGGACAGGGGGCTGTGACATCTGCGGAACTTCTGGCACTGGCCGCAATCCAAGAGGGAAAATATGCCCAGGCCTTTCCCAGCTTCGGGCCGGAGCGCCGGGGGGCGCCGGTTGTTGCTTTCTGCAGGATCGATGATGAACCTATTCGTCTTCGGACAAACATTTACAATCCGGATCTGGTCATGGTTTTAGATCCCTCGATTTTACGATTGGTAGATGTAGCCGGTGGACTCAAAAAAGACGGCATTCTTGTGACCAACACCAAATATTCAGGAAAACAGATCAGGGATGAGTTGGGTATTCAGCAGGCTATCGGAACTGTTAACGCCACGCTGATTGCACAGGAAGAAATGGGGATTCCTATTACCAATACGACGATGCTGGGTTCGTTAATAAAAGCGGGGAGGATTCTCGATCCGGAGTCATTGATGGAACCGCTTAAAAAACGTTTTGGCCGGATAGCGGAAAAAAACATCAGAGCGTTTAAAAGAGCATATGAGGAAACGGAAGTGATTCCTAAAGAATAAAATATGAAAAGGAGCGAACCTTGCCTAAAAAAAATATAGAGGAACCGACCTGGAGAGAACTTCCAGTCGGCTGTGTGATCTCGGAACCGGGAAATGCCTGTCGGTATAAGACCGGAGACTGGCGATCCATGCGGCCTGTCGTTGATAAGGAAAAATGCATCCGTTGTGGTGTCTGTTATCTGTTTTGCCCTGATATGGCAATCTATAAAAATGACGAGGGTTTATTCGTCGCAGACCTTTATTACTGCAAGGGGTGTGGAATTTGTGCAAGGGAATGTTTTACCGGGTGTATTAGTATGATACCGGAGGAAGAATAGATGTCGATAAATAGAAAAGGAATCGAGGTTTCAATCGGTGCGGCCGATGCGGTGGCCATGGCCGATGTGGATGTCATTGCTGCGTACCCGATAACCCCCCAGACCCATATTGTGGAACATCTGTCGGAGATCGTGGCCAGAGGAGATCTTGATGCGGAATTTATCCCGGTGGAGTCTGAGCATTCCGCCATGAGCGTTTGCTGCGGAGCATCGGCAGTGGGAGCAAGAACATTTACATGCACCAGTTCACAAGGATTGGCCCTGATGAACGAAATCGTTTTTATTGCTCCGTGCATGAGACTTCCTATTGTCATGATTCTTGCCAACAGAAGTCTTTCAGGGCCATTGAGCATCTGGAACGACCACTCCGATGTGATGTCGATCCGTGACTGCGGATGGATACAGGTGTTTACGGAAAACGGCCAGGATGTATTCGACCATGTTTTTTTCGCCTTTCGCGTGGCTGAAAACCCGCAAGTGTCTCTTCCCGTTATTGTCAACATGGATGGATTCATCCTTACCCACATGATTGAGGCTATCGAATATTGGGAACCGGAAATGGTCAGGCGCTATCTGCCGGAGTTTAAACCGGTCAACCGGCTTCATCCGGACAAACCTGTCACCATGGGTGCGTTTGGCATGCCCAACATTTTTACCGAAGCCAAAAAAGCTCAGAATGAAGCGCTTCTGTCATCCAAGGTGGAAATTCTTAGGGCCTGGAAAGAGATGGGTGACATTACCGGAAGGTACTATAAACCGGTGGAGAGCTATCAGGCTGATGATGCCGAAACCGTGTTTCTGACCATGGGAAGTTTAAGCGAGACCGTTTCCATTGCTGTTGATCGGTTGAGGGCCCAGGGTAAAGCAGTCGGTCAGATTAAACTCAGGCTATGGCGTCCCTTTCCGTTTGAGGAATTTCGCCTGGCTGTAAAAAATGTCAAAAAAATTATTGTCCTGGATCGTGCATTGTCCTTTGGGGGACCCGGAGGGCCCGTTGCAAGTGAGATTAGGGCAGCGCTTTATGGAGAGCAAAACATGCCCGTGGTTGCCAATTTTGTTGCAGGTTTGGCCGGCCGTGACGTTACGGTCAATGACTATATTGCCATGTATGAAAAAGCCGAGCCGTTTGCCAAAGGCAAGGTACGCCAGGATGATTATATCATTTACGGAGTCAGAGAATAATGGAACCATTAAATGTTTACGCCTCAAGGCTGATAACCAAGGAAGAATATTTTGCGCCTGGCCACCGCTCGTGCCAGGGGTGTGCGGAAGCCCTGGCGGTCAGACTGGTGGCCAAGGTCCTGGGTAACAATGTGGTGGTTTGTGCCGCCACAGGTTGCATGGAAATCGTTTCGTCACCGCTTCCATTTACCAACTGGAGAGTGCCATGGCTTCATGTGGCTTTTGAAAACACAGGGGCTACACTTTCAGGCGCTGAAGCAGGTTTCAGGGTTTTGATCCGAAAAGGAAGGCTTGCGGACAAAAAAACCGTGTTTCTGGGTATGGGGGGCGATGGTGCTACTGCTGACATCGGACTTCAGGCCTTGTCCGGTGCTTTTGAAAGGGGACATGATTTTGTTTATGTCTGCTATGACAACGAAGCTTATATGAACACCGGAATCCAACGTTCGTCTTCAACGCCTTTCGGTGCCACAACGACAACATCGCCCTCAGGCAAAGCAAAACCGACAGGTCAGGTAACCTGGAAAAAAAATATGCCGAAAATAGCAGTGGCTCATAACATTCCGTATGTGGCCACAGCCTGTTCCAGCTATCCCATCGATCTGATGGAAAAGGTAAAAAAAGCGGCGGCCAAAAAAGGCCCCGCCTATGTGCATATTCTTTCGGTTTGCCCAACTGGTTGGCGAATTCCTCCTGACAGGGCCATCTGGATCGGCCGGCTTGCTGTTGAAACAGGGGTGTTCCCGCTCTATGAAGTCGAGGACGGAAAATACAAGATTACCCAAGAGGTGGATGAACTAAGACCTGTACAAGAATATCTCAAGCCGCAAGGTAGATTCCGGCATCTTACGCCGGAGATGATTGAAACCATTCAAGAGCGTGTGACACAGGATTACAAAAAGCTTAAAACCATGACAGGAAAATTCAACACTCCGGATAAGGTTTAAAATAATGGAAGATAAAGTCAGAGAAATCATTTCAAAATACGATTCGGACAAGGCTTTTCTTGTTCCGATCCTTCAGGATGTTCAAAAGGAATTTAATCACCTTCCTCACAAGGCCCTTCACCGGGTCAGTGTTTTTCTTGATGTGCCGATCAGCCGGATTTATGAGGTGGCCACGTTTTATAAAGCATTCAGCCTGACCCCACGCGGCGATCATCAGTTGACCGTATGCATTGGAACCGCTTGCCATGTTCGTGGTGCCCAGAATCTGACAGATCATATTGAGCGTATTCTTGGGATTAAGCCCGGCGAGACTTCAGGGGATCTGAAGTTTTCCTTTGACACGGTCAACTGTGTAGGAGCTTGCGCATTGGGTCCCATTCTGGAAGCGGATGGGGACTACCACGGAAAGATGACCATCTCCAAAAGCAACAAGCTACTCAAAAAACTTGGCAAAAAGGTAGTGACTGATGAAGAAGATTAAAACACTTGAAGAGTTGGAACAGTTCAGAAAAGAAATTCAGGCGCAAAGAGATCCGAAAAAGACCGTTATTTCTATCTGCGCCGGAACCGGATGCCTGGCGTTAGGTTCAAAAAAAATCGCTGGGGCTATAAAGGAAGAAATTCAGTCACAGGGACTGTCCTTAAAAGTAGAATTGTCGGCAATCAAGGAAACCGGATGCCCCGGGTTTTGTGAAAGAGGCCCCATTGTGGTGATTTATCCTGAAGGAACATGCTATCTCGGGGTCACCGTTGAAGATGTCCCGGAAATCGTTTCTAAAACAATTGCCAATAATGAAATCATTGAACGCCTGGTCTATAAAGATCCTGATACAAAAGAAAGGGTCGTCAAGGATTCTGAAATACCTTTTTATAAAAAACAGCAGCGATATCTTTTGGGAAAAAACAATTTTATCGATTCCAAAAGTATTGAAGATTATATCAGGTTGGGGGGATATTCGGCTCTGGCCAAAGCTTTGTCGGCCATGAAACCCGATGAAGTGATTCAGGAAGTCATCGATGCCGACCTTCGCGGACGGGGCGGAGGTGGATTTCCTGCGGGATGGAAATGGCATTCTACACGAAACGCAGAGGGGGATCCCAAGTATGTGATTTGTAATGCAGATGAAGGCGATCCGGGTGCGTTCATGGACCGTGCGCTTCTTGAGGGAAATCCTCACTCGGTTTTGGAAGGCATGATCATTGGTGCTTACGCCATCGGATCCAGGGATGGATATATTTACGTCCGAAATGAATATCCCCTGGCGGTGACAAATGCCACCTTAGCTTTGGATCAGGCAAGAGAATTCGGGTTGTTGGGAGAAAACATTCTTGGCAGCGGGTTTGGTTTTGACATTAAAATCATGCGAGGAGGCGGAGCATTTGTTTGTGGGGAGTCCTCAGCACTTTTTGCTTCCCTCGAGGGCAGAAGCGGCGAACCTCGCGCCAAATACATTCACGCAACCGACAAAGGCTTGTGGGATAAACCTACCAGTCTGAACAACGTGGAAACATGGGCCAACGTTCCTTTAATCATTAACAAAGGCGCCAAATGGTATAACGGTATCGGCACTGAAGGCAGCAAAGGGACCAAAATTTTCTCACTGGTTGGAAAAATTAGCAATACGGGACTTGTGGAAGTTCCTATGGGTATCACATTGCGTGAGATTATATATGATATTGGTGGCGGCGTTCCCGGTGGAAAAAAGTTTAAGGCGGTCCAGACAGGCGGTCCATCAGGAGGCTGTATTCCGGCAAAGCACCTGGATACTCCGGTGGATTTTGATGAACTGACCAAATTAGGCTCTATGATGGGTTCCGGCGGCATGATCGTTATGGATGAAAACAATTGTATGGTGGATGTTGCCAACTATTTCCTGAAGTTTCTCGAAGAAGAATCCTGTGGAAAATGCACGCCTTGCCGGGAAGGGATTCTTCAGATGCGAAAAATTCTGGACCTTATAACTTCCGGAGAGGGTAAAGAGGAAGATCTGGACACTCTCGAGTGGATGGGCCAGGCAATTATCGATGGTTCGCTTTGTGCTTTGGGTGGCTCCGCACCAAATCCCGTGATCACCACAATGCGTTATTTTCGGGATGAGTATGAAGCCCACATCCGGGATAAAAAATGCCCTGCCGGGGTGTGCAAGGCCTTGATTAAGTTTTCCATTGATCCGGAAAATTGCACCGGTTGCCATTTATGCGCAAGGATTTGCCCGGTCGAGGCTGCAACCGGAGAGAAAAAAGAAATTCATACCATCGATGATGACATTTGCATCAAGTGCAGGGCCTGTTATGAGGTGTGCAAATTTGATGCGATCAAAATTATGTAAAAAATGGCGGTTTATCTGTTAATAGTTATCAGGAAACAGATAACAGATAATCAAGACGCCGCTTAAAAGGAGTGAAAACATAGAAAAATGGTTACACTGACGATGGATGGTCGGAAAATCGAGGCACCTGAAGGAGCAACGCTTCTCAAGGCCGCCAATAGCGCTAACATAGAAATCCCCCAGCTTTGCAGTAACGAGGAACTGGAACATTATGGCGCATGCCGCCTCTGCGTGGTGGAAATTACCCACAAAAATCGGACCCGCATCGTGGCATCCTGTATTTACGAAGTTGCTGAGGGCCTCGAGGTGAATACCCGTTCCGAAAGGGTTTTAAACGTTAGAAAACTGGTGATTGAGCTTCTTCTGGCCAGAAATCCCAGGCATCCCAGTCTTTTGAAAATTGCAGAGGATCTCGGGGTGAAAAAAAGCCGTTTTGAGGCTGAAATCAAGGGATGTATCCTTTGCGGCCAGTGTATTCGGACATGCAGAGAGGTTGTCGGAGTTTCAGCAATCGGCTATGAAGGACGGGGAATCAATAAACGGGTGGCGACGCCCTTTGAAGAATCACCGCCTGATTGTATTGCCTGTGGATCATGTCATTTCGTGTGCCCGGTGGATGTTATTCCCATGAAAGAAAAGGACGGTGTCAGAAATATATGGAAAACCGATTTTCCTCTTCAAAAATGCGAATCCTGCGGACGCTATTTTGCCCCTGTCAAACAATTGGAATATTTCCGGGAACAATACAATTTACCCCCGGAACAGTTTTCAAAGTGTACTCATTGCCGGTAGGCTTTACCTGATTGGTAAAACAGGTTGAATGAAATGTGTTAAATCCCCCCGGCCCCCCTTTTTCAAAGGGGGGAGCAGTTACTTGCCGGTTTGGACCCGGCAATGCCCGGGTAAAACGTTTTTAGGTCAAAAGGAATTGAAAATAATGGATGATAAAACCCAGGAACGGATAAAAGCACTGGAAACCGCCTTAAACAATGAGCAGCGGGAAAAAGAATTTTATTTAAAACATGCCCGGCGAACCTCCAATGCATTGGGAAAAGCCATGTTTGAAACCATTGCCGCCGATGAAGATGAGCATTATCAAAGGCTCCTGGAGCTGCACAAAACACTTGAAAAAGAGGGCAAATGGCCCGAAACGCTTCCGATTACAGTCAAAAATACACAAGTTAAGGATGTCCTGAAAAAGCTTGTGGAATCGATTGACACCGGAAGCAATGCCGATACAACCGATATGGAAGCTGTTGAGATTGCTATTGATTTTGAAACAAAGGGCGAAGCATTCTATAACAAACTTGAAAAACTCACTGAAAATACTCAGGAAAAACAATTTTTTAAGCTTTTGGCCTCCATGGAAAGGGAGCACCGGCTCTCCCTGAGGGACACGTATGAATTTTTCAGGGATCCCGAAGGATGGTACAGAATGCAGGAGGGGCACACATTGGATGGCGCCTGAAAAAGCATCCGACATCAACAAAACTAAAACGGAATTTTGGTCATAAAAAATTTAAACCATTAGGACACAAGGAGGAAAAACAATGCAAGCCAGGGAACAGGATTATTTTTCAGCCTTTGTGAGTATCAGCAAAGCGATCAGTTCCACGCTGGACCTTCGGGAAGTTCTTAACCTGATATTGAAGCACGCCGTATCGTCACTCGGTTTGAAGGCCGGTGCTATCAGTCTTTTAGATAAAAAGAATAATCGCCTTCAGCTTATCGCCAACCGCAATTTAAGCCGGGAATATCTGGATAAAGGACCGGTTGCTGCAGATAAAAGCATGCCCGGAGCAATTTCCGACAAAAGGCCCGTGGTGGTTCCCGATGTCACAGCAGACTCCCGACTGCAATACCCCGAGGCCTGCAAGAAAGAAGGCATTGGTTCTATTTTATCCGTGCCGATTCTTTTCAGGGATAATGTGATCGGGGTGCTTCGACTCTATGGTGCTGAGCCCCGGGATTTTACTTTCCGTGAAGTGGAATTTATTTCCGCTTTGGCTGATCAGGGGGGCATTGCCATTGAAAACGCAAGGTATATGGAAAAAGTGCTCAAAGACCACAAAAAAGAAATGGAGGAACTCAGTGACTGGTTCGCTTCCATGACCGGTAGCTCGGCGTTGGATGGATAGGATAGGGAGTTCGAATAAATCCGCACCTACACTGACAAAACAAATACCGGTAGGTGCGAATTCATTCGCACAAAAAATTGCATCATAACCAGGATGGCTTGTTATCCGAGCAATTCACCAAAAAAATCGTTGCCTTTGTCATCCACGATAATAAATGCGGGAAAGTCTTTCACCTTGATCATGAATATGGCTTCCATACCCAATTCCGGGTATTCCAGCACTTGAACATCGGTGATGCATTCCTTTCCCAGGCGAGCAGCAGGACCGCCGATGGATCCGAGATAAAACCCGCCATATTTTTTGCACGATTCCGTCACTTGTTTAGACCGGTTTCCTTTGGCCAGCATCACCAGAGAGGCTCCTTGGGACTGAAACAACGGCACGTAAGAATCCATTCGTCCTGCGGTTGTGGGGCCGAAAGAGCCGGATGCATACCCTTTCGGAGTTTTGGCAGGTCCTGCATAGTAAATAATGTGATCTTTCAGATACTGTGGAAGTCCTTCTCCGTTGTCCAGCCGCTCTTTTAATTTGGCATGGGCAATGTCTCTGCCGACTATGATTTTTCCGGTCAGCAAAAGCCTTGTAGCCACCGGATACCGGGTTAGTATCGCCCTGATCTTGTCCATGGGCTGATTCAGATCAATTTTTACAGCGTTATTGTCATCTGATTCCTTACCAGGTAAAAATCTTGCCGGATTGGTTTCGAGTTTTTCCAGAAAGATGCCATCTGCTGAAATTTTTGCCTTGATATTTCTGTCCGCACTGCAACTGACTCCCAGACCTATGGGACAGGAAGCCCCATGTCTTGGAAGCCTTATCACACGGGTTTCCAGGCAGAAATTTTTCCCGCCGAACTGGGCGCCGATTCCTAGTTCCCTTGAAATTTCAAGCAGGTTATTTTCAAGTTGGCAGTCACGAAAGGCATGTCCGGTTTGACTGCCCTGTTGAGGAAGTTTGTCCAGGTATCCCGCGGAAGCCAGCTTGACCGTTTTTAAAGTCAACTCCGCGGAGGTTCCTCCAATAACAAATGCCAGATGGTAAGGGGGGCAGGCGGCGGTACCCAATGACCTCATTTTATCTTTCATGAAATTCAACAGAGTTTCAGGGCTCAGAACCGCTTTGGTTTCCTGATAAAGATAGGTTTTGTTGGCTGATCCTCCGCCTTTGGCCATGAATAAAAATTTGTATGCATCGCCATCCACTGAAGACAACTCAATCTGGGCCGGAAGATTACAACCGGTATTTTTTTCTTCAAACATGGTTAACGGTGCATTTTGAGAATACCTGAGATTATTTTTTGTATAGGCGTTAAAAACGCCTAAAGAGAGTGCCTTTTCATCTCCTCCGCCGGTCCAGACCTGCTGGCCCTTTTTTCCCATAATGATGGCTGTTCCGGTATCCTGGCACAGAGGAAATTCTCCTTCTGCCGCAATAATCGCATTTTTTAACATTTCCTTAGCAACATACTTATCATTGTCTGAAGCCTTCGGATCACTTAAAATCCCGGCCACCAGTTCAAGATGAGAAGGCCTCAGTAAATGGGATACATCGCGAAAAGCCTCTTGGGCTAAAACAGTGAGTGCCTGAGGATCAACTTTCACGATGATTTTTCCGTCAAATGAGCCGGTGCTGATATATTCTTTTGTAATTAAACGGTACTCTGTGGAATCTTCACCCAGGGGAAACATTTCCTGATACTTAAACTCAGCCATTATCAGATCTCCTTTAATATTTTTTTATTATTGCTCAAATTTTCATTTCATTAATCGGGTAAAAAATCAATATATATATAAAACTTGCAAATGACCTTTTCGTGGAATACATTCTATCAATCTAAAGGAACTTATTAAAAACAACTAAATCGGCGGGAATTATGATGAATGAAGTCGAGATTACAGAAAAGCCTTTTGGGAAATTAGCAAATGTCACTTGCGTAGGTCTTGGGGGTGAAGGAATTTTAAGGACTTTCGGACGTGCCCATGAGGCTGAGAAAGTCATTTCAGAGGCTATTTCGCAAAAAATAACTTATTATGACTGTGCCAGGGTGTATGCGGACAGTGAGAGGTATTACGGGGCTGTTTGGGGAAAAAATCCCCAATTGCGAAAAACCGTTTTTCAGGCAAGTAAATCCGCTAGTCGCGACCGGTCAGGGGCTTTGAAAGACCTCGGGGAAACTCTCGAAAGGTTGCAGACCGGTTATCTGGATTTATGGCAAATTCATGATGTCAGGACCACAGAGGATATCCGGATGATCGCGGGTCCCGGAGGCGCCCTGGAAGCTTTTATTGAGGCAAAGGATGCCGGCAAGGTCAGGGCCATCGGTGTCACGGGCCATCATGATCCGCGGATTCTCACCCAGGTAGTTCAAGAATGGCCGGTGGATTCGGTAATGATGCCGGTAAATCCGGTGGAGGGGGTTTTGGCCAGAATCCGTCCTGATGCTTTTCTGTCATCAACCATCACTGCAGCCAGGGAAAAAGAAATTGCCGTAATCGCCATGAAAACATTGGGGGCATCTCATTATATTTATCCTGATGCCGGTATTACAGCCGATTTGCTGATCCATTATGCGCTATCCCATGAGGTCACCGTAGTCATAGTGGGTTGTTCGACACCCGAACATGTAAGTATCCTGGCTGATGCCGGGAGAAACACCACGGTTTTATCTGAAAATGAAAGACAGGAACTGGAAAAAGCTTTTGAACCCCATGTTTCAAAGCTGGCCTATTATCGGGGGGTGCTTTAGAATATTCTGTGAAGGTAGTTTTAACCAGGGAAGCGCTTACCAAAAAAACAAGGACAAAGGGCGTTATATTTCGGCCGGGAGGAGACTTTTATTATGGCCAGGGCAACTCTGCACTGCAAGGAAATGGACCAAAAGGTTATATTGCTCCTGAATATCTGGGAGGATGAATATACCGGTTTAGAATCACTTAAATCCGTAAAATGCAATCTGCAAAACCAATGCGAACTCTTTGATACCAAAACCCTTTGTTCCGCACTTCGTAAAGTGAAAAAATACTACTCAAATGCCAGGTAAGACAAAATACCAATCTTTCAGGGAACTGGCAACAGCCGAAGTTGAAGGAGTGGATTACCGTATTCGATGTCGTCAGGGGACTTCCGAAATAGCGGTCATGGCAATACACGGTGGAGGAATAGAGCCCGGAACTACTGAGATTGCAGAGACAGTGGCAGGCGACCGTCACAGTTTTTACAGTTTCAGCGGCTTAAAAAAGTCCGGCAACCTTGTTCTTCACATTAGCAGCAGTAGGTTTGATGAACCCCAAGGACTTGCCGTTGCCAGGATTGCCAATACTATCATATCTATTCATGGCTGTGGGAATAGCGATCCGATGGTTTTAATGGGCGGAAGAAATATCCTGCTAAGGGACAAAATTCGAAAATCGCTTGAAAAAGCCGGGTTTCAGGTCAAAAATTCGGCAAGGTTTCCAGGCCTTAGCCCAATGAATATATGTAACCGCTGCCGTTCGGGAGCGGGTGTACAAATGGAAATATGTCATGCTTTACGCAGCCGGATGTTTGAAAGTCTGCTGAGATCCGATAAAGATAAAACCACCGGGGTTTTTCATCGATTTGTCGATGCGTTGAAAATAGGTAAGGAGATTCGTGAATTCTGATGTGCTGAAAATAACGAATTTGTAAAGTATGGAGGATTTGTATATATGACACTGGAAATTGTGCTGGTTTTATCCATATTGCTGGTTTCTGTTGTATTTCTGGTCACCGAATGGATTCCCATGGAGGTCACTGCACTTCTAGTTTTAGGAATTGTCGCGTTGACCGGCCTGGTGACTCCGGTTGAATCCCTTTCCGGTTTTAGTAATCCGGCGGTGGTAACCATCTGGGCTGTTTTTATTTTGAGTGGCGGATTAACCCGCACGGGAGTTGCCAACATCATCGGCAATTTTGTCATGAAACTGGCGGGAAATCGCGAAATTACCATGATTGTGGTCATTATGACCACGTCCGGTTTTATGTCGGCACTGATGAATAACGTTGCTGTGGCCGCGCTGATGCTTCCGGTGGTGATGGATATTGCCAGGCATACGGGAAGCCCGCCCTCCAGGCTCTTAATGCCTCTGGCTTATGGAACTTTACTTGGGGGACTCATCACTCAGATTGGGACACCGCCCAACATACTGGTTACCGATTTTTTAAGAGAAACCGGATTCAAACCCTTTACGTTTTTTGATTTCACCCCGGTGGGTCTGGTGGTGATGTTTTTCGGTATTGCATTTATGGCTCTGATCGGCCGGCATTTATTGCCGAAACGTGATTTAGCCAAGGAATCAACTGCCGCAAGAAAAGTCGACTGGCAAAGCCAGTATGATATTCATGAACGGATTTTTCATGTCATTGTGCCGCAGGGGTCGGTTCTCATCAATAATACCCTGGGACAGATCCGAATGGGATCGATTCTGGGGTGGAATGTGATCGGAATTACCCGTGGAAATCGAAGCATGATGGCACCCGGTCCAAATGACGCTTTACAGGAGGGAGATTCTTTAACGGTTGAAGGGCGAATTGAAAACCTGGATGAACTCAAAAACTGGCGTCAAATGAAAGTGGATAAGGGAAAATTCGATTTAAAGGATTTTTTTTCGGAGCATATCCAATTTGGGGAAGTCTTGATACCGCATAATTCACCATTTGTTGGAACTACGCTCAATTTTCTGGATTTTCGGAACCGATTTCAAGCCAACGTCTTGGCGATTCGACACGAGGATCAAATCAAACGGGTCGGTTTACAGGACCATCCTTTGTCCGGTGGAGACATACTCCTTCTGGCGGCTTCCGAAGACCATCTTATGAAATTTGAAAAGACGGCTGGATTTGACGGGCTTCATCAAGTGACTGTATTGGAACTTGCAAGCGTTTATCGCCTGCACGAACAGATGATGCTCATGCAGGTACCTGAGGATTCGAGCCTGGAGGGTAAATCGCTCAAAGAGAGCCGTTTGGCTGATGCCCTGGGCACCCATGTCCTTGGCATCCTGAGGGATAAAGATTCTGTCTTCATGCCCGAGCCCGGGGAGATTCTGAAGGCCAAAGATCGCCTGGTGGTGGAGGGACGTCTTGTTGATTTTGAATTGCTTAAGGGATTCGAAGACCTGGTGGTGGATCGGCAGGCCGAACCTGAGGATATTTCTTCACTGGTTTCCGAAGACACCGGCCTGATGGAAGCCATTCTTGCGCCGGGCACGACCCTGGAAGGAAAAACGTTGCGTCAGCTTAACTTTCGGGAAAAATTTGGTTTGAACGTTCTGGCCCTATGGCGTGGAGGTCAGGCCCATCGATCCAATCTCAGAGATATGGAGATCCGTTTTGGCGATGCCCTGCTGTTGCTGGGGCCCCGTAACAAATTGCAGATGCTGGCAAGTGAACCTGATTTTATCGTTCTCACCCAGACAGTGCAGGAAAAGCTTCGGTGGGAAAAAATGAAAATTTCCATTTTGATCATGTTCGCAGTCTTATTTCCCGTTTTCATGGGGTGGGTGCCCATATACATTGCAGGGGTTATCGGTGCCGCGTTTATGGTGCTGACCGGGTGTCTGACCATGGAGGAAGCCTATCGGCAGATCGAGTGGAAAGCGGTATTTCTGATTGCGGGTATGCTTCCTTTGGGGACCGCCCTGGATCAGACCGGTGCTGCCAGATTGATTGCTGAAAGTGTTGTTGCAATTGTGGGACCGTTCGGCCCCAATGCCGTGATGTTCGGATTGATCTCACTGACTTTTCTGGCCACCTGCTTTGTACCCACGGCCGCACTGGTGGTGCTCATGGCGCCTATTGCACTCAACACCTCTACCAACATGGGCCTTTCACCCTATGGGATGCTGATGGCCATTTCCATGGCGGCCTCCGCAAGTTTCACCACCCCCATATCCCACCCGGCAAATATTCTCGTGATGGGCCCCGGCGGATATAAATTTCTGGATTACGTCAAAGTCGGCGGATTGCTCACCATTGTGACCCTTGTAGTCTTGATGCTGATCATGCCCATTTTCTGGCCCCTGGTGCCGTAAGGTCAAATGTGTATAAAACTTCAAAAATGCGAAACCTGCAATCATCACAAATGCTTTACAAAACCGCAGGTTTTTGTGGCTGCTTCAAACAAGCAACTTAAATAAATCAGACCGCGAAGCCCGTTTATCAAAAGTAAGTACATGATCGCACCCTGAAAATTCAGCGGATGCAGCGATCAGCAGGTCAGGCAGATCAATTTTAGATGCGCAAGTCCGATAAAGCGCCTTACTGTAGGATGAGATTCGAATTCCAGTACAGACAACGATAGTAGCGCTTCAAAAGAATCCAATATTTCCTGTCGTTCAATAGAATAAACCGATTCCAATACCCAGATCACTTCGAGAACGACAACCATTGGAATAAATAAAACATCCTTTTTCTTCTCCGCTCTCTTAAATGTTTTATATACAATTTCGGCCTGCTCTTTGTCATCACGAACTAGGAAACGGATCATTACATTGGTATCGATTGCTATCATTTTTTTGCACGCTTTTTGAGTTTTTCCTTTACTGCTTCATCCATCTCTTCGACGGATATCGATTTTTGGTCAGGCTTGTAGAGTTTTCCAAATACATCATCCACTTTTCTTACGATCGGCATGAAAAGCACATCACCATTTTTATTCAAGACAAATTTGATTCTGTCACCGGGGTGCAGTCCTAATGACTGTCTTACCGATACGGGTATAGTAACCTGGCCTTTACTGTTTATTTTGGCAAACGGCATCCGTGTTTCTCCTTAA
>JAABTQ010000013.1 GCA_011389745.1 Desulfobacteraceae bacterium | reverse complement strand
AACTCAAGGGCCTTGGCAATGGTCTCCTGAAGTTCCTCGGTGTTGAAAGGTTTGGGTACATAATCGTAAGCACCATGATTCATGGCTTCCACAGCGGTCTCAGCCGAGGAGTACGCTGAAATCATGATCACGACGGTTTCGGGATTTTTTGCCTTTGAAGCCCTGAGAACATCCAAACCGGTGATATCCCCCAGGCGGATATCACAAAGCAGAAGATCATAATTTTCGGTTTCCAGCATGGTGATGGCTTCTTTGCCGTTCTTAGCGCAAGTGACTGCGTAGCCCTCACGGGAAAGCATGTATTCCAAAAGCTCACGCATGCTCAGTTCGTCGTCGATGATCAGTATTCTGGATGGGTTTGTCGGCATTTTTATTTTTTTGCTTATTTTTTTTGGGGGTTGTAAGGAGTTTTTTTGGCTTGCCAGGGACATAGACCGAATCAAAACCCATAATTCGCAACCATTTGGCGAGTTTGCCCAGGGAACTGTCCAGGGCAAATCGGATTTTCCTCTCATCCGCTGCCGCCAAGGATTCTATCCTTCCGGAGGGGTAAGCACAAAAGCCGAGGGAGAAATTTCGACTTCCGGCCAATGCCGGTTCACCACCAGTTGCACCCTGGTACCTTGTCCGTCTGAAATATCGAGCCGATCAGGAATACGATCCTCATTTTTAATCTTATATGAAAAATCGGCTTTATATTTCAACTCTCCTGAGCCATCAAAGATCTCTACCGCGCGGATATGATCAGCGGATTCATCAAGATAAATTTTCTGATAGCCCTTCCACCACTTTTTTTGGAGTACAAGAACAGGCCCTGAGGCTGTTTTGGATTCAATCAGGGATATGAATGAAAATTCCATGACAGGTGGACGGCCTGAAAGAAGTGAGATAATTTCCTGGGGCCGGACAGAAATGGATATGATCTGTTTCAGATTGGATTTGGAAAGGGCTTTTTTATAAAAACTCTGATCCGAATAAACAAGGATATAAACATATTTACCATCACTGGAAAAACCGGCCAATGGCTGTCCATAGGGTGATAACAGTTCGATTCGAAGCTTATCCGATCCCGAAGCCATCCAGGCGATTCGTCCGCTTTCCACCTGGTTGTCTTTCATGATCTTTATATTTCCGATTCCCTTGAATGTTTCCGGGGCCGGGTTTTTGTTGAGAACAAAATCAAGCAACTGCCGGGCATGCTCACGGGTTTGGGCGTCATAGGGTGCTTTGTGAACACTTGCGATCATTCGGCTGCAACCAGTCAACCCTATTATCACCAACCATACCAGTATTAAACTCCGCCCGATTTTCATTTTACCTGGTTTTCCTTCTTAATCATATCATCCTTGAGTTCGAGGATTTTTTTTCTCAAATCCGCCTTATCTTTTTCTTCTTTAACCTCCAGGGATTTCTCGTAAAATTCCAAAGCTTTATATTTTTGATTCACCTTTAAATAGGCGTCACCCATATGTTCCAGAATGACAGGATCATCAGGAACCAGCTCGACGGCCTTTTCAAGCACTTCAACCGCCTCTTCATAGCGGCCTTGCTTATAAAAGACCCAGCCAAGGCTGTCGGCGATGTAGCCGTCATCCGGTTTTAATTCAACAGCCCTCCGGATAAGCGCTTCAGCTTCCTCAAGATTTTTGTCCATATCCGCCCAGGTATACCCCAAATAATTTAGTGCATTGGCATTTTCCGGCTCCAGCTCAATGACAAATTTCATCTTCTCAATAGAGTCTTTTTTTCTATCCAATTTGTCATATACCACCCCGAGCCGGAAGTGAATTTTGGGATTTTCCGGGTCGATCTTTAGTCCTTCATTTAAAACAGCCTCAGCTTCCCGGTACTTTTCAGCTTCTTCATACAACACTCCCAAATAGTGGTAAATATCCGGGTCTTCGGGTGTTTTTCCGATGGCCGATTTAAGGTAATCAACAGCCTTATCTATTTCATCCGTTTTCTGGTAAAGAAAAGCGACATGAATCACCGCATTTTTATAAAATCGGGATTCGGGAGCGACCTTTTTTAAGTGTTCCATGGCTTTGTCGTGATCGGCAAGTTCATCATTTGCAACACCGGCCAGATAATGAAGTTCCGAGCTGTCAGGTGATCCTGAAAGCATTCCATCGATAATAATCGCGGCCTTCTCGTACTCATCCTGATCCAGATAAAAAGCCACCAGTATTTGAAGCACCTCCTTATCAGTGTCACTTCTTTTGCCGAGGTTGCTGAAAATGTCACGAGATTCCATGGTTTTTCCCTGAGAATGATAATAATATCCCAATTCAATAGCAGCACGAACATTTTCAGGATCCCGGGACCTGATTTCCTGGTATAGATTTATGATTTTTTCATTCTGTCCCCGGATTTTATAAAGCTCCATCAGCTCAAACCTGGGTTCTTCCAGGCTGGGATCAAGCTCCAGGGTCGTTTTGAATTCCTTTTCCGCCATATCAAACGCTTGCATTGCCATATATGCTTTTCCAAGATAAAAATGACCGGCATAAGAATCGGGAAAGTTTGACAGCAATTTATTTATGACCTCAATGGCGTTTTCAGGATCTTCCTCTTTTAAGTAAAGGGTTGCCAGTAAAAGGTAAATATTTTGCTGTGACGGGTCTCTGGTGAGAATTTTTTCATAGGCATCTACAGCCTCCGGGACACGTTCCAGTGCCTGGCTGATACGCCCAAACACAGTAAGCACCTGGAGATCACCGGGTTGTTTTTCAAGAATTTTCGAGGCTATCTGAAAGGCTTTTTCATGGTCTCTTTTTTTAAGATAGATGGATAAAAGCTCTTTCATCAAATACACGGATTCCGGATCACTTTCCCAGGCTTTTTCCATGTGCTTTTGGGCTGTGTCAAGATCTTGCCGGGACAAAGCAAACTGAGCTTCGGTAAAATAATAATAGTGACTGGGTGGCTCATCGGATTTTTCCGTCATTTTTACAAAAACCGGCTTTGTTGCATTACGGCTTGCACAACCTGACGGCAAAAAGCAAAAAAGGCAGGTCAAAATGAGCACCCATTTTATAGGTTTGAGTATCTGCGTCATAGTTAGTCGATTCATTTTCTAAGTAAAAAGGTTAATTTCCGTAACCCATGGATATCGGGACTCCACTTTCCTGCGCCCGGAATGACGGCTATTTCAAATCTCTTCATTTTCCGGGTTTTCGGCATAAGATGCAAAATCAGGAATTTCCTTTTTAAAAAATTCCTGCATTTTTTTAACAATTGCTTTTTCAACCTGTCTTACACGCTCTCTGGATATTTTATACCTGTCTCCAATTTCCTGCAATGTTACCGGAGCATCCGAGAAAATACGCTGTTCGAATATTTCCAGTTCCCGTTGGTTCAGTTTTTTCCTGAATTCCGCGATTTTGTTGTGCAGAAGGTTTTCCATTTCCTTTTTTGCAACGCGATCCTCGGTGGATTCGGTTTCAGTATTTAAAAATTCAATTCTTTCGGTATCCGAATCCTCTTTCAAAGGGGCATCAAGGGAGACATCCCAACCATCGAGACGCTGATCCATGTCCACGATTTCTTTTTCGGAAACGCCCAATCGCTGGGACAGCAGTTTGGGTTTCGGGTCAAACCCCTGGTCGATCAGTTTTTGTTTTTCTTTTTTAAGCTTGAAAAAAAGTTTTCGTTGTCCCTGGGTGGTGCCGATTTTTACAAGACGCCAGTTGTCCATGATAAACTTTAAAATGTAGGCTTTAATCCAGAAAGAGGCATAGTATGAGAACTTAACATTTTTATAAGGATCAAATTTGGTCACTGCCTGCATCAAACCAATGTTGCCCTCCTGGATTAAATCCAGAAGATTCTGCATCCATACCCTCTGAAATTCAAGAGCAATCTTGACCACCAATCTTAAATTGGCGGTAACCAACACGTATGCAGCTTCTTCATCTACGCCTTCCTGGACCCTTTTTGCCAGCGACCTTTCTTCATCGCGGGTCAGGAGCCGATATTGACTTATCTCCGTAAGATAGCGCTGGAGAGGATCATATTTAACAACGGCTTTTTGCGATTCTCCTTTTCCTTTTCCGGAGCCATCAGAGGACGGTTCATAATTAAAATATTTATCTAACTTTTTAGCTTTACCTTTCATATTTGTTTTTTTTACCTTCGCCATAATTGTCATCGGTTAAGATTAAATGTCAGGTTTAAACCACCGGAAACCATAGTTTTATTTATTTTGACATTCTATGAGGTTTGTGATATCTGGCCTTGTTGTTTTCAAGATTATGCGCCTGTAGCTCAGCTGGATAGAGCAACGGACTTCTAATCCGTAGGTCGCAGGTTCGAATCCTGCCAGGCGTACCATCTCCGTATTTTGGGCTTGGTATCATTGGTATCAATTTGGTATCAAGGTATCAGTCATCCTCACCCGTAATGATACCAAATAATCCGTTGGTGTTCATTTCAATGATACCACCCGGTATCAGCATGAGTGCGCCTAAGTTACTGTGCTATTATATTTACCCATGATAAACTTTTAGACTTCTAATCCGTAGCCATCATGAGCTAAACCTTTTTTTTTCAATTCAAGAGCCTGACAAATACGTAACAGATTGTATCTTACTGATTTTTAAAAGTCACGGAAAAATAATATAATATCATAAAATCAGCTAAGCTAAGCACGATGCCTATGGTCGTGTGTAACGCCCTTTCAGGGCTTTATTTTTTTGTATATCCGTTCCCAGGGCGTTGCCCTCGTCGTTATACACAAGTATTGAGTTCCGGATTATGGCTCCTTAAAAGGAAACGGTCCTATAGCTTAAGGTTTTCCAGAATACGGGCTTCAAGGTTTGGATGTCATTATATGCCTGTCATTCTGAGGGAGCGACACGCAGCAGTTTGATGGTTGAAAATAAATATTTTCCCAAAATGTCAATTGAAACCACGGCGACCGAAAAATCTGGTTTCCGGTCGACAATGAAAAAATCAGTTCTGACCTGGAGCGGCAAAAAAGACAGGCGGTGCCTCTGGAAAAGTGAGATTCTTCGTCGGCCGGTCATTGTATACCAAACAATATAGTTCGGGATTGGCCTCCTCAGAATGACATACTTTAGTACCTAGTCGGCATTTTAATTGTGTATAACGACAAGGGCGTCGCCCTGGGATATGTAACGGCCTTTTAGGCCTTAAACCGTATTACTTTTCACACAAACAGGTTACACTCAAATGAATTCACTCAATTAAAGTAAAAATCAGAAAATTTTACCAGGATTTAAAATCAAATTGGGATCAAAAAGCTTTTTGATACCTTCCTGGAGACCGATGCTGGTTGGTGAGAGTTCAAGACCAAGGAAAGATTTTTTGGCATATCCGATTCCATGCTCACCTGAAATAGTCCCTCCCATGGCCACGGTGGTCTTCAAAACAGTCCGGATAGCATCATCAATGTAAGGATGATCCTTTTTCGGCGCGGTGATATTAATATGGATATTTCCATCGCCGGCATGGCCAAAGGCATAGAGACTCACTCCGAATTTTTTTTCGATCTCAGGCATGGCGCTTACCAGATCGGCTATCCCTCCGATAGGCACTGCAATATCTTCCGCTACATTGATTACGGATGTTTCGCGAATACGAATCGATATTTGACGACGCACGCTCCAGATATTTTCCCTCTGGGATTCATCCCGGGCTTCCAACAGATCCGATGCACCCATTTGTTTTAAGATTTTACCAATTTCAGCCAGGGAAGCCTTTGTTTGTTCTTCGGTACCGTCAACTTCGACTATAACATAAGCCGCCTTTTCTCCGGGAATGGAAAAAGATATCAAATCCTTGACAAGGCCAAGGCATTTGGCATCCATAAATTCCAGTGCGGCCGGAAGATGCCCCTGCACCTGGATTTGAGTGACAGCGGTCATGGCATTTCGGATATCATGAAAAACGGCTCCCAATGTTTTACTTTTAGGCGGGTGGGGGATCAATTTTAAAATGAGACCTGTGATAATACCCAATGTTCCCTCGGAACCAACCAATAAGTGGGTCAGATCATAACCCACAACCCCCTTTCGGGTGCGGGTGCCGACGGCAATAATTTCTCCCTGGGGCAAAACCACCTCCAGCCCCAGAATATAATCTTTTGTTGTGCCATATTTAAGGCAGGATGGTCCCCCTGCTGAAGTAGCAGCATTTCCCCCGATTGTGCTTTTATCCATCCCGGCCGGATCCGGAGGATAGAAAAGCCCTTTTTCTTTAGCAGCATTTCTGAGGTCCAGCGTAATCACACCCGGCTCAACATCTGCAATTAAATTATGGGTATCGATGGCTCTAATCCGGTTCATGGAGGACAAATTCAGCACCACACCGCCGAAAATCGGGAGGCACCCGCCGGTGAGTCCCGTGCCTCCGGCCCTTGGCACCACCGGAAATTTTTTTATATTGGCCAGTTTTAAAAGCCTGCTGATCTGTCCTGTGGACCGGGCCATGACCATGACCTGAGGGATTGAACGGAGAAAGGATGCATCCCGGTCATACTGTTTTAACACATCATGGTCGGTGATGACATTGTCGTCTCCGACAGTATTTTTGATCTCGTTGACGGTGTCGTCACCTAACTGATAAGGTATCGGTTGTTCCATATGCTAATGCTGCTTTCCAAAACCTGGTATGTAAAGTTTTTTTTCGAGCTTTCCCAGCGCAATACCGGCAATGGATACAAGCGCCAGATAGTATAGACCCGCCACAAAAAACGATTCGGTAAACCGAAAATACGTGGTGGCCACATCTCTTGCCTGCCCGGTGATTTCAATGCATGTGATGATATAGGCAAGGGACGAATATTTAATCAGATAGATGATCTCGTTGCCGCAGCCCGGAAGTGCCCGTCGCATTGCCTGAGGAAGAACAATCCAGAAAATGGACCCGGTTGAGGAAAACCCCAGTGATTTTGCAGCCATAAGTTGTCCCCGCTTGATGGCCGATAGTCCTCCCCGAATATATTCGGACTGATAGGCTCCTGAGCAGAGGATAAACCCGGTAACTGCGGCTGCATAAGGTGACAGGTAAATTCCTATATTGGGAAGCCCGAAATAAAGAATAAAGAGCTGAACCACCAGAGGTGTTCCGCGAAAAATACCGGCATAAAAGTTTCCGATTCTTTTGAGCCATGGTGGCCCGAATGTCCGGATCGTTCCGGTTAAAATTCCTAAGGCAAGCCCACCCGTAGCCGAAGGCAAGATCAACAGTATGCTGATCCAAAGTCCGTCGTTTAGAGCCGGAATAAGATGTTGACCATAAAAATCCCAATCCATTCTTCAGGGCTCCCGTACCAGGTCCTTAAGCATTTCGCAAAATCCGCGACACCGGGTATCGGCATCGGCGCTTAGCAGTTTTTCAGGAGGTCCATGCTCGATAATCCGCCCGTTTTCCATGAACAGTATTTCATTGGTGAGCGATTTGACATATCCTATCTGATGTGTGGCCATGATCATGGTCATTCCTGAGCGAGCCAGGTCAACGATAACTCTGAGCACCTCACCGATAAGTTCAGGATCCAAAGCCGATGTGGGTTCATCCAGTAAAATGACTTTGGGATCCATGGCAAGGGCCCTGGCAATGCTCACCCGTTGTTTCTGCCCCCCTGACAACTCCGCCGGATACAAATCCGTCTTATCTGAAAGCCCTACCCGTTCAAGCTCATGATAAGCTCTGTCTCCGGCTTCGGCTTTATGAATCTTTTTTACTTTCCTGAGCGCGATCGATACATTGTCCAGAGCGTTCAAATGGTCAAACAGGTTGAAATCCTGAAAAATCATACCCACCTGCTGCCGATACCGATAAAGCTCGGCTTTTTTGTGAAAATGGACTTCGCTGCCGTCGAGAAAAATTCTCCCCTGATCCGGAGGTAAAAGAAAATTAATACATTGCAGCAGAGTGCTTTTCCCTCCACCTGAAGGCCCTATAAGAATTTTCAGTTCTCCTTTATCCACAGTCATAGACACTCCGCGGAGAATTTCTTTTCCTCCGAGAACTTTGTGAATGTCCGTAATTTGAAGAACCGTTGCGACGTTATTGTTCATATGGGTTCAATTCTTAATTGGAATATCCGGGTATTCTTACCTTATGTTCCAGCTTTAAAAGGGCTTTAACCCCCATCCATGTCAGAATGAAATATAAAACCCCGGCTAAAAGATACAAGGGAAGGTGCTGGTAGGTCCGCGAAGCTACAAAGTGGGTTCTGGCCATGATTTCCGTGGTTCCCAGCACAAAAGCCACGGCGGAATCCTTAAGTACTATGGAAAATTCATTGGACCATGCCGGGATTGCAATTCTTAAGGCCTGGGGTAGAATAATTGTGCGAATGGCCATGGAGTCACTCATGCCCAAAGCACTTGCCGCTTTAAGCTGGCCCTGGGGTAAAGCTTGTATTGCGCCCCTGAAAATTTGAGACTGGTAGGCTGCACTGACCATTCCCATAACCAGGCACGCGGCCATAAACGGACTGAAATTGATATAAATTCCATAGCCTGATCTGAGTTTGATTTCAATAAAGCCGAAAACACCAAAATACACCAGAAACAGAAGAACGAGAACAGGCACACCCCGAAAGAACCAGACATAAACACCCACCATGAAACGAACCGGACGATTGCCGTAAACCTGTCCAACAGCCATGGGAATTCCGGCTATCAGGCCCAGCACCATGGCCCCGATCACAATGCCGGCAGTAACCGCCGTGCCTTTGAGAATATAGGGCAGGGCATCGATAATAGCGGTAAAGGCATCCATTAAATCTACCTTAATTTAAGTAGTGCTTGACACGCCCAGCGTAGGAACGAGAATCGTACCGATATATGCCCGAAATATGTTTATGCATACAAAGTTACGCGCTAAAGGCGCAAGACATATCAGCCCAGGGCAACGCCCTGGGGCAGCGTTATTTATCCATTCCCGGGGCGTTGCCCCGGGCTGATATGTAACGACCTTTCAGGCCTAAAAACCATATTACTTCTTAGGGCCTTGCCTGAGGGTAATGGATATATCCGGAATAAATTGAGCGGTCATTCAGCTACTCGACCCTTTAAAAATGTGCCGGATTGAAGCCAACATGCTTATTGTTTTACAACATCGGGGGTTGACTCAATACCATTAATTAGTGAGCACCGGGCTCATATTTTTTGACCAACTCATCCCAGTAGGGATCGGCCATAAGCATTTCAATACCTTTGTTGAGCAGTTCCAGCAACTCGGTATCTGCCTTGTTGACCCCGTAAGCAAAATCTTCAGGATCCATGCCGAAAGTCCCTAATATTTTTACCGGTTTTTTACCAACAGCATCGGCTGCCGGAGCATCATCCATGGCTGCTGCATCGATTCTGCCGTTAATCACATCCTCCACAGCCATTGGTGCCGAATCATACATACGCAAAGTGTAGTTAATACCGTCCTTGCCGATTTGATCTTTCAACCATTTGGCCTCCGAAGTACCGCTTTGGACACCTAACAGCTTTCCTCCGGTTTTTATCTCATCAACGGTCAAAGAATTGTCGGTTTTGACCACGAAAACCTGTTTGATTTCCCAGTAGGGTATGGTGTAATTAATTTTCTGGGCCCGTTCTTCGGTGACGGAAAGGCCTGAAGCAATAAAATCAATTTTTTTCGCCTCAAGGCTTGCAATGATACCACTCCATTCCATGGGCCGATGTGTGACCTTAAATCCCATCTTTTCAGCGATCCAGTTGACGGCATCCACGTCAAAACCTGCAGGAACACCGTTTTTATCCACATAGGCAAATGGTGGAAAATTGGCGTCAATGCCGTTGATATACTCTTTTTGAGCCATCACCGGCCCGACGGTAAAAATAACCATGGTCATAAATAAAATGGTAAAAAGTGAGAAAAGTTTTCGCATCTGATCTATCTCCTTTCGTTTTCGGGTTTATTTTTAGAGATGTTTTCTTCATCCCAAATGCTTATCTATCGCCCAAAAACTTATGGTATGTCAACGATTAATCGTTTTGAAGGTTTTCATCACTGATGGGACAGGTGGTTTTTATATCAGAAATCAGGATTTTCCTGATTGTTTAAATCTGCAGACTTTCGGTTCTTCCGGCATACTTTTTTCTCAACTTAGGTTTTTCGATTTTGCCGGTCGGATTTCTGGGAACATCATCGAAAAAAAATTTTCTGGGTCTCTGATAGCGCGGGAGCTTTTCGGAAAATCGAATAAGCTCTTGTTCGGTAAGTTCTTTACAGGGCTTGACTTTAATGATTGCAGCCACGATTTCTCCAAGACGCTCATCCGGCAAACCGATCACTGCAATATCCTGAATACATTCATGGTCCATAAAAAAGGATTCGATTTCCACCGGGAAAATATTTTCTCCGCCGGTAATAATAACGTCTTTTTTACGATCCACCAGCCATAAAAAGCCATTTGAATCCATGCGGGCGATGTCTCCGGTGAGCAGCCATCCGTCAACTATACTTGCGGCAGTGGCATCAGGGTTTTTATAGTATTCTTTCATCACCCCGGGCCCCCGAACGGCAAGTTCTCCTGGATCACCATTGGAAAGTGGCTTGAGCCGGCTGTCAAGGATACGGCATTGCCAGTTAAATCCCGGAATTCCGATAGCACCGACTTTGTCGGTATTGGAAAGCCCAAGATGAACGCAACCGGGTCCAGTGGCTTCCGTAAGCCCATAGTTGGTGTCATACTGATGGTGGGGAAAAACCTGTTTCCATTTTTTGATCAATGCCGGCGGCACCGGTTGGGCGCCGATATGCATCAGACGCCATTGGTCTAGGCGATAATTCTTTAAGTTGATCTCGCCATTTTCAACGGCAATCAGGATGTCATGTGCCCAGGGAACGAGCAGCCAAACAATGGTGACACGTTCCTGAGAAACGGTTTCGAGTATCCATTCAGGCCTGACCCCTTTTAAAATAACCGATTTGGCTCCGGCGATAAAATTGCCGAACCAGTGCATTTTTGCACCGGTATGATACAGTGGCGGGATACAAAGAAAGTTGTCTTCATGGGTTTGATTGTGATGGTGGTTTTCCACTTTGCAGGAAAATTCCAGATTACGGTGGGACAGCAGCACTGCTTTTGGTTTTCCGGTGGTTCCCGAGGTGAAATACAGCGCGGCTTCATCCGAAAGATCCAGTGGGACACAAGGTTTTTCACAGCAGCCCGACCATAGTATTTTGTCTATGCCTTGGGTACCTTCAGGCTTTAAATGTTCAGGGCCTGTGAAAATATACGTCTTGACCATCGCATCGAGCTTGTATCTGATTTTTTCGATTCGATCGATAAATTCGGGACCGAAAAAAACGGCTTTGGCTTCGGATATTTCCGCACAATAAAGAATATCTTTTGCCTGAAACCGAAAGTTCAGGGGAACCGCCCATGCACCGGTTCTTAAAATACCAAAATATACCGGAAGCCATTCAAGGCAGTTCATCATTAATTGAACCACCTTATCTCCCTTTTGAATCCCCGTCGCGATAAGGGCCTGAGCCACACGATCGGCCTGAGCATCAAACTCCGCCCAGGTGATTTGTCTGCGCAAATTTTTTGCAGGTTCGCGTTCTATAAGTGCGATTTCCTTGCCATATAGCCTGGCGTTTTTTTCAAGAATATCCGTAATCAACATAATGTTTTTGTTTCATGTTCAGGTTTTTAATTTAAATCAGCACAAATAATTATTTGGAATAATTACCAAAGCTATCAGAAATGGTCAAGCCGGATTTGAACGAACATATCCTGCCGGAAACCGGTCAGTGGTAAAAAAAATCCCGTGATGCAAAAAATATGCATCACGGGATTTGGTTTTAAAGAGGGCGATATTATTTCTTGTCTTCTTTAACCTCTTCGAAATCGGCATCAACAACATCGTCATCTGAAGGACCACGCCCTGCGGACCCGGCCGCCTCTTCACCCCCTGCACCCGGATGTGCTCCCGAAGCACCTGAAGCCTTCTGATACATGGCCTCTGCAAGCTTATGGGAAGCCTGGGTCAACTCCTCGCTAAGCCGTCGGATTTCACCGGCATCACTGCCTTCCATGGACTTCCTAAGCTTTTCAATGGCCGATTCAATATTGGACCTGGTGGATGCATCCACTTTTTCACCAAGATCCTTGATTGATTTTTCGGTGGCATAGATCAAGGAATCCGCCTGGTTGCGGGACTCTACCAATTCTTTGGTTTTTTTGTCTTCCTCTGAATGCAATTCAGCATCTTTGACCAACTGATCGATTTCTTCCTTGGACAAACCGCTTGATGCGGTGATCTGAATGGATTGCTCCTTTGCGGTGGCAAGGTCTTTGGCCGATACATTGACAATTCCATTGGCATCTATATCAAAAGTAACCTCGATTTGCGGCACACCCCTTGGAGCAGGCGGAATCCCAACAAGTTCGAATCTTCCCAGGGTTTTATTGTGCCCGGCCATCTCGCGTTCACCCTGCAGTACATGAATCGAGACCGCGGGCTGGTTATCAGCAGCCGTGGAAAACACCTGACTTTTCTTTGTGGGTATGGTGGTATTTTTTTCGATCAGTTTGGTCATAATACCACCCAGGGTCTCAATTCCAAGAGATAGCGGGGTGACATCAAGCAACAGAACATCCTTTACATCGCCTTTTAGCACACCACCCTGGATAGCCGCACCAACAGCCACAACTTCGTCAGGATTGACTCCTTTGTGGGGCACTTTTTCAAAAATTTTCTGTACCCTCTCCTGAACCGCCGGCATACGGGTCATACCGCCTACCAAAATAACCTCGTCGATTTCTTTGGCACTCAGTCCTGAATCTTTCAAGGCGGTTCTGCAGGGCCCTTCCAGTTTGTCGAGAAGGTCACTGACCAGGGATTCGAGTTTTGCCCTGGTAATTCGGATGTTCATATGTTTCGGACCACTGGAGTCGGCTGTAATAAAAGGTAAATTAACATCCGTTTCCAGAGAACTGGAAAGTTCCATCTTGGCCTTTTCCGCAGCTTCTTTTAACCGCTGAAGAGCCATTTTGTCATTTCGAATGTCAATGCCCTGATCCTTTTTGAATTCATCGGCCAGATAGTCTATCACCCGCAGGTCAAAATCTTCCCCACCCAGATGGGTATCCCCATTGGTGGATTTGACTTCAAATACGCCTTCGCCGATTTCCAGAATCGAAATATCAAAGGTGCCGCCCCCCAAGTCGAATACGGCGATTTTTTCATCTTTCTTTTTATCCAGACCATAAGCCAGGGAAGCAGCTGTCGGCTCATTTATTATGCGAAGAACATTTAATCCTGCAATCTTGCCCGCGTCCTTTGTTGCCTGGCGCTGGCTATCATTAAAGTAAGCCGGAACCGTGATGACGGCATCAGTGACTTTTTCTCCAAGATAGTCTTCCACATAACTCTTGATATGAGCCAGAATGAATGAAGATATCTCCGCAGGACTGAACTGTTTTCCCCTGATGTTGATTTTAACATCACCATTGGATGCCTCTTCAATCTTATAGGGCAAAATCTTTTTGTCTTTTTGGATTTCAGGTGAGTTAAATCTTCGCCCAATAAGCCTTTTTACCCCGAAAACGGTGTTTTCAGGGTTTGTGATCGATTGCCTTTTAGCAATCTGCCCTACCAAACGTTTCCCATCTTCGGAAATCGCCACAACTGAAGGGGTGGTTCTACCGCCTTCGGCGTTGGTAATTACATTTGCGTCTCCACCCTCCATAATAGCGGCACATGAATTGGTTGTGCCCAAATCAATTCCGATTACTTTTCCCATACGTTCCTCCTTAAACTTCCTTTCTTAAAGAATTTTTTAGATCGGGATATTTATTATTTCCCGTTAGTTTAATTCGATTCATCTGTTTCATCACTTTGCTTATCTGATGCATTCCTTGCTACAACCACCATTGCAGGTCTTAAAAGGCGCTCATGAATTGTGTAACCTTTTTGGAACTCGTTCAGAACAGTGTTGTCCGGATAATCATTGGTTTTCTCTTGCATCATGGCCTGATGAAAAACCGGATCAAAAGGCTCACCCTCAGCCTTGAAATCTTTAACCCCATATTTTTCAAACATCCTAGATAAATCTTTTAATGTAATTTCCACACCTTCAAGTATAGTCTGCTTTTCACTGTCATGCTTTGAACCTGATTCAATTGCTCGCTCAAGGTTGTCCACCACCGACAGCATATCTCTTAGGATATTTTCATTTGCAAACTTTCTTAAGTCGCTCATTTCACGGACTGTTCGTTTCTTGTAATTTTCAAAATCCGCTGTCACCCTGATAAATCTGTCGTAGTTGGCCTCAACCTCTTTTTCCAATTCTTCAATCCTGGTCTCCATTTTTTTTATCGGATCAGACAGTTTTTCTTCAGAGGTTTCCTCACCAGGTGTATTGTTTTCTTGAGTTGTTTTTTGAGTATTTTCAAGGTTGGACTGATTCTCAGGTATCTCTTGTCCGTGGTCCCGGTCTTCAGAATCTTCTGTTTGAATTTCTATATTTTTTTTTTCCGGCATCCTTTCTTCCTCTTATCCTTACTTTTGTTTTTAATTACTTTTTTAATAAAATCAATGGACAGTGTTTCAAATATTTCAAAATTTCCGCTATTTAAACAAAAATGACTAAGAGAGAACGACTCTATGGTTAAACCCTTTAAAATTGTTGAGAAAATAATACTATATGCAAGCTTGTCAAGAAGATCGCAATTTACTGATAATTTTGGATTTTTGGCAGCAGTTGTGAAGGGCTATGACATATTGTTTAAATTTGATGTTTTCTGATAAAGCTTAGTGGTGCTATTTGAATGGTTATGTGATAGGATAAGTTAGTTTATTGACAGGTTTTCGAAAATTTTACCAATTTAAAGTAAACGTTGTGCACCCTCTGTCGAATTTCATCCGAATGGATAAGCCACTGACTGTATCGGAATCGATCCACGACACAGACCGCATCCCTTATCGCTGCTTCCTTCCGGACCTGACGAGGTTCGAGACCGTCTGTTGCGCGGCGGCCGATCATAGTGACTCATGACTATCGGCTGCAAATCCTCGAGAGGGAATTCAGCCCCGCATTAAGCGGATTTCGGGTACAGGGCACCGCTAGCTCCCCGCTTAGCACAACTGTCAGATAAGATATCGGATTCAAAAAAAATTATCAAGGAAAAAGAATGTACCAAATTATAAGGAACTTGTGCGGATGAAAACCACAGGGCTGATAAAAGCAGTAAAAGCCACGATAATACAACACTCCATGATTAAGTCTGGTGATGCGGTGCTGGCAGCTGTTTCCGGTGGTGCTGATTCCATTGCACTGCTTCATATTCTGTTGAAATATTCGCCTGAATTTGATCTTCGTATGGGAATCGTCCATTTTAACCATGGTATGCGAGGCGCAGAATCAGATCGTGACGCTGAGTTTGTTGTATCTGTTGCTAAAAATTTAAATTTGCCCTGCTTTAGTAAAAAGACAGATGTGAAAGAATTCTCGATACATCATAAATTATCCACAGAGGAGGCAGGAAGAATCCTTCGTCATAAATTTTTAAATGAAACGGCCCGCGAAAAAGGTTTTGACAAAATCGCACTTGGGCATCAAAAAGATGACATGGCGGAAACCGTTTTGATCAATATCCTCAGGGGAAGCGGACCCCAGGGGATTTCAGGTATTCCTCCCAAAAGAGGCATGGTCATTCGGCCCCTGATAAATATCAGCCGCTCAGATATCGAATATTTTCTTCAATCCGAAAATATTGCCCATATCACGGATTCTTCCAATATGGACCCACAGTTTCTCCGAAATCGAATCCGCCATCGTCTCATTCCTTTGCTTGCATCGGAGTATAATTCTGAAATCGTTGCGAACTTAAACCAGACGGCTGAAATAATCAGAGATGAACAAAACTGGCTTGATACAGTGGTAGATCCGCTTTTTCAGGAGATTCAATCGCCGGGAGACAATTCTAATATCAGGCTATTGATTCCGGAATTGAAAAAAATACCTATAGCAGCTGCAAGACGAATCATTCGTAAGGCCGTATTCGAAGTCAAAGGCAATCTGCATGGTGTTGGATTCAGGCATATGGATGCTGTTTTGGAATTAATTAATTCGGAAAACAAAACATTTCAGTTGGATTTTCCCGGTCCGGTGCGGATCAAACGTAAAAATAATACACTGGAAATAGTCCGCCGAAAAAACAAAGGCCGAATCAAAAATCACACAAGTCGGAACGGGATTCAGCAGACATGGTTTGAATACATAATTACCAATCCTCAAACGGTTTTTATCAGGGAAACAGACCAGTTGATTCATTTGACGGAACTATCTTCACGCGAGGTTTCATGGTTGAAAAAATCAAATTCTTATGCCGTCACAGATCCAAAAGAAGCATATATGGATATGGTCTCTTTATGTTACCCTCTTCTTGTTCGTTCTTTTCGTCCTGGTGATCGTTTCAGGCCATTAGGATTATCAGGGTTTCAAAAGCTTAAAAAATTTTTTATCAACAACAAGGTGCCTTTTTCTCATAGAAAAAACATCCCCATTCTGGAATGCTCAGGAAAAATAATATGGGTAGCCGGATACCAGATAGACGACTCTGTTAAAATAAAATCTTCCACGCAAAAGGTCCTTAAAGTAAGATTGCTTAGGAGATCAGAACTATAGAGGATAAGTTTTTCTTGCCTAAATTTTTAAAATGTTTAAAATATATATTTGCAATCTATTATTTCATGCACGTTATGCAAATTGGGAGGTAATATTTGAATCCTTTTTATAAAAACATGGCACTATGGCTTGTCATCACTCTGATGATGATCATGCTTTATAATCTTTTTAACCAGCAACACTTGACAGAAACCGATATAAGTTATTCGGAATTCTTATATATGGTGGAGTCGGAGCAGATCACGGAAGTGGTAATCCAGGGCCAGGAACTTTTAGTTACGGACCGTGATCGATCCAAATTCAAAGTTTATGCTCCGCAAGATGCCAGCCTGATTGATACACTTCGCGGAAAAGGAGTGGCGATCAAGGCAAAACCGGAAGCCGAATCTCCGTGGTACATGTCGCTGCTGATTTCGTGGTTTCCCATGATCATTCTCATCGGGGTTTGGATATTTTTCATGAGACAAATGCAATCGGGTGGCGGTAAAGCCCTCTCATTTGGTAAAAGCAGAGCCAGGCTGTTGTCCGATCAACAGGCCAAGGTAACCTTTGAAGATGTAGCCGGAATTGACGAAGCCAAAGAAGAACTCAGTGAGATTGTCGAGTTTTTGAGCGATCCTAAAAAATTTACGCGGTTGGGAGGAAGAATCCCCAAAGGTGTATTATTGATGGGTCCCCCAGGCACTGGGAAAACCCTTTTGGCAAGGGCAATTGCAGGTGAGGCGGGAGTTCCCTTTTATTCCATCAGTGGTTCGGATTTTGTCGAGATGTTTGTGGGAGTTGGGGCATCTCGTGTTCGTGATCTTTTCGTGCAGGGGAAAAAGAACGCACCTTGTATTATTTTCATTGATGAAATCGATGCGGTGGGGCGTCATCGCGGGGCAGGATTAGGAGGCGGTCATGATGAGCGTGAACAGACCCTGAATCAGCTTCTGGTTGAAATGGACGGCTTTGAATCCAACGAAGGGGTTATCCTGATTTCAGCAACGAACCGTCCGGATGTTCTTGATCCCGCCCTTCTGCGACCAGGTCGTTTTGACCGCCAGGTTGTGGTTTCTCTTCCTGATATCAAGGGACGTGAAAAAATATTACGGGTACATATGAAACGAGTTCCTTTAGCTTCCGATGTGGACGCGATTGTTTTGGCCAAAGGAACCCCTGGTTTTTCAGGTGCGGATTTAGAAAATCTGGTTAACGAAGCCGCACTGCTTGGAGCCAAAAGAAACAAAGAAAAAATTGAAATGGTGGACTTCGAGGATGCCAAAGATAAAGTTTACATGGGCCTGGAGCGAAAGTCCAAAGTCGTCAGGGATGAGGACAGAAAAACGACCGCCTACCACGAAGGTGGCCATGCCCTGGTGGCAAGATTTCTACCCGGAACAGACACAGTCAATAAAATCACCATTATCCCAAGAGGCCGTGCTGCCGGTGTGACATGGTTTTTACCCGAGGAAAGAGACTTTAAATACAAGGATCAGTTAGAGGCCGAACTTGCCATTGCATTTGCAGGACGAGTGGCTGAAGAAATCGTATTCAACCGAATCAGTACCGGTGCTTCTAATGATATCAAAAGAGCCACTGAACTGGCTCAGCACATGGTACGAAACTGGGGAATGAGCGAACTCGGACCCATGAGCTTTTCCAAAGGAGAAGAGCAAATTTTTCTGGGCCGGGAGATTGCCCAGCACCGGGATTACTCCGAGGAAACCGCTAAAAAAATAGACGAGGAAATCAATCGCCTGATTAAAAACAGCTATAATCGTGCAAAAAAAGTTTTGAAAGAAAATTTAGATATTCTCCATAGTCTTTCAGATTTGCTTCTGGAAAAAGAAACCGTCTTGGGAAAGGAACTCGACGAGTTGATTCTTTCCATGAGACCCGGAATCATACTTTCGCAACCCGATGATTTTGAAGAAGATGATAAAAAGGAAAAGTCAACGACATCCGTTGAATAAAGAGATAAAGATCAGGTACTGGTTTTCCGGGAATCAGACGGGTCATTTATCATGAACAAATCACCAGGACCCGTTTTTGACATGATTTGGGATAGTCATCGGCTTGAAATAGGCCGTCGAACATTGATCATGGGAATATTAAATGTCACTCCCGATTCTTTTTCTGATGGCGGAAAATTTTATACATACAAAGATGCTGTTGTCCATGGTGAAAAACTTTATGAAGAAGGCGCTGATATTTTAGACATCGGGGGGGAATCCACCCGCCCGTTTTCCAAAGAAGTTTCGCAAGAAGAAGAAATTCAAAGGGTACTGCCAATCATTGAACATCTTGCTAAACGTGTCAGTGTTCCCATTTCCATCGATACCACCAAAGCAGGTGTCGCAAAAAGAGCCCTCGATGCCGGCGCAAGTATTATTAATGATATCAGTGCCCTTCGAATGGACCCTTCTCTTGCTGATCTGGCCGCTCAAAGAAAAGTTCCGGTAATCCTGATGCACATGAAGGGGGCTCCCGGAACCATGCAGTTAAACCCCCATTATGATAACCTCATTGGGGAATTAAAAGCATTCTTTTCAGAACGCATTGAGTTTGCTGTTAATAAAGGAATTGAGCGATCCAAAGTCATTATCGACCCGGGAATCGGTTTTGGTAAAAATACGAATCATAACCTGCAGGTAATTCGGAATTTATCCGAATTCAAGCAGTTGAATATCCCCATTCTCATAGGCCCTTCCAGAAAAGCTTTTATCCGGAATACACTGAAAAAACATTTCCACAATGAGTTTTCCGCTGATGACCCCCAAGTTGAAACAGGTACCCAGGCCGTAATATCCGCTTCAATTTTAAAAGGAGTACATATCGTTCGGGTACATAATGTTGCCAACACTTTATCAACGGTAAAACTGATCAACGCCATTCAAGAGGGCCTGCAAGATAGGTGATGAATGCCGTTTTGATGATCACCGAAATTATCAGCGGATTTGTTACAGTAACCTTAAAGGAAAAATAATGGATGAGGAAATAATCACAAAAAGGCCCAAAATTGACAAAATGTCTGACGATCTTTTTTTAATAACCCTTGATCCGCCCATGAGGGGGTTTGAAAATTTTATCGGAACATGGCTTTACAAAGGAGACATCAATTTTATCGTTGATGTAGGACCATCGGTAACAGTACCCGGACTGATCAAAACCCTTGAAGACCTGGGTGTGGCTCATCTGGATTATATTCTTTTAACCCATATCCATATTGATCATGCAGGTGGTATCGGAGAACTGGCGCAACATTTTACTGAAACTCCGATCGTTTGCCACAGGGCAGGAATTAATCATCTGTCGGATCCCACCAGATTATGGGAAGGTACTATCAAGACCCTTGGAGCAATCGCGCACCGATATGGGCATATCAAAGGTGTTGATGAGAAGCGTTTTTTAGATGCTGAAGGTTTCAAATCAAAAGAAATCAAATGTTTCCTGACTCCGGGACATAGTGCACACCATGTCAGTTTCCTGTCAGGTGATTATCTGTTTGCCGGTGAAGCCGGGGGAGTATGTTTTTCCATTGAACCTGCTTATGAATACCTTCGTCCTGCCACACCCCCAACATTTTTTATGGAAACATCCATTAAAAGCATCAATACCTTGATTGCACAAGCTCCGGAAAAAATCTGCTACAGCCATTTCGGCATGAAAAATGATGCCATGGGTTTGCTATCGCGGCATAAAGAACAGCTAACTTTATGGGAAAAAATTATACGGGAAGAGCTTGAGAGTTCACCCAAAAAAGATTTTGTTTCGGATTGTCTCAACCTTCTTTTGCAGGAAGATAAAAATCTGGCTGGATTTTTTGCTCTGGACCAGCCCGCACAGGAAAGAGAACGAGGCTTTCTAACCAATAGCATTCGTGGGTTTGTAGGCTATTTAGAAACCTTGGCTTATAATTCTTAACCCCTCCAGGGTTAAATTCTTCTCAACTGTTTCGATAGTTTTAGAGACTTTAAACATCGGTCCGGCAAGGCCGCCGGTTGCAATAACCCGAGCTTTGTTACTCATCTCATTTTTCATTCGATTAACTATTCCATCGACCAGCCCCGCATATCCGAAAATTATTCCGGACTGGATGCTTTCAGCGGTATTTTTTCCTATTACATGATCCGGAGGTGTCAATATTTCGACTCGCGGAAGCTTGGAGGCTTTTTGGAACAGGATTTCAGCGGAGATCATAATTCCAGGGCTAATGGCACCCCCCAGATATTCACCCTTTTCAGAGATGGCATCAAAAGTGGTAGCCGTGCCGAAATCTATGACGATAAGACTGGTTTGATATTTTTCATATGCAGCCACGGAGTTGACAATTCTGTCCGCACCCACCTCGGAAGGATTACTATACAAAATAGGCATTTTTTTATAAGATCTTGCATCCACCCAATGAGGGGTATGTGCGAGATACTTTCGGCAAAACCCATCGAGAATTGTCACCATCGGTGGCACCACACATGAGATGATGGTTTTTTCGATATTTCCGGGACGCATTCCCCCCTGGGAAAACAGGTTTGTTACCAATACATTGAATTCGTCTGCGGTTGTATTTCTTTCCGTACGAATTCGCCAGTCTTTGACAAGCTTTAAACCTTCGTAAATACCCATCACAATATTTGTATTGCCCACATCAATGACAAACAGCATGGTCAGCAGCTATCCTTTCTATGAACAAGTCAATTCCCAAGAATTTTTTTAGCGGTATTTTGAAAAACTTTGTAGAAAACCTCGTGGTCGGCAATACCGCGCAAAAGGATTTTGTTAAAATCATTGATATTGGCCCTGTTGACAATCAAATTGACGCTTCTATGAAAGGCCTCCATATTGTCCATTGTTCGAAATCGGGTGGTGAGCAGGATCAAAAAGATATTTCTTCTCATTACCATGGGAAGGTGTTGCAGATAAATCAGTACACCATTGGAGTGATAATTTTTGCAATCAAAAAGTTCATCCAGGATAACAATATCAAATGTATGGTACCGCATCTTTTTTAAAGCGTCCCGGGCACTTTCCGCAACGGTATTATGATATTCCAGATTAACTAATATCGGATTAATTTTTTCTTGAATTTCCTGATCCATGAGGCACACCAAGGATGTTTTGGCTTTTTCCTCCAGAAAATCAAAAGGTTTTTCAGCAGCATCATAGGCATCTGAAATCACTTCATCAAAAATCGTAGAATTGGATTCATTTTCCTGCTGTTCCTCAGGCTGTGGGTTTAAAGTAACAGCCAGTCGATTTTTGCATCCGGGGCAGTTCAGGTATGCAACACGATCTTTGGGAATTTTATTATCCGGAATGTTTAGCTTTTTTTGACAATTGTCGCAAATAATTTCCATAAGCCTTTGCCCAGCCTTTAATAGGTTTTACTATAATCCTTGTCTATTTCAAGTCTATCGATATCGGTAGTAGTTTCACCTCTGGCACTTTTTACCGAATCGATGCCCCTTCCCACAACGCCCTTTCGGGAACAATAAGCAAGAGCTGTTTCCTGAGTAATAACCCCAAGTTCATATAAGCGCACAATATAAGCATCAAATGTGGTCATCCCGAATGGTTTACCGGCTTCCATAATATCATTGAAAGTTTTACCCTCGGATTCACCATGCAGAATGGAATCTTTTACCCGAAGATTGGTTCCTAAGATTTCAAAAGCGGCAATTCGTCCTCCTCCTATTTTAGGAAGAAGTCTTTGGCAAACGATCCATCTTACTGTATCAGCAAGGCGTGTCCGAATTTGGATTTCCTCTTCGGTGCTGAACATACCGATGATTCGGTTGATGGTTGAACCGGCATCTACAGTATGAAGTGTCGTGAGCACCAGATGCCCTGTTTCGGCAGCTTTCAAGCCGATTTCAATGGTTTCACGGTCGCGCATTTCACCGACCAGGATCACCTTTGGCGCCTGCCGAAGGGCCGACCTGAGGCCATTGACAAACGTATCAAAATCAAGCCCAAGTTCTCGCTGATTGAATGTGGCTTTTTTATGGGGGTGCTGATATTCGATGGGATCTTCCAGGGTAACCACGTGCACCGATTTTAAATCGTTGATTTCATCCAGGACAGCTGCAAGGGATGTTGTTTTGCCGCTTCCGGTAGCTCCGGTGACAAACACAATGCCGTTTTTTTCCTGTGCGATCTTATGCATGGCATCAGGAAGGTTCAGTTCATCAATCGTGGGAATTTTCGACTCAAGTTTACGCAATACGATGGTATAATTTGATGACTGGGAAAAGATGTTCACCCGAAAACGAGCCTTGCCGGGCAGACCGTAGGAAAGGTCACAGGAACCTGAATTCATCAGCATTTCAGTTAGTCTGCGATCCTGGTTGATCAGGTTCAGGGCAAACGTTTCCGTTTGAAAGGGGGTTAACTCCTTGAAATCGGGCTTCATCTCAACAGCCACAAGTTCGCCGTTACTTTCTACCTGAAGAGATTTTCCAGGCGTCAGATTAAGATCGGATACATCCGGATATGAATCGAGCATTTTGGTCAGAATATGGTCTATTTCCTGTTTTCTCATAGCAAATACCAACTTTTAAAAAAAAATGTTTAAGCTTCGGTAAAATCCGAGGGTGGATTTTTCAGAAGCGGCCTGAACCGGGATTTTTCATTTGCTTTAAGATATGCGTCATCACCACTAATGTAACCTTTATTAAACAAATCCATGATGGCATCATCAAGAAGTTGCATGCCATAACGCTTGCCGGTTTGCATCACAGATGGAAGCTGATGTGTCTTGGCTTCACGAATCAGGTTGCGGGCGGCAGGTGTTGCAATTAAAATTTCAAGGGCCGGAACCCGTCCCTTGGTGTCTATCCGTTTAAAAAGTACCTGGGCTACAACCGCACGCAGGCCATCGGACAAAGTAGAGCGAATCTGAGACTGTTGGTTGGCAGGGAAAACCTCAATCACCCGGTCCACTGTTTTGGGCGCACTGGTTGTATGAAGAGTGCCAAATACCAGATGGCCTGTTGATGCAGCCTCTATGGCTAAAGAAATAGTTTCCAGATCCCGCAACTCACCTACAAGTATGATGTCGGGGTCCTCGCGAAGGGCGCCACGCAAAGCGGAGTGGAAGGATTTGGTATGGAGACCGATTTCTCTTTGGTTGACAATGCAGCCCTGGCTTTTATGAACAAATTCGATGGGATCTTCTATGGTGATGATATGGTCTTTTCTCGATCGGTTAGCCACATCGACAATAGCAGCCAGAGTCGTTGATTTACCGCTCCCGGTTGGTCCGGTAACCAATACCAGTCCCCGCGGAAGGGAGGCCAGCTTAGAGATTACCGGTGGAAGTCCGAGATCTTCAGCTGTCATAATCGTTGAGGGAATCTCTCTGAACACTGCACCAACACCGTTTTTGTGCATAAAAAAATTAGCCCGGTAGCGGGCCAACCCTGGAATTTCATAGCCAAAATCTACGTCACCGGTTTCTTCAAACACTTTAACCTTGTCTTCAGGTGCGATTTCATAAAGCATGGCTCTCAGGCTGTCATTATCGAGAACTTTATATTTTATCCTTTCGACATCCCCCCGGATTCGAAGTGCCGGCGGTTGTCCCGCAGCCAAATGAAGGTCGGAAGCCCCCTGATCGTTCATGAGTTTAAAAAATGCATCAATTTTTGCCATTGAATATCACCAGTTGTCTGTTATCTGTTTTATCGGTTCAGAAAAAATGTAAATAATTAAATTTATTTTCACCTTGGCTGTTTCAAAACCATTATTTTCGATTCTTCATCATCCACTGCTTTCATACTTTCTTTGCTGAGTTCGAGCAATTTTGCATGAGCATCTAAAACAGAATGAATCTGGACTTCAATTTGAAGCCGCTGACGTTTTAATTCGGAAATATCTTCGTGAAGCTGGACAAGACGATTGTGTGCTCTGTGCAGGATTTTTTCCGCTGCAACTTCGGCTTCGGCAACAATAATTTCTCCGGATTTTCTGGCATTTTCTTTCATCTGATCCAAAGCCTTCTGACTGTTTACCATAGCACGTTTTATGGTTTGTTCACGATCCAAATGCCCCTGAATTTGCCGGCGAAGCCGTTGAATTTCAACTTTCAGGTTTTCATTTTCCCGTTTTAATTCATCGAACAAATCTGCCGTTCTTTCCAGAAAGGCATCTACTTCCCGAATGTCAAACCCCCTGAAACGAATTTTAAATTGCTGTTGATGAACATCGAAAGGGGTGATTTTCATAACTATTCCTTAATTTATTACAATAATTTATAAAAGGGTTTGCGCCATTCTCATGAGGCTGTTCACCAAAAAAGCCCTGAGAAACATAACCCCCAGCAAAACAATTATTGGTGACAAATCAATTCCACCAAACACCACCGGAAGCTTTGTTCGAATGGGGTAGAGAACAGGCTCGGTAACGTTGCTGATAAACCTGACGATCGGATTAAAAGGATCCGGGCTGACCCAGGACAAAACAGCTCTTGCAATAACAGCAATCATCAAAAAAAGTAGAACGAAATCCAGAACCTTTGCAACTGCAATCAAAAAATACCCGATAACAAACATTTTCTTCCTGTCCTCTCTGTTTATAATTGTCTTTCGATGGAAAAACAGTTACTGTTTCATTTTATAATTTACAAGTGGATTTTGAAAAATAATGCCATTTCTTTAAATAAGTCAAGGTATTTCAATAAAATCTGACCAGGAAATAGCAAGGAATTGAAATTTTACTTTGAAACCTGGTACGATTGCCTCAGAGATTTAACAGGTTTGGATTTAAATTAAACCATCGCATGGAAATGGAGGAATAAATGCCGAAGGGCAATAAAAATATCGGGATTATTGGAGGAGGTAACATGGGTGAAGCTTTTGCAGGCGCCATGATTCAAAGCGGAATTTTCCAGCCTTCCTCCATAACCATTAGCGATGTCATGCCGGAGCGACTGAAATTTCTGGAAAAAAACTATGGGATCAATACTGTTCAGGACAACTTTATGTTGTTTGATTCATGTCAGGTGCTTATTCTAGCGATAAAACCACAACAAATGGATAATGTGCTGACTGGTATTGCAAAAAATCCCCACTTTACGGTTAAAGAAAAAAAATTAATCATCTCCATTGCTGCGGGAATTACCATAGAAAAAATCGAAAAACTACTTTATGAAGCTTTGGATGAAAACTCCCGAAAAATGTTACCTGTCATTCGCGTGATGCCCAATACTCCGGCGCTTGTGCTGCAGGGTATGTCCGGTATGAGTGCAAACCGTCATGTGCAGCATGACGAAATCAGCATGAGCAGAAGAATTCTTGAGGCCATGGGCCATGTTATCGAATTCGATGAAAAACTTCTTGATGCGGTTACCGGCCTTTCAGGATCAGGCCCCGCTTATGTTTTTTATCTTATTGAGTCCATGATAGCTGCGGGCGTGAAATTGGGTCTGGATTATGATGATGCAAAAGTGCTGACACTCAATACGATCAAAGGGGCGGTTGCGTTGATGGAAGCACACAACGAGACTGCCGAAGCACTTCGAAAGAAGGTAACTTCGCCAGGAGGGACTACCGAGGCAGCCTTTAAAATTTTTGAAAAAAACCAGGTTAAACAAACCTTCATCAAAGCCATCACTGCAGCTGCCAACCGTGCTTCGGAATTAAGCAAATAAATACCTTCTGATCAGGCGAACCGTCATGGAAATAATCACCCCGGCGCTAAGAACCGTTAACAACAAAGGTATCCACAGACAAGCATGATACTGATGATTGCTATTGGCAACATTGATTCCAACCAGCCCGAAGAGTACCATCGCCAATAAAAAAATCACGGACATTAGATACACAATTTCCGAGTCGTACCATGGAACAATGATCTTACGATATATGGGCGGGGGCTGATCGAGCTTCATGACAATCCCTCATTAGTTGCATTGCCTTCTGGGGTCAATTATATTTCCACCAAATGAATCCAATGAATTTTATGCTAATAACTTTTTTTCAAAAACTCAACTCAAGTTTATTTTAAAATTTATTAAATCAATATATTGATTTTTTTTATTGACACATAACAATATATTGTGATATTAATTTTTCATTCCAGCTGGAACCAGCATTTTAAAATCCATAACAACAGCTATTAAAAACAACAAAACTTATTTTTAAGGTGACATCCATGTTTGAGAATATAAAGAAACGTGACGGAAGAGTAGTGGCATTTGATTCGCAGAAAATCACCGCAGCTATTGCCAAAGCGGGAAATGCCACGGGCGAATTCGAGGAAAGAGATGCCCGAAAGCTTACCTTAAAAGTGCTGACACTTGCCCATGAGCTTCGTCTGGGGGTAACGCCTGAAGTCGAAGAAATTCAGGATATTGTGGAGCGTGTGCTTCTGGACTCTCCCTATTATAAAACTGCCAAGGCATATATCCTTTACAGAGAGCAGCATGCCCGGATCAGGGCCATCACTACCAAAGCCAATGTTGACCTGGTTGAACATTATATCAGCAAACTGGACTGGAAAATCAAAGAAAACAGCAATATGTGCTATTCTCTTCAGGGTTTGAACAATTACATTTCCTCAGATGTGACCTCCGAATACTGGTTAAACCAGATCTATCCGCCTGAAATCCGGGAGGCTCACAGAAACGGGGACATACATCTTCACGACCTGAGTCTTTTGTCGGTCTATTGTGTGGGATGGGATCTTAAAGACCTTCTCTGTCAAGGATTCAAAGGGGTTGAGGGAAAAGTGGAAAGCGCACCTCCCAAGCATCTTCGCTCCGCACTGGGGCAGATTGTCAATTTTTTCTACACGCTTCAGGGCGAGGCAGCGGGGGCTCAGGCCATTTCAAACTTTGATACGCTTCTGGCGCCTTTTGTGCGTTACGATAATTTGGATTATTCTGAAGTCAAACAAGCTCTTCAGGAGTTTGTGTTTAACATCAATATTCCTACAAGAGTAGGATTCCAGACTCCTTTTACCAATATCACCATGGACCTGATTGTGCCTTCCACGATCAAAGACCAACCGGCGATTGTGGGAGGAAAAGAGCTTGAAATTGTTTACGGAGAGTTTCAACCGGAAATGGATATGATCAACGAAGCGTTTGCGGAAGTTATGATGGAAGGTGACGCCAAGGGGCGGGTATTTACTTTCCCCATTCCCACGTATAATCTGACGAAGGATTTTGACTGGGGTAATCCCAGACTGGACAAGATCTGGAAAATGACCGGCAAATACGGTATTCCCTATTTTTCCAATTACATCAATTCAGACATGTCCCCTGAGGATGCCCGATCCATGTGCTGTCGCCTTCGGCTTGACAACCGTGAGCTTTTGAAAAGGGGTGGCGGGCTTTTCGGAGCGAATCCATTGACCGGATCAATCGGTGTCGTGACCCTGAATTTGCCTCGGATCAGTTATATCAGCCACACCCGGGAGGAGTTTTTTGCAAATCTGAAAGAACATTTTGATCTGGCTGTAAAAAGTTTAAATATTAAAAGAAAGGTTCTGGAAAAATTTACAGAAAAAAATCTTTATCCGTATTCAATGTTTTATCTAAGGGATGTTAAAACACGGACCGGCTTTTTCTGGAAAAACCATTTTTCTACGGTTGGTATTATCGGCATGAACGAAGCCTGCATGAATTTTCTGGGTGAAAATATCGGAAGCCCGGTTGGGCAGGCATTTGCATTAGAGGTAATGGATTTTATGCGCAACCGCATAACAGAAGCTCAGGAACACACCGGAGATCTTTTCAACCTCGAGGCAACCCCTGCCGAGGGAACCTCCTTCCGACTGGCCATGCTTGACAAAAAGCGTTTTGGGGACATTCTTTGCGCCAATGAAGATCAGATAATAAAAGGTGCAGCCCCTTACTACACCAATTCGACACAGCTTCCGGTAAATTATACCGATGACATTTTTGAAACTCTTGAACTCCAGGATAAACTCCAGACAAAATACACAGGAGGGACTGTTCTTCACATTTTTTTGGGCGAACAAATCAGTGATACTGAAACCGTCAAACAATTCGTGCGTAAAGTCGCCTCCAATTATCGACTTCCATATTTTACACTTTCGCCCACATTCAGCGTTTGCCCATCACATGGGTATCTCAGCGGTGAAAAAGCAATTTGCCCGACTTGCCGGCAAGAAACCGAGGTTTACTCCAGGGTAGTGGGTTATCTCAGACCTGTAAAACAGTGGAATGATGGTAAACAATCCGAATTTGTCATGAGAAAAACATTCAGTGTCACCACTGAACAACCCCGTCATCAAAAAGCGGTTTAAACCGATAACCTTGGTACATCTCATCCAAAAGGAAAAAAAAATGTTTCTGGGCGGAATACAAAAAAATTCATTCATTGATTTTCCCGGAAAAGTCAGCGCGGTTTTGTTTCTTTCCGGATGCAACTTCCGATGCCCATACTGTCACAATCCTGAACTTGTGAAAGGCCGGTCGGATTGTCCGGCCTTTCTCAATGAAAGCTGGGTACTTGAATTTTTAAAAAAGCGAAAAGGGTTTTTAGACGGCGTGGTTATCTCCGGAGGAGAGCCCACAATTCACAACGGTCTTTTCACTCTCTGCGACAAGCTCAAAGAATCGGGTTTTCCTATCAAGATTGATACCAACGGAAGCCGCCCGCAAGTGATCCAAAAACTTATCAAGGAGGGACTGGTGGATTATATTGCTATGGATATCAAAACAGACCCTTTCAAATATTTTTCTTTTACCAATGCCGGATTCAACCCGAATAGTATCTTAAAGAGCATTCAAATCATCATGGAGTCATCGATTAACTACGAGTTTCGGACCACATGTATTAAACCATTGGTGAACGAAAACGTCATTCAAAACATCTCCAGGTTAATTGATGGTTCCATGCTATATGCACTTCAACATTTTAGAAATGACAAAGTCCTTCAGCCCGAATTTTTCCGGTTCAACGCTGATGCCGGTTTAAATATACAGGAAATGGCTGTACTGGAATCCATTGCAAAACCCTGGGTTCAATCTTGTATTGTCCGCTAATCTTTTTCCAGTTCCATAGCCTTTTGCAAAGCCCTTTCCGCCTCGATAGTCCGGCCATTTTCATGAAGAGCTTTTACGATGATTCGCCAGTTTTCAGCCTGTAAACGCTTGTCATTTTTAGCAAGGAAATTAGATTTTCTCGATAATTGCTCAGCCTGGCTGTAATTGCCCCGCTCCAACTGAATTCGTGCCAGAAGATTCCAGAGTTTTGCATTGGCCGGATCCATACGAATGGCTCGCTCCGCCGTAGTAAAAGCCTGATCTGTTCTTCCCTGGGCAAGCAGTTGCTCAGATTGATTTTCCAGGGAAGAAACCGCTGCCAACAGATAGTCATCCGAGGATGCTGAATCGGCATGAACATCTGATCCAATACGGGGGGGAGAAACCGGAGGCTTTTGGAGCACAGCCGAAGGATCATCCTTTGATGTTTCATAAGGTGCCCGTGGTTGATGTATTTGCTGATCGGACGAAGGAAAGGGACTGCCAGGGGACGAACCCACAGGTCTTCCCTGTTGGTCATATACCGGCTCAGAACTTTTTGGCGGATATTTATAAACAGGTGCGGCACACCCTGACAAGATGAAGCCGGCCAGAAAAGTCACCAAAAAAACCACGCGACAAATATTCATTAAAATAAACCTCTTATTTGATCCAAAAATGAAGGTTTCGACCTCGGCGGTCTGTCCTGTGAAAATGGTTCAATCCTGTGTTTCTCCGCCTGGACACAGGAATTCATTTGCCGGGGTTCCGAACCCTCAATAAACGGGATTGACATGGCTCCCGGACATAATTCCTTTGTTTGAAAACCCGTTTCCGGATCCACAACGACCCATCTGACATTGTCGGGTTGTGTCAGGTTTAGTGGAGCAGTGGAGATATTGGAGATTAAATGCCCCCATACCTGCAGTGCACCTGAAGATCCGGTAAGGGCGCAAGGCCTGTTGTCATCCCGACCGACCCAAACCACCGCCAGATGCTTTCCGGTAAAACCGGCAAACCAACTGTCTCTGAGATCATCTGTGGTGCCTGTTTTGCCGGCTGCACCAATATTGCCCGGTAAGATTTTATTCAAAGAGACTGCGGTTCCCTCAACCACAACGGCCTGCAAAGCCTTGCTCAATAAATAAACGGATCCGCTGTCGATATTTTGACTGACAGTCAGTGGATAGCGCTGTAATGGGGTTCCATCCGGAGTATATACAGCCTGGATTGCTCTTACCGGGGAATAGAATCCGCCCGAAGCCAGCGTCTGGTACATATGGGAAACTTCAAGAACCGACATGGACATTGTCCCTAAAAGTGCCGATGGAAACGGCTCAAATTGTTGGTCAACCCCAAGCTTGCGTATAGTTTCGAACACATTTTCCAGGCCAACATTGATACCAAGCCGAACAGTGGCGATATTGTAAGAATGGGCCAATGCTTTGTATAGCAGTACTCTTCCATGATATTGGCGGTCATAATTCCGGGGCGACCAATAGTCGTTTTTACGCATTTTGATCCGGAGTTCACTATCATCAAGAGGGGTAATGAGTGTGTATAACTTAGGAGATTGCAAAGCAGTAAGATACACTGCGGGTTTTACCAGAGAACCGATTGAGCGCCGGGCATCAAGCGAACGGTTAAAACCCTCAACATCCGGTTTCCTACCTCCGATAAAAGCCAACACCTCATTGGACCCTGTAGAAGTAACAACCATTGCCGCCTCAAGTTCACCAGCGGGCAGTCCATGCCGTTTTTCAATGGCATCCAATTGGAAACTTACGGATTTTTCCGCAGTAAATTGAATCTGAGGATCAAACGAGGTAAATATTTTCAGACCTTCTGAGCGCAGCTCCTCCTCTGGATATTCTTCAAGCAAACTGCGTTTGACAAGATCCAGGAATGCCGGAAAACGTGAGTTACCCGAAGGCGGTTTAGGAATGACGCCTAAGGATGATTTCATAGAATTGTCCGCCACATCCTGTCGAATAAGTTTCTGATCAAGCATCATCTGCAAAACTGTATTACGCCTCTGAATTGCCCGTTCCGGATGACGCCGGGGATCATAATAGGAAGGTCCTTTGAGCAACCCCACCAACAAAGCGATTTCCTTAGGACGTAGGTCTTGTATAGATCGTTCAAAATAAAAACGACTGGCCATACCAAAGCCATGAATGGACCTGTTACCGTCCTGCCCCATATAGACTTCGTTAAGATAAGCCTCGAGAATCTGTTCTTTTTCATAGCTCAGCTCCAAACTCAGAGCCATAATTGCTTCGTCAAATTTTCTTTTGTAACTTTGGTCATGTGTTAAAAAAAGGTTTTTGATCAGTTGCTGGGTAAGAGTGCTCCCACCCTGAACTGTTCTCCCTTCCCTGAAATTGACCATCAAAGCCCTGATAATGGACATGGGCTTCACCCCGTAATGTTGATAAAAATCGCGATCTTCCACCGCCAGTATGGTCTGGGTCAACAAAGGTGATACCTCTTCAATTTTCACCCAGAGCCGATCCTGATTATGAGTGGGATAAAAACTTCCGATATGCGCCGGGTCCAGACGGATAAGGGTAAGGGGGTCGCCGGTTTCCAAATCATTCAACATGATGATTTTTCCGTTTTGAACAGACAACCTGATTTTCTGCGAAGGGATATGGTCATCGCCGAAATCGAAATCCCTGCTAAAAATAGTAAATGTATTGCCTGAGCGGGAAAAACTTCCAGTCCCATCTATACGATCCACATGCCGGTACTGCATCATAACAAGTTCCGCTTCAATGCCTTTTGCATCACTTTTCATGCCGGGATAAAGCTCTAATGGACGGGCGTATATGCGGGCGGGAAGGTCCCATGTTTTCCCTGCGAATTTGTATTTAGCAAGCATGCTCAGAAAAAAAACATAGACCACCATCACCATGCACAAAATCAGCAAAAGGGTCAAAAATAACCGGACTGTCCAGCGCCGGGGTTTTTGACTCGATTTTTTCGTTTTTTTCTTTTTAGTCTTCTTCAAATTCATTCACCGTATGTATGATCCTGTCGGCGACCTGATCCGGTGTAAGATGATCCGTATTGATTTCGAATTGAGCGGCCATTTTGTATTTGGGTAGTCTTTGCTTCAGTATTTCGCCGACTTCTTCAATAAAAGTCTTGCCTTCAGTCAGGGATGGCCTTTGAGTGTCATTCTGGATTCGAGCGATAATCCTTTCCACCGACGCTTTTAGCCAAAATATGTAGCTATTCACCTTTAACCATCTGATATTTTCCGGTCGTTCAATGACCCCACCGCCGGTATCAATAATCAGATGATCATATTGGGATAATTGCCGGACCACTTCTGATTCCATATCACGAAATCCGGACCACCCATATTTTTCAACAATTTCCGGAATTGACATACCTGCCGTTTCAACTATTCTTCTATCCGTCCCGACGCAATTCATCCCAAGTCGGTTTCCGAGAATCTCTCCCACCACGCTTTTGCCGGTACCGCGATACCCGATCAGAACAATATTAATCATTTCAAATACTCCATGACAACCTGACGCATTCTTTCAACCGGCGCCTCAACTCCGGTAAAGTGTTCGAATTGTAAAACCGCCTGGTTGATAAACATGTTAATACCGGAAATGACTTTTAAACCGTGTTCCCTGGCCTCAAAAAGCAGTTTGGTTTCAAGAGGCGTATAAACAATGTCCAAGACAACCTGCTCATGGCGATAAAGCGTTGGAGGAATCAGGGAGACATCCTCATTGGGGTGCATGCCGACAGGAGTGCAGTGAATAATGATATCCGCGGTCTTCATAGCTACGACAAGGGTATCATGGCCAAGCAAGCCCGGCATGATCCGGGCTTTCGTGCCTGCCTTTAAATCAGACACCAATCCCTTAAGCATCACTTCGTCTATATCCAAAATCGCCAGTTGATTCAGACGGGTCTTTTGGGCAAGAGTAAAGGCAATCGCTCTGGCCGCGCCCCCGGAACCCAACAATAATACATTTTGACCATCAATGTCTGCGTCGGCATCAGTCAAGGCTTTTAATGCGCCGGGACCGTCAGTGCCGAGACCGAAAAGTTTTCCCTTCTCATTAATCACCGTGTTTATGGAACCAATTGCCAGATCCGTCTCTGCAATCTGATCCAAATATTTCATGATTTCGATCTTATGGGGAATCGTCACACTCATGCCCCTGAAATTTTCAAAAGCCCGCATACCAGCCAAGGCACTTTGGACATCCTCCACCCGGAACGCGAGGTAAACGAAATCCAGACCCAAATTCTCATAGGCGGCGTTATGTATTGCAGGTGAAAGACTGTGAGCGATCGGATTACCGATCACGGCACATAGTTGGGTACCGGTACCGATTGTTCCGGCCGTTTTCATAATATCTCCCTGGTAAATTCTTTAATAGAGACAAAAAGATCTCCATACGAAAAGGGCCAGCATGATCGTTCCTAAGATGAGCGCTAAAATCATCTGATCCGGGGAAAAACCTTTCATAGCCTTCAAAGAACACTATTCTGTTTTGTCAAGGCCGAAAGCCGTGTGAAGGGCACGAACCGCCAGCTCTACATGTTTTTCAGCAACAATGCACGAGATTCGAATCTCAGATGTGCTGATCAACAATATGTTAATATTTTCACTGGCCAGCGTGGAAAACATCTTGGAGGCCACTCCCGAGTGATTTTTCATCCCTACACCGGTAACCGAAACCTTTGCGATCCCATCATCTCCGATGACATCTTCAGCGCTGATCTCCTTTGCCACACTTCTTCCAATCTCCATAGCGTGCTTAAAATCATCTCTGGGTACGGTGAATGTCAGGTCTGTCTGACCGCCCTGGCGCGTGTTTTGGATAATCATGTCCACGTTAATGCCGGCCCCGGCGATGGGTGTAAAAATCTTTGCGGCAATACCGGGCTGGTCCGGTACTTTTTTCATTGTAATGCGCGCTTCATCTTTTTTATAAGTAACACCAGTGACAATCAAACGTTCCATTCCATTTTCTTCACTAATAACCATGGTTCCCTCCTCTTCGGAAAATGATGATCTTACATGCACGGGGACATCATATTTCTTGGCAAATTCCACAGAACGGATCTGAAGCACCTTCGCACCCAGACTGGCCATTTCAAGCATTTCATCAAACGTGATTTTTTCCAGTTTCCTTGCATGCTTGCAGATATTGGGATCCGCGGTGTAAACGCCGTCAACATCGGTATAAATTTCACAACAATCCGCTTTAAGCGCGGCGGCTATGGCCACTGCGGAAGTATCCGAACCACCCCGTCCCAAAGTGGTAATGTTACCTTCCAGATCACTACCCTGGAAACCGGCCACCACCACGATATACCGGTTTTCAAGCAACGTTTTTATCCGATTGGCGCCTATATCTATAATCCGGGCATTCCCGAATGCACAATCAGTACGAACCTCCGCTTGAAAACCCAACAACGATTGAGCCTTGTAACCCATGGACTGAAGTATAATGGCTAAAAGCGCCGCCGTGGTCTGCTCACCTGTAGCCATCAAGGCATCCAGTTCTCGTTTCTGCGGGGTATCCGTTATCTGTTTTGCAAGTTTGATCAATCCATCTGTAACGCCGGCCATCGCCGATAAAATGACTACCACATTATTGCCCTGATCGTAAGATTTGATAACGCGGTTGGCCACATTCCTTATTTTGGCCAGGTTACCCACTGAAGTTCCGCCAAATTTTTTAACAATAAGTGCCATTTTTACTCCTTGAAGAACAAGACCTGAGAATTTTGGGGAAAAGTTCGAAAATGATTTATGATTTCATCTGTTCCTGAATTAACAAAAAAATCTTATACCACGACAAATACCAATCTTTTCCACACCATGCAGCATATCAATTTTTCTCTCTTTTTTAAAAAATCTTCTTTTAATGAAATTTATTCTGATTTTCAAGTTTTTTTAAAACATCTATGATTTCAGGTTCAGATGAAATGATATGAATTTTTCTTGATTGGTCATCCAGTATACTCAAATGAATAGTTAAAACATTTTTCAGTTCTTCAGTAAGCTTTTCAGCCCATTCGATTGCCACAACACCGTCATCGAAAAGAATATCCAGAAGTCCGATATCTTCGAAATCCACCGTATCCCCAAGCCGGTAAAGATCGACATGATAGAAAGTGTGGCGACCGGGATACTCATTAATCAGTGTAAAAGACGGGCTTGTAATATAATACCGGGGTGAAACATCAAGACCCTGTGCAATTCCCTGCACAATGGATGTTTTTCCGCTACCCAAATCACCGATCAAACGTATCACAGTGCCGGGCTTAAGCCTTGCACCGATTATTTTTCCAAATTCATGGGTTTGTGACAGAGAAGTTGAAATAATGATAACCTGCATTATCCGTTTTTCCGATTTTTTACTTTTAGATCGACCCGATGAAACAAATGGTTCAGTTTAACCCTTCTGAATCGACACCAGCAATACCCGGCTTTTTTCTTCCATTTCACGGGCCTGCTGCTCATCATTTTCATGATCAAAACCAAGTAAATGAAGAATTCCATGAATCAGCAGTTCACAGAACCTTGTTTCCAATTCCATGTTACCTTCCCTGGCCTCTCTCTCGGTTGTTTCAATGGAAATGACCACATCTCCCAATATCTCAGGGGCAATATCGGAAAACTCGCCTTCCCTCATGGGAAAGGCAATCACATTTGTCGGACCTGTTCGATCCAGATATTGTCTGTTGAGTTCCGCAATCTCCCTGTCGTCAGTAATCAAGATCGATAATTGAACATCATGACAATCCAAGGCGTTTAAGATGTCCCGAGCCATCTTCCGTATTTTCCCGATTGCTATCTTTCTTTTCTTTTGCCTGTTGCTGATCAGAACTTCCATTTTTACTTTTCCCGTTTCCCCTGGCCGAAGATTCGGCATATTCTACCCGATGATGATGTATGCCGTTTAATATTTTATTAAAACTTTTAGCAATACTGTGCAGATCTTTTAATGTCAGTTCGCAATCATTTAATTGCCCGTCGGAGAATATTTTATTAATGAGGTTTTGGACCAAACCCTGGATACGGGAGGGTGTAGGGTTGTCAAGGGTTCTGGATGCAGCCTCGACCACGTCGGCGAGCATAACAAGACCGGCCTCCCTTGTCTGAGGATTAGGGCCTGGATATCTGTAATCATCGGCTTTAACGGACTTTTCTCCCTGAAGCCTGACAGCCTTGTCAAAAAAATATCGAATAAGACTGGTGCCATGGTGCTGCTCTATGGTCGCCCGGACCACGTGAGGCAAATTATGTACCCCAGCCATTTCAACGCCGTCTTTCACGTGGGCTATGAGTATTCTTCGTGACATGGAAGGAGCGAGTTTATCATGAAGATTTTTAGAGTTGGATTGATTTTCAATAAAATACAACGGTTTTTTTACCTTTCCGATATCATGGTAATATCCGCATACTTTTGCCAAAAGGGGATTTGCACCTATATCCGAGGCAGCGGCCTCGACCAGTGAACCGACAATCATGGAATGATGGTATGTACCGGGGGCTTCAATCATGAGACGACGAAGAATGGGACGCTCCAGGTTGGCCAGTTCTAATAGCGTGATGTCGGTGGCATAACCAAATAGTGTCTCAAATAATGGGGCTATGCCGGAAGTTAAAATGCCGGCACCGATGCCTCCAAAAAATGCAAATGTTAAGTTCCATAAAAATGAAAGGCTTAGAAAATCTCCATGTACCAAACCGATAAAACTTACCAGCAACATATTTAATAGCGCCAATTGAAGTCCGGCCATTGCAAAAACTTTTCTTTCCCGGCAGTGCCTGACCCAATAAACCCCCATGGCGCTGTTTAGGAAATAATATATGAAAAGGTCGAACTGGTTGTTAAAAATAACCGTGGCGCAAACAGAAATAAGCAAGGCAAAAGCAACCGCTATTTCAACCCCCATGAATAAACAGATGACCATAGCTCCTGAAGCAATGGGAACACCATAGACAATTGATTCCGAAGACAGGGAATACGTGAGATTACTTGGCAGTATATCGACTATGGAAGCCGAAACTTTTGCAATAAGAATGAACACAACCAGAATCGAAGCCAAAAAAAGAAGGTTTTTATTGTGATTTCCAGAGGTAAGACTATTATGGTGTAAATTGAGTAAATAAAGCACCATTAAAAACACCCCGAAGAGAGCTGTCGCCCCGATGCTGGTGGCGTACAGGTTTTTTTTGCTGGTCTTTGACTGCAAAGCCTCGATCTTTTGTAAATGATACTCAGTGACCCGATCGCCTTCCCGAAGGAGCATCTCACCGGCTTTGATCTTAAACATTATGGGATGGACTGATTCAGCGGCTTTTCTCTTACGTGATTCAGTCTCAATTCGGTTAAGTGTGATATTGGGTTGAATAAGTCGCTGGGAAAAACCGACAATCAGTTTGTTCAGATTCTGATCCTCACCTTTCAAGGGCTGTTCAGCCATGATCTTCACCATATTTTTGGCCTGATTCAACCCATAAAAACGATCCAGCTCTTTTTCATTTTTTTCATTTGTGGAACTCAGATTTCTGACAATGATCCCTTTGTCCGACTCACCGAGTAAAAGCTCCTGATTGGCAACCACACCGTTTTGATAAATTTCGCTGATCACGGATATGATTTTTTCAGCTATATCTATCGAAAAACGCTCTTTTTCCAACAAAGAATAATCCTGATCCCTTACAGTGATTCCGATTTTTTGCTCAAACTCCTCTTTCTTATCCCAAAGTTCTTTGGAAACCGGCGTTTTTTCTTTTTGAACCTGCGCTTCGATATTATCCTGATCGTTTAAGGTATCTTGCCTGGAAAAGGTTTCCTCTGAGACAATCAGAGCATTCATTTCTGAAAAAGCATCAAATATGCTCTGAGTTAAACGGGGTAAAAGGGCTTGATTCAAATCATAAACCGTCAGGACTTTATCGACGGCAATTTTTTGTTTATCAACCGTGGCTTCTTTATCCTCGACCCAAAAATCCTTTGGGGCTTTCATATTTCTTTGGGCAATATCGCCCACAACATAGCCGTGACGGACACCCCCAAGTGAAGGATAAAACATTAGGATAAAAATCGCGGTGACTAACAGCAAAATTATCCACCGTATATATGGACTGGTACTGAACCAATCTGAAATTTTCTTTTTTCTTTTTTCTTTAAACATAGTTGAAAAATTCCTCCTTCACCCTTTATGATTTGGTTTTCCCAAATTCTTTATATAAAATCGGAGGAGTTATTTTTTTATCTTTTGTTGATCAAGCTTTTCATAGGCATCGATAATATCTTGCACCAGTTTATGCCGAACGACATCGGTTTTACTAAAAAAAACGAACTTGATGCCTTTGATATTTTGGAGAATATTTTTGCTTTCAACGAGTCCCGAGGTTTTTTCGGATGGAAGATCAATCTGTGTAATATCTCCCGTGATCACAGCTTTTGAATTAAATCCAAGACGTGTCAAAAACCTTTTCATTTGTTCAGATGTGGTGTTTTGGGCTTCATCAAGAATGACCAGAGAGTCGTTCAAAGTTCGCCCGCGCATAAACGCAATGGGAGCGACTTCAATAATCCCTTTTTCCATCAGGGCGGCAACTTTTTCAAATTTCATCATATCATGAAGGGCGTCATACAAAGGACGTAAATACGGATCCACCTTTTCCGCGAGGTCCCCCGGTAAAAAACCAAGCGCTTCGCCTGCCTCTACGGCCGGCCTTGTAAGAATGATCCGGCTGATCTGACCTTTGGTAAGCGCTGCAACAGCCATAGCCATTGCTAAATAGGTTTTTCCCGTCCCGGCCGGACCAATACCGAAAACGATATCATAATTTCGGATAGCATCGATATATTCCTTTTGCGCACGGTTTTTTGGAGTAATCGTATGTTTTTTGGATGTAATATAAACCGAATCAAGAAAAAAATCTTTTAATTTAAGTCGGTCATCACTGCTTAACAGCTTTATTGCGTATTCAATATCCCTTGGATAGATCGGATATTTTTGCTCAAGCAATCCATATAACTGCTGAAGAATATTCTGTGCAAGACCGGCTGTCACGGGGTCACCGCTGATAAAGATGTTGTTTCCCCTCGCATGGATATCCACATCGATTGAATCGGCGATTCGTTTCAAATTGCTGTTGTGTTCACCGAAAAGGTGTCGAATAAGCTCATTGTCGGAAAACGACAACTTGATTTGTTTTGGCTCTGCTTTTTCCTCCATTTGCCCTTCTTTCGGAAGAATTGTTAAAGTGTCAACATATATCATAAACTTTTAAACCATTGCAAATACGATTTTTTATGAAATTTTGCAAACTGAAAAAGACCTTGACGGTGTTTATACCCTCTGATATTTTTAATATTTTAATTTTCTGATCAAAAATAGCCATTGAGGCTGACACTTCATATTTTTATAATGTATTTTAGTTGTGGAACAATCAGACATGAATCCATTGGATATCGTCATCATTATTATATTAGGTTATGGGTTAATACGGGGTATCTTCAGAGGAATGGTTAAAGAAATATCCTCCATTGTCGGGGTTTTTGCAGGTTTTTTCGCTGCTTACAGTTATTATCCTTTGGTTTCGGAAATTTTGGAGGATTGGATCACAAATGTCCCTTTTCTCAATATTTTAAGTTTTATGCTGATTTTTTGTATTATTTTTTTCTTGATCAGTATTCTGGGAGTAATCATCAAATACTTGATGCATGTTGCATCTCTGGGGTGGATGGACCGCTTCTTAGGGGCTTCACTGGGTTTCGGCAAGTCGGTTTTGATTGCATCGATAATTCTGGTGGTTTTAACAGCCTTTCTTCCAAAAGGAGCACCGATTATCAAAACATCACTCCTCTCCCCCCACGTTTCCGTAATTTCAGAAAAGCTGGCCCAGGTTATCTCAATTGAAATGAAGCAAGCCTATACCGCAAAACTTGAGGATATTAAAAAAGCGTGGAATGTCCGCAATTAAACTCACCGGAAATAACTTCGAATGAATTTGGGGTGTTGAATAAAATTAATCAATTGATTAACCTTATTGAGACCCTTAGAGGAAAAAACGGCTGTCCGTGGGATCAAAAACAGACACCCGGTTCCATGTCCATATATCTTATCGAAGAAATGTATGAGCTTGTGGAAGCCATTATCCGCAACGAAACCGATAATGTTTGTGAAGAACTGGGAGATGTATTTTTTCATATTTTGTTCATTACCTCCATTTATAAAGAAAAAGGTAAGTTCGATCTTGAAGAAGTCATCGGTAAGGTTACTGAAAAGATGCTTCGCCGTCATCCCCATGTTTTTGGCGATACCAGGGTTGAAAATGTTGAAGCTGTCAGGAAACAATGGCATCATATCAAACAAACCGAGAAAAGCGATGCCCCCTCCACATCTGTTTTGAGTTCTGTCCCTAAAAGCCTTCCTGCCTTGATGCGGGCTTATCAGATATCCGAACGGGCCGCTCGCACCGGATTCGACTGGGACGACATCAGCGGAGTTATGGCCAAAGCGGAAGAAGAATGGAAGGAATTTAAAATTGAGGTGGATTCTGATCCCGAAAAGGAAACAAACCAGCGTAAAAAGTCTCTGGAGTTTGGTGATGTTTTGTTCACACTCATGAACGTAGCCAGATTCGCGGGAATACATCCGGAAACTGCCCTTGCCGAATCCATAAACAAATTTGAAAAACGTTTTAAGTTTATGGAGACTGAATTTTCAAAAGAGGGAAGGCATATGGATTCTGCCACTAAGATTGAAATGAACCAATTGTGGGAGAAGGCCAAACAAAAATTTCAAGACTAAAACTCATCGGGGTGATTTATGGTAAAAAAAAATAAACTGCTTCTTTTGATGGTTTTTACCATTCTGATCATCATCAGCGCAGCCATGGGCGGAATTTATTTGATCCGGGATATCCAGGGGGTCAAAATCACAGTAATATTTCCCACTGCCAAGGGACTTTATGGACAAAGCCCTGTGGAATACAAGGGTATTCAAATTGGTTCTGTACAAAAGATTCAAGCTGATCAGCAATCAGATGTCCCTGTCTTATTAAAGATCGATTCCAAACAGGCTGAACATCTTCGACAAAATGCACTCTTTGTTATCTCAAATGAATCCACGGGAAAACCTCCGGGTATTCTGGTCGGCTATTGCAAAGACCATGATCCCTATAAATTTCCTAAACTGGCTTCAGGTGCCTTTGTCAATGGGGAAGACAGTGAACTGATATTTATGGTTAAAACTCGTGTGGGTTGTTTCAGCGAAATCACTAATAACCTTTCCAAAACTCTGGAAGCTTTAAAACAAAATATTGACAGTGTGTTAAATTCCCCAAAAGCTCATCAATTGTACCAGGACATCGAAACCTTGTTCATTGATCTCAATAAAACTGCCCAGGAACATATCAAGCATTTCATGGAAGAAAAAGGTCCGGAAATTCGTAAAAAAATCGAAGAATTGATCAAAGAACTGGACCGGATGGGGCATAAAAAGGAAGCAGAGGAATGGAAAAAATTGATGGAGGAAGGCGGTTTCCATTCAGACAACATTTAAATTCAGTACGTTAAAGGAATTAGGGTTTTTATCACATGAAATTTCTTAGATTTTCTCTTGCAGCAATGGTAGCCCTCTTTTTTATGGCATCATGTATTCCCAAGCCTATGATAGGGGACATACCTGCCACATACAGTCTTCCCTCGGAGTTATTGAAAAAAGGCGATCAACAATTTAAAGCCGGAAAATATGATGAGGCAATTCGAACATATAACGAATTGATATTTAAGTTTCCTGATACGCAGGAAACCGCCATGGCCATGATGAAAAATGGTTTAATCCACAAAAAGACAGAAAATTTCAGTGATGCGCGCCGGTTTTTCGAAGGGATTGTGGCAAGACATCCGCGAAGTCGTCTTGCCAATGAGGCAAGGATTGAAATTTTAGATACCTACCTATCAGAAAAAAATTATCAGCAAACAATAAAGCAGGCATCCGAGCTTTTTGAAAGGTCATCCCAGGGAACCTATCCCATACGGGTATATCTGATTGTTGGCGATGCATATCTTAAATCCGGTAAACCGGAGCATGCAATAAAACTGTATGCCACAGCCCTGAAAATCGCCTCGGAATCCGATAAAGGTCCTGTACTGGAAAAAATCAAATCCGGTATTGGCCTGATTTCCCCTGAAACAATTGAATCTATGTTAGAAGGAATGGATGACACTTTTCCCAAAGGGGATATCATGTACCTATTGGGTCTGAACCAGTTCGAGGCGGGAAACATAGCTCAGGCATTATCGACTTTCACTGAGTTCATAAACAAATTTCCAGCCCACAAAGAAGCACCTAAGGCAAAAAATTGGATCGATACGATTCAACAACCAACTGATAATGGCCGTTACACTATCGGAGTTCTCCTGCCTTTAAGCGGTAAGTATGAGCAATTAGGACAAAAGGCCTGGACAGGGATCGAATTTGCCATAGCTCAATTTGGCTCCATGTACAAAACTCCGGGAATTAGCGCAGTCATTCGTGATTCCGGATCTGATCGGGAACAGACAGCCCGGGCCACGGCAGAACTGGCATCCGAACAGGTTGCCGCCATAATTGGTCCCATGATCAATGCGGAAACGGCTGCTGAAGAAGCCCAAAATCAAAAGGTACCGATCATTACCCTAACCCTCGCGGATAAAATCACCGAACAAGGTGACTATGTGTTTAGAAATTTTCTTACCCCTCAAATGCAGATTAAATCCGTGGTTTCTTTTCTTGTCAATTCACTGGGAATTAAGCGATTTGCAATCTTTTACCCTAAGGAAAAATACGGAACCACACATATGAATCTGTTCTGGGATGAAGTAGTTCTCCAAGGGGGTATTGTTGTAGGTTCTGAATCTTATGATGTGACCATAACCGATTTTAAAGGCCCTATCAAAAAGTTATCCGGGCTTTTCAGGGATATATCCGACACCGTGCTGGCACAAAGTCTTGAAGATTTCATACACACCTATGAGCAATATGGGCCTGATTATAGGGCACATGAGGGCGGCAAACCCTCTGCTGATTTTGGTGCCATTTTTATACCTGATTCTCCGGTCAAGGTCGGCATGATTATTCCTCAATTGTCTTACTATGATATTTCAGGAGCCTATATACTCGGCACCAATCTTTGGCACTCGGAAAACTTTATCCGCCTGGTGGGTGACTATTCACAAAAAGCCATATTGACAGACGGTTTTTTTGCCGGCAGCAGCAATCCGCGGGTTCGATCATTTGTAAATGAATTTCAGGCGACCTATGGCCAAGCACCTGGATTTATCGAAGCCGTGGCTTATGACACCGCCATGCTGCTAATGGAGGTTCTGACTCAAAACAATATTATATACAGAAGCCAGCTTAAAGATGCACTGACTCAAGTTACCGATTTTCCGGGCATCACGGGGGATACATCTTTTGACCAAACCGGTGAAGCCCAAAAAGGTGCTTATATTCTTTGCATTAAAAATAAGCGTTTTGTGGAACTAAAACAACCATAATCCTATATGGCATTTTTAAAATACTCAGGATTGATGAGCATGTATACTGTTAACCAATGATCCCTGGCCTGTTGCGTCCAATACATTGAGCCAGAGTTTTCCCTGTGGGTCCACCTGCTTTCTTTTTCCCGCGGTGGCCTCCAGGGGTACATGAACAAAATGGCCATTGATATTTCCAACAAGCATCTTGGTTTTTCCTGCCATTGCCGCATGAACCGCATCCCTTCCCAAAAAGCTGCAGAAAGCATGATCATTGGCATTGGCGGGAAGACTCCTGATAATATAGCTTGGATCGATATATTTGAGCGAGATCGGTATCTGCTTTTTATCAAAATAGGAGGTAATGGCATCTTTTAAGAAAAGTCCGATGTCATTCAAACGTAAATTTCCGGATGGATCGGTTTCCTGGTTGTAATTTAAAAAAAAATTTTGGCCGGCTCCTTCAGCAACAAGTACCACGGCATGCTCTCGTTCTTGCAACCGTTTTTCCAGGGATGTCAAAAAACCATTTGGTCCTTCCAGATCAATATCGACTTCCGGAATAAGAACAAAGTTAACCACCTGCTGAGCCAGGGCGGCAGTGGCCGCGATAAATCCTGAGTGACGCCCCATGAGTTTAATCAATCCAATACCGTTAGGATAACCCGCTGCTTCATTATGGGCGCCTACCAGGGCTTGCGTGGCAACTTCCACCGCCGTATCGAATCCAAAAGAACGTGAAACCATATAAATATCATTATCGATTGTTTTAGGAATGCCGACAACACTTATCTTCAGATTTCGTTCCAGAATAACATCGGCTATTTTTGATGCTGCCTTGAGAGTACCATCTCCGCCGATCATAAAAAGGATACCGATATTCATGCGCATGAGACTGTCGACAATTTCTTCGATGGACTGTGGACCTCGGGAAGAGCCAAGAATAGTACCTCCCATCTCCAGAATATGTCCCACAGAAAGAGGCGTCAGTTCCATTAATTCATGACCATACTTGGGTATAAAACCTTGCAGACCATAACGGATACCCAGAACATTTTTCGTTCCATAGCCAAAATAAAGTTCCAAAACAATGGCACGAATAATGTCATTAAGTCCGGGGCATAACCCACCGCAAGTGACCAGGGCACATTTGACCTTGCTGGGATCAAAATAGATCTGCGATCGCGGTCCCCCTATTTCAAAGGATGGAATCGTCATTTTTTCCTCGATCATCCTTTCCAGGGTAGCCAAATTTACATCAATAAGTACTCTTGAAGAATCTGACACAAAACGTTTTTCGTCAGGGGTCTGATTTTTTCGCCGGATAGGCGACTTAATTGTCGCAACACCCAAGGTCAGGATTTGGGTCGGAATTGATTTCAAGTCCATTTTGTTCCATTCATTTCATTGTATTTTTTTTTAGAAAGCTACCGTCCATTAAACTTAAATTCACCTTTACCCAAAATATCGTGCAGGTGCAATATCCCTGTAACCGTCATGTCATCTTCGATAATCGGTAACACAGTGATTTGATACTGCTCCATGAGGTTAAGCGCATCGTAAGCCGGAGCTTCAGGCCCGATGTTTAAAGGAGTTTGCGTCATGACCTCCTCTACAATGTAATCACTAATCGTTTTTTCCTGAACGATTAACCTGCGTATGTCCCCATCAGTAATAATACCGCACAAACGGGAATGATCATCCACCACAAAAGTAACTCCCAGATTTGGACGGTCCATCTCAATGACCGCTTGTTCCAGGGGTGTCCCTATCCGAACCATGGGGACATGTTTACCAACAAGCATGATATCTTTTACACTGCTTGACAGTCTATGGCCAAGAGCTCCGCCAGGATGGATGCGCTTGAAATCACCCGTATTAAAATGCCGTTTTTTGATCAACACCACAGCCAAAGCATCACCCATCGCCAACAGAGCCGTTGTGCTGGCGGTCGGCGCCAGACCCATAGGGCATGCTTCACGCGCCACACCAACATCGATGACCACATCGCTTGATTTTGCTAATGTGGAATTCAGGTTTCCCGTAAGAGCAATCACCTTGCATCCAATCTGTTGAATGCTCGGTATAAGGATATTCAACTCATCTGTTTCACCGCTGTTGGAAAGCGCGAGAAATACATCATCCTGACTGACAATTCCCAGGTCACCGTGCATGGCCTCGACTGGGTGAAGAAACAACGCTCTTGTGCCCGTGCTGTTTAAAGTGGCAACGATTTTTCTTCCCACAATTCCGGATTTTCCGATGCCTCCGACAATGACACGACCTTTGCTGTTATATATCAGTTCCACCATCTCGGTAAACCGGTCATCAATTCGTTCAATGAGCCTTAGAATGCCCTCAGCCTCAATTCTTAAAACCTCTTTCGCTTCTTCTTTAAGCATATTTTTTCTTTCCATAAACCAAAATGATAGCCGGAGTTCGTCATGCTTTGCCAATGACGAAAAAGGCACGTATTTCAAATATATACTTTTTTTCTTGACAAAATCAATCTTTTTGATTATAATTCGTGAGTTAATTTGATAGTAAAATATCAAACTGCCTGGTCGTTTGCCAGGCTTTTTTTTTAATTCAACATAATTAAATTTTTAAGAGGTATTTAAAATGATTTGTACAACTGTTCGCAATGGTAAAGAATGTCCTTTAATGACCCCAAAAGGTTGTTCCTATAGTGGCGGATTTTGTCATGAGGTCGTAGAATATTGTGAGGCTTGTAACCGAAAGGTTGAGGTTTCCGGCGGATGGTATTGCCAATCATTTCCGGAGCCTGCATTGAAATGGAAAAACGGCCGGTGTAATATGGCCTCTCATATAACCGCTGCCGCTGCCGCAGAGGCCAAAATCAATCCGTTGAAAGCTTCCAAACGTCTGAGTAAACGAAAATAATTTTTCGCTTCGATCGCATTCGACAAACCCCGCTTTGACATTAAAGACACAGGGCGGGGTTATTTTTTAAAAAATCAACGATCGAGTTCCGCCAAAATCCTGTTTAATTTTTTGTTGTGCTTATGCTTGAGGATACGAATCGCCTGCTCTTTGTTTTGAGCGCACAGCTCGCACATTTTGTATGACCCAATCCACACAATCAGGGCATAATCTCCTCCGCATACGGGACAAACGGATTCATGGTTGGAATTAAGACTTCTTACCCCGAGCTTTTCCAAGTCCAAACAGCTGTCTGTTTCGCTTGCGCCGCACACAGGGCAAACTTTTGTTGAATCACCGGAATGTTTTCCCATCATTATGCTTGCCTATGAAGTTAATTCGAACTTGAAAAAACAGCCATATCGGACTCAAGAAAAATGAAATACTCCCTCATTACTTGGCTCTCTTAATCCTGTGCCCTTGATCCTGCTCAATCCTATTCTGATCAAGAACAAGAGTCAGAATAAATAAGAAAATATACCATGTCAATTTAAGATATTCTCCCCGTAATCAGTTACAATCAGAAGATATTTTATTTTTTTATCTGACCCCATTTGACCTAACCATATTGTTTGCGCTATATTTATATCTATAATCACCCCGGCCTTGAACGAAAACCTGAAAACTGACTTTTTTCTTTTAAGAATTTGAGGAAACAATTGTGGATGATCATCAAAAAAAATCCGGACAGCTGATAAAAATTTCCGAGGAAGTGGACAAAATTGTTACCCAATACAGCAAATCATACCGGCCTGTGAACCCTATCGGGCGATTGTGGGAAGCAGGCTTGCCTGAAAGCCGGGCAACCGACAACTCCGATAATTCCGGGAAAGAAAGCGGATTTTATGAGGAAATCAAATCATCCAATTTCAATTCCACTCACCTTGAAAAAATAGTTGAGGAAATCAAGCTCATTGAAGAAGGACTCAAAACCCTTGTGGCAGCCCGCACGAAAAAAATTATAGAGGAAAAAGTCCCGGTTGAAAAGCAAAGACCAGTCAAATATGGGCTTATCCGAAAAGCGCTTTTATACATGGGTTTGATTCGCCAGAAAATAGAAACCTACACCGACTTTGAAGCCATTAAAAAAGAGGTCCCCAGGGAGCCCGGCGAGATAGCCCTTTCAGAGTTTCGCACCATGATCGACCGATATATTTCCAATCTTAAATATCTGAATGAGGGGCTTCTAAACACGGTAATGGAGGTGGACAATATCGTCAAGAATCTGACCGATGTCAGCGACTCATATACGGATCAGATTCATTCAGATCGCAAGGCCTACTATAATCAAGTTCAGACAAGCCATGACCTGGAATTCCAATTAAAGGAATTAATTGCGCTTCACCAATCATTGAACCCATTAAATGATCGGTTTCCCGAAGTGGAAAAGGCCAGAGACCATCTTGAAATGGCCTTGCGAGACAGCCAAAGCCAGGAATTTAAACACAAAACCAGCATTGATATGAATGTCAATTATCAGTCCGCTTTAAAAAGCTACAGAAAACTGATTAATGATTTTCGGGAAAGAGGCCATCTTCATGTTAATATGGTTGAAAAATTCTCTGAAGGCGCAAGTCATATGAAAGTCGCCATAGACAATGTCTCCCAGATTTGCTCCGGAGTTGCCAAGGTCACTCAGTCTATGATCATGATCGTTGAAAGCATCGAGGGCGGCAATAAAGTTCTGGGTCGTTATGCAGCCCTGATAGGTAATCGGGTCGCCACAGGCGCTCAATGGGACATGGAATACGAAGAACTTAAAGAAGCCGAAGCCATCTATCATCAAAACGACCAGGCCCGTCTCAAAGAACTTGAAAAAAACCGCAGGGAACTGGAGATGATTACGACTTAATGAGCCATTTGCTATCCCGGTATTTGAATCAATCGCTTTCCCCCATAACCGCTAACTTTAAACCCGAATTTCCACCTTGCCTTTCAGGTAGTCCTTAACCGCTTTTACTGAAAGTTCTTCCCGGTGAAAAATACCCGCTGCCAATGCAGATTCAGCATCTGTCCGGGAAAAAACCTCATAAAAGTGAGCCTCGCAACCGGCGCCGCTTGAGGCGATGACAGGTATTGATACAGCAGATTTCACGGCATTGATCAATTCAAGATCAAAACCCATGTTGGTACCATCCCGATCAATACAATTCAGCAGAATCTCCCCTGCCCCAAGTTTTTCACAAACCTGCGCCATGGTCACCGCATCAACTTGTCTGCCTTCCCGCCCTCCCTTGATTGTACATTGATACCAGCAATAAACTTCTCCTTCAGGTCCGGGAAATTGGGTTTCTATCACATTGTGCCTTATTCCATTGGGAGATTTAACATACACCCGTTTCGGATCGATGGAAATAACCACCGCCTGATTGCCATATACCTGTGAAATCCGCTCGATCGAACTTAGGCCGGTTGCTTTTTGGGTTTTCAGATAATCCTCCACGATCAAAACAGCATCACTTCCAATTGATATCTTGTCGGCTCCGGAACGAAAGTATTCCGAGACCACATCCAATGATGAATAGTGTTTACCATTTTTATCCATGTAATCGCGGATACCACCGCCAATAGTCAGCGGGACAAATACATTTAAGGATGTCTGTTTCAAAACCTCAAGCATAGGGATATCTTCAAGAGGAAAATCTCTGAAACCCGTGATATTTAAAAAGACAATCTCATCCGCACCTTCCTGATAGTATTTGCCGGCCATCTCTACAGGTTTTCCCAGGTTTCGCACATTTCCGTTTTCCCGAACATCGTAGCGATCTCCTTTGGTTACCACCAGATCCCCTTGATCGTTTGCGCGTACATCCAGACAGGCAATTATCCTTTTGGCAATATGTGTTTTTAAAGAAATTTCCGGCGGAAGCGTTTCCGGAAGATCGGTTTGAATAAAATTTTTTAGGAGTTGAATGCCTGTTTTCCCGCTTTTTTCCGGATGAAACTGCGTGGCAATAATATTGCCCTGCTGAACGCTGCTGACAAATTCGATCCCATAATTGGTAGTGGTCAACACCACTTGTCTGTCTTCAGGTACAACATGATATGAATGCACGAAATACAGCTTTTCCATTCCTGAAAGGCCTGAAAATATCCGTGAAGGCTTTTTGATATTTATTCCGTTCCATCCGATATGGGGAACTGAAAGATCGATATCAAAACGCATGACCTTGCCGCGAAATATCCCCAATCCCCTTGCTCCGGGGGCCTCTTCACTTTCCTCGAAAAGCGCCTGCAAGCCCAGGCAAATTCCCAGGAAGGGACGACCGGAATTCAGAAATTCCTTTATGGGCTCGCAATAATTCTTGTTCTGCAAAATGCGAATCATGCTGATAAAGTTGCCGACTCCAGGAAATACTAATTTTTCCGCTGATAAAATATCTTCGATACTTTCAACAATTTTAACTTTTTCACCAAGGCTTTCAATGGCATTGATCACGCTCCGGACATTACCAGCGCCATAATCCAACAAGGTAATCATTTCAAATCCTTATAATATCAGTTTTCATTTTACCAAATGACCTCTTAAGAACTCCGACATCTTCACATTATGTTATTTCCGCGAGGGCCGTACATAAGGTGAAGCTTTTCAGCACTATTCATTGATAGGTATTGAAAAAATTGCACAACAGTATATATACTAAGAGGTTTTGGAATGACAAGCATTAAAAACTCAGGAATCAGATTAGGAACTTATCGCATGATTGAATGGGAGTATCAAAAAATGATAGGCTTTGCCTGCGGATATGAAAGATTTTCCATCGGCCAATGGATTAGGAAATAGGCTCTCCCAATGCCATAAGAAGAGCCAGAGCTATAAAAAAGAAATACCCCTTTTCAATTTTTGGCCGGTTTATTCTACAATAACATTAACAGCCGTAGGCCCTTTTTTACCTTCTTCTATATCAAAGGTAACACGGTTTCCCTCGTATAGGCATTTAAAACCGTTTCCCTCAATTCCGGAATAATGAACAAAGACATCAGGACCGTCCTCTTGTTCAATAAAACCGTAACCTTTTTTTTCACTAAACCATTTCACGACGCCGTTTGCCATAGTGGCACCCTCCTTTTAAAAATGTTTCGGTGTTTCATGCTTCAGGTTGCCACCATCAAAAGAACTGGTTTGACAAATGGATTAACCTTAAGAACGAAACAGGCTTTCAAATTACTTGCCTTCTATTGATTGTGGTACTTATAAGGTTTTTAGAAAAATATTTTGGTCTCTTTTCTGCTTTGTTTCCCGCCCTCTTAGGTATAATGGTCGGATTGATCTAAAATCTTCTTCAAAAAGCCTATATATACAAAATATTTTTTTGTCAAGAGATGATAATGCCTTTCAAATTCGTTGACACCAGATACTTGTTATGATAATTTTTTATCAACACGGTTATTATTTTTTTCGTGTCTATTAAATAAACCATATAAGCACAGGAGGCGCCATGTATTTTGAGACAGCGGGCATAGAGGTATCACTGTGGATTCCGCCTTTGGTGGCTTTTGTCATTTCATTTTTCACATCCATGGGGGGCGTATCCGGTGCGTTTCTGATATTGCCTTTTCAAATGTCCTTTCTGGGATACACCCATCCCTCAGTAAGTGCCACCAACCAGTTATTCAACATTGTGGCCATTCCCAGCGGCGTATACCGATATTTTCGCGAGGGCCGCATGGTATGGCCGTTAACATGGGTTGTTATCGTTGGAACACTTCCCGGGGTATTTATTGGTGCCATCGTGCGGGTCGCTTATCTTCCTGATCCCAAAATGTTCAAGCTTTTTGCTTCCGGTGTGCTTTTATATATCGGTGTCAGGATGCTGCTCGATCTGCTTCGCAGAGGCACAAAAAACATGAACAAAGCCTCAAGCGAACAACGTTTTCAGCAATTGGTGAGTCAATACCGTAAAGAAGCGGCACAGTTTGAACTTGCCGGAAAAGATCCCCTTCCTGCGGTTCAGGTAACTGAATTTAATTTTAAAAGAATCGGCTACACATTTTATGGAGAAGAATTTAACTTTCCCATCTGGGGAATATTTTCCTTGAGTATTATTGTCGGAATTGTGGGCGGCATATACGGTATCGGAGGAGGTTCCATTATAGCGCCCTTTTTTGTTTCTTTTTTTCATCTTCCTGTATACACGGTGGCTGGAGCGGCGCTGATGGGGACATTTGTCACATCTATAGCGGGTGTTGGATTTTATCAGGCCATTGCTCCATTATATCCTGGTATGTCCGTTGCTCCGGACTGGCTTCTTGGGCTGCTTTTCGGAATTGGCGGGATGGCCGGCATGTATCTGGGGGCGCGTTTTCAAAAATTCGTTCCGGCACGGGCCATCAAGTGGATGCTGACTTCTATCATTGTTTTTACCGCCTCGAAATATGTTGTGGAATTTTTTGCCCCTGATTTTTCCATTATTTCGTTTTTCCAGACAATCATTACATCTAGTTTAAATGTTTTGTAGATTTTTTTTCTTTACTGAAATCCGACTAGAATTCATTTTGTCTTTACATTTCACAGAGTTTCGTCAATAGTCACTGGATATGCCCAGGGTCCCGGATACGACTGTCTTCGCCGAAACTGAAAAGGCCTTCCCTGAAAAGAGTCAGGCAGGCCTCCACAACTTGAGGATCATAAAATTTTCCGCTGTTTTTGGAGATCTCTTCAAGAGCAACCTCAATTCCCAGAGCCGGGCGGTATGGACGGTATGAGCTTTGGGCTTCGGTGACGTCGGCAACAGCAATAATCCGGGCTTCTAAAAGAATCTGGTCACCCTTAAGGCCACATGGATACCCGGAGCCGTCCATGCGCTCATGGTGCTGGAACACAATATCAGCCACAGGCATTGTAAACGGAATTCTTTTCAAAAGCTTGTAACCCACCTCCGGATGAATTTTCAACAGTTCCTGCTCGGCTTCCAGAAGACGTCCGGGACGATTCATCACAGATGTCGGCACCCTGATCTTACCGATGTCATGAAGGATACCCGCCAGTTCCACGGTCCGCATTATATTCTTCGGCAGTCCCATGTGTTTTGCAATGGCGCATGCCAGGTCGGCTACTCGCTGCTGGTGGCCGGAAGTATACGGATCCCTGGTTTCAGCCATCAGGGTAATGGTTGAAATGGTCGCTTCCAGCATTTTTTCCAACTCAATGGTTTTTTCCCTGACCATCAACTCGAGATTGACATTTCGGTCCGCAAGTTGCTCCCGCATGGATTTAAGAGCCAGGTGCGTCCGCACCCTTTCCCGAACCTCTTCAGCCAGAAATGGTTTGGTAATATAATCGACTGCGCCCAACTCGAAACCTTTAATTTTCCGGGAAGCATCATCGACCGCCGTGATGAAAATAATGGGTATGTCGCGAGTCTCGGGATCGGCTTTCAAACGGCTGCAGACCTCAAACCCGTTCATCCCCGGCATCATGATGTCCAGCAATATGATATCCGGCTTTTGCCTTGATACGTAATCCAGGGCTCTTGGACCATTAATACTTACACCCAGCCGATAGTCGTTCGTCAGGGTGCTGACCAAAAGGTCGATGTTGGTGGGATGATCATCAACGATCAGAATAAGATCGCGTTCTTTTTCCATGTGCATTATCCTAAAACTTAAAACTTAAAACCAAGGTAGTCAAAATTTCGAGGGCCTCATGGTAATGGTATTGCTCGATCAGGCGATCTAACTCGGAATTTTTTTTCCAAAGTGCCGACCCTTTCAGACAGGAATGTATACGGTTGATTTCCTCGGGGTCCGCGCGTCGCAAGGCCTCAGCCAGCTCGTTTAACATGTCAACGAAACGACCATTGTCAAGGGTTGAAGCGGAACTATCCTTGATCGGTTGAACATCGCCAGTGTTCTCCAGGCCTGAAATGGAGTTCAGAACAATGTTGAGCGCCTCCTCGACCATTTTCGCCGCCGGTTTTAGAGACCAGTCGGAGTTCTTCAGAACAGCGGCCTCCAGCTCCTTTGCCGCACATTCTAAATCACGGGCTCCGATGTTACCACTGCTTCCCTTTAGCATGTGGGACAGAGCGACAATTTGCTCCGTATCCTTTTCTTCTATTGCCTTGCGAATGGATTGGACAATATCAAGGCTGTTTTTGCGAAAACTGGAAAGAATACTCCGGTAAATTTCGGGATTCAAACTCAGACTTTCGAGAGCCTCACGAATGTTGATTCCGGGAACCTTGTCGGGAAGTGCCCCTCCGCTTAGCCCTGACACCCCGGCCTCTGTTTCGGATTCGAAGGTAAGCGGCTTCGCCTCCGGAACCGGGCACCTGTTTTTAAGCAGTCTCCACAAAAGTTGAAAGAGCCTGGACTGGTCCACCGGCTTGGGAACGTAACCATCCATACCCGCAGCCATACACTTTTCCTCGTCTCCCCTCATGGCATGGGCGGTCATGGCAATTATGGGAAGATCGATCATGGATAAATCCGCTCGAATTTTTCGCGTTGCCTGATACCCGTTCATTTCCGGCATTTGAATGTCCATCAGGATGGCATCGTACTTATTTTTAAAAACTTTTTCCACGGCTTCGCGTCCGTTTATCGCCGTATCAGGGATTATTCCGGCACTTTCCAGGATGGCTACGGCAATTTCTCGGTTGGTAGGATTGTCTTCCACCACAAGGACCCGGAACCCTTTCAACCGCATCTTGTAAACTGTGGCATCGGTCATAAGCCGGCTTTGAGGGCGCAATTTTTTGTGCTTTTCTTTTCCGAAAGCATCCATGATCGCGTTAAACAGGGTGGACTGATAGATGGGCTTGATCAAAAATCCCTGGATGCCGATTTTTTCTGCCTCGGTTTTTTCCATGTCGGTTCCGAATGCAGTCATCATGATAATCGGTGGGGCGGCGGCATTTTTTTCCCGGATTCGCCTTGAAACTTCCAGGCCATCTATTTCCGGCATGAGCCAGTCGATCAGTACCAGGTTGAAAGGAGTTCCCTGTTTTTTCCTGTTTTCAAACATTGTCAGTGCTTTTTTCCCGGATTCGGCGACTTCAACCGTAAATCCGAACGTTTCCAGGTAATTGGTGATAATAAGCCGGCTTTCCTCACAATCGTCTACAACCAGCACATGAAGAAATTTAAGCTCCGGTGGCGGTGAGAATACTCTTACAGGCTCTTGCGAAGGGCTTTCTAATTGTACGGTAAAAAAAAACGTGCTGCCCTTCCCAGGTTCACTCTCCACCCAAATCCGGCCATCCATCATCTCAACGAGACGTTTGCATATGCTCAGCCCCAGCCCGGTACCCTCGTAGCGGCGGGTGTCGGAGCCATCAGCCTGGGTAAAAGGCTCGAACAAATTTATGAGATAATCCCCGGAAATGCCGACGCCTGTGTCTTTCACCCACATGTAAAGCTCAACCTTTTTGTCCAAAAGATCCGAAGCCTTTGCACCGATAAGTATGAATCCTCCCTTTTCCGTAAACTTTACGGCGTTTCCCACCAGGTTGGTCAATATCTGCTGGAGGCGAAGAGGATCCCCGATAAGGGACCGGGGAACCTTCGGATCGATATCCACCAGAAGTTCGATCCGCTTGGCAGAAGCGCTGTTGAAAAAAAGTTCCACCACACGGTCAACTATTTCATCCAGCCTGAACGGACGGGATTCAATGGTGAGTTTTCCCGCCTCTATTTTGGAAAAATCCAGGATGTCGTTGATCAGCCCCAGCAATGAATGCGCGCTGGTCAGGATAATCTTAATGAAGTGGGTAACCTTGGGGGAAAGCTGTTCGTTCATGGCCAGTTCGGCCGCGGCAATAACACCGTTCATGGGTGTTCGAATTTCATGACTCATGTTGGCAAGAAATTCGCTTTTCGCCCGGGTAGCTTCCTCAGCGATCTTTTTGGCATCCTTTAACGCCTCATCGGTTTTGCGCCGCTCTTCCACTTCCTCGGCAAGTCTTGTCTTGGACTCCTCGATATGATCGTTAAGTCTCAGGACAACTCCGGTAAAAACAATTATCAAAACAAACGCTACCCCCGCGAAAATAAGCCAATGCCCGTATTGTTGGATAATGTCCTTCGGCGTGATTTTCCCCAGTTCCTTATAAGGACCCAGCTTGAGATAACGCAAACATTCATGAACCGGCTGATAGTTCAGGGGAATAGTCCAACCCATATTTTTTCCAGCTTTTGCGGCATCTGAATGGGAAGGCATCTGGAGCAAGGCGACCGTAACCAGCTCCGCAAGGTTTTCTGATGCACCCGGAAGCCTGGCCATGGGCCACTCGGGGTACACACGTGTCGAACGAAAAAACGGAAAATCGGGACTATCATTCCCTGGCCATTTTATGACCGTAAAATCATTTATTTCAATCTTTCCCTCGGCAGCCATTTGTTCCAGAATGTCGGTGCGCACGCATCCGGCATCGACCAGTCCGTCACGGACCGCGTAAACAACTCTGTCGTGATCGCCCCCAAAACGGAGCCCTGAGAAATCCCGATAGGGATCTACACCTTGTTCCTTCAACTCCCGCCAGACGCTTATCCAGCCTCCAAACGAATGCTCATCTGCGGCCATGAAGCTTTTTCCTTTTAAATCCTCTATATCTCGAATGTCATCCCGTTTGTTCAGACGGAAAATCACACCGCCGTATTTGACACAGCTTTCATCCAAACAGCGGTTCTTCAATGTAGCAATGCGAATGGCACCATACCAGTTTTCCATGGTGACATAATTGGCTGGGTTGGCCAGAACAAAGTCGACCTCAGCATTTTCAGCGGCCGGGTTGATGCGGTCATAGTCCAAAGGAACGATTTCAAAGGAAACGCCGTCTATTTTATGGGAAAGATAATCCGCAGTGGGGCTCCATTGCACAAGGCATTGTTCGACTCCCCTTTTGGCAAGCACACCGATTTTTACTCTCAGGGGCTCCCCGGCGGAAACCGGAGACCCCAGCATCAGCCAGGTTACCCAAAAAATCGTGAAAAAGAGCCCAACGAGGGATCTTTTAAATTTTCGTTTGCTCATGGTTTGGGTTTGACATTATTCTTTTTAAGCAATGCCACAACCAGGCCCAAAATAAAAGCGCCAACGGCTGTAAAAAATAGTAATACAATAATCGAAACCTCAGCGGTAAACCAGAGGAAATGTGCCTGGACCCTGGCGGTGTTTTGTAAAATAAGCAGGGCTATTGCAATACTGAAAGTTATAATCAGAATAATTTTCAATTTTTTCATAAGATATATTTCTCCTAAATTAAGCAATCAGGCATTAGCTATCAGGATGCGGACGACGGCTTCAGAAGGTTTTGCCCTTCTTCCGGTGTTCGGGATCGACGCGCCTGTTCCTGAATTTCACCGACATCACTGCGAAACCCCCCTTCCCCATCAGTGGAAATCATCGCGGATTCCCCTAAAGCCTGAGGGACCTTTGTGTGAATTGGCATGGTGCGTCCCTCTTCAGGTCTTTTCGGCTCGATCATCCTGACCGGAACTCCTTCGGGAAAAATCATTTCCCGTGCTTCATCCGGCATGGAAATTCCCGCATCCTGAAAAGCACGCTTGACCAGTCGAATAACAGACGACTTTACCTTGAAAATGCTGTGCTGACCGCCGTCTATCCAGAAGAAAATCCGCAGGTCTACGGTAGACTTACCTAAATTGTCCACAAGGACCCAGGGCTCCGGCTCCTTCAGAACCACTGGATGGTCCGCCAGGATTTTCAGGACCATTTCCTGCGCGGACTGAACATTGTCATCGTACCCGATTCCCACCGTGAACTCCGAACGGCGGTTGGGATTGCTGGTATAGTTGTGAATATTGCTTTTATAAACTGTGGCGTTGGGGATCTGTACATGGTTACCATCGGGTGTCATGAGGACCGTGGCACGGATTGTCAGCGTCTGCACGAACCCTTCAATCCCTGCAATCTCAATCAAATCACCGTTCCGGAACGGATTTTGAAGACTCAGGAAAATGCTGGCCAGAAGGTTCTCTGTGATGTCCCGGAAAGCAATACCCAGAACAATACCCAGCAGACCGGTACCTCCCATTACCGTGAGAGCCACGGTCGTCAATCCGGCTACCTGGAAAACGATATACAATCCCACCAGAAAAACAACCAGACCTACACCTCGCGCAATAACATCCTGCAATAACGCATTGATGTCTCTGCGGCGAAGAGAAATTCGGGCAAGACGGTTGGAAAGCCGGGCGACCCCCAAGGCAACGGCAAGAATAAGCAATCCGAATAATATAAATGGTGATCCTCGTAAGATGCCTCGCCACTGTTCGCGCAAGCTGTTAAAAGCCGGTTGAAAATCCCATAAATAAGGTTCCTTTAATTCGATTTGATTGACCACCGCAACGACATCTTGTGTGTTACGTGCCAGATCTCCAGCCCATTTTTTGAACTCTTCGGTCTCTGTCATGCCCTCAAGAAAAACCACCCCGTCAATTACACGCACCTCCGGAGCCATGAACCACTCCGTGGCCTTCAGAATGTCTTTGAGCCTTTCCCTGATGTCATGGTCGCGGGCAAGGGGCTTGACATCAATCCTGGTTGGAGCTTGGGAAGGTCTGTCTTTTGACGGTGGAAACTGTACTTTTTCTTCCTCTGCGCTTGCCCCCTCATTGGCCTGGGCAAAAACCGGAACAGTAAATGCAAGGTTATATGCAAGCATGACCATGATCACAAAAAGAAGACTGGTAAAAAAGACAAATGGTCTTTTTACGACCGGGTAATTGACATTCCTGGTTTCGTTGCTGCTCGTGATTTCAGTCGAGGATCGATTAATGCCTATCTTCATAAGATACTCCGTAAAACGGTCAAAAAAATGATTCCCTCAAAATGACATTAGAATCAAAAATGCCCACCGACTTGAATATCTTCAAAGTGGGTTTCTTTTAAATTGATATTCAAATCGCATTCCAACCCGTCGCTTGACCACTTGGTTTTAAACCCCAGTTTTCTGCCCAGGGCCAGCATATTGATATTTTCCCGAAGTACTGTTCCCCATACATTTAAAAGACCTCTTTGCTTGGAAATTTTTAATACGTGCTCGAGAAGTTTTGCACCGACTCCCTTACCATGCCATGGATCGCCTACCAGAATAGAAAATTCCCCGTGTTTTCCATCCGGGTGGATAAAAACCTGTGAGACGCCAATCATTTTTTCTTTGCCACGGCCGCCATCGATGGCCACCATGGAAATTTCACGATCATAGTCCACCTGGGTAAAACGGGCCAGCATTTTATGAGAAAGCTGTTTCATGGCCCTGAAAAAACGATAATAGATACTTGTTGGCGATAATGTATTAAAAAGTTCAACAAATAGTTCGGCATCCTCGGGTTTAATGGGGCGAACAAAAAGAGACATTCCAGAAGCAGTTTCAAGGTGAAATTCATATTGCTCCGGATAAGGACTGATCACCAGGTGCATGGGGGATTTGACCGAAGTTTTTTCCAGAAGGATCCTGGCATCGATAGCGAAAAGTTCACTATTTTTAACAATCACCGGGTTCATGTCCAGTTCTTTTATCTCGGGAAAATCCACCATGAGTTGGGCAAGCCTCAGGATAAGCTCTTCGAGGTGGCCCATGTTAACTCCGGGACGTCCGCGGTATCCTTTGAGTATCTTATAGACACGGGTCTGCTCCAGCAGCCTCTGAACAATCAAACGGTTCATGGGAGGAAGCCCGATAGCACGGTCTTTAAAGATTTCCGTGTAAATACCTCCCATCCCGAAAAGAATGACAGGTCCGAAATTCGGATCTTTTTTGGCGCCTACCAGAAGCTCCATATCAGGGCGGTTGATCATGGCCTGAACCGTCACCCCGCTAATTCGGGCATCAGCCTTATAATTTTGGGCACCTTCCATGATTTTGTCATAGGCCTTTTGAACATGGTCGGCATCCATCAAGTCGAGTTGAACACCCTGAGCGTCAGTCTTATGGGTAATATCCGGTGATAGAATTTTTAAGACCACGGGATATCCTATGCTGTCGGCGATGGAAACAGCCTCCTCTTTTTCCCTGGCAATCTTTGTTTCATTGACGGGAAAACCATAGGCAGCCAAAATCTCCTTTGATGCGGTTTCTTCGAGAAATTGATTATGATGCTCCAGCCCCTTTTTTATTTTTTCTTCGGCGGCATTGCGGTCAAAGCTTAAATCCCCTGGAAGCTTGGGAGGGATTTCATTTAATAAATCGAGGTTTCTGGAGTAATTATACATATAAAAAAAAGCTTTGATTGCACGTTCAGGTGTTTCATAGGTGGGCACACCCGCATTATTTAACATTTCAATTCCCCTGGCCATATCTCTTCCGCCAATCCAAGTGGCGAAAATGGGGAAATTCTTATGCTTCATGATTTCGGTTAATTTTTGGGCCACATTCTCCGGTTTGGTAAGGGCCTGAGGAGCAAGAATTACCATGAGGCCATCGAATTTTTTCGATTCAATGCAAATTTCGATGGCTTTGGCAAATCGTTCCGGCGAGGCATCTCCCAGAATATCAATGGGATTGTTTCGGCTCCAGAAGGCTGGTAGCACTTCATTTAACCTTCCAATGATTTCGTCATCCAGAGGCTCCGGATCGACTTCGTATTGGGCGAGCGCATCGGTAGCCATAACACCTGGACCACCGCCATTGGTAATGATGGCCAGGCGTTTTCCGGTCGGTCGAGGTTGTTTGGCCATCAGCTCCGCACAGTCGAAAAGATCCTGTATCGTATCCACCCGAACCACACCTGTGCGCTTAAAAGCCGCATCATAAACAGCATCTTCACCCGCCATTGCCCCGGTGTGCGAAGCGGCTGCTTTGGCCCCGGCAGCGCTGCGGCCGGATTTGAGTACGACTATAGGTTTGACCCGGGAAACTGCCCGTGCCGCACTCATGAACTTTCTGAAATTGGTCAGATTTTCAATATATAAAAGAATACTTTTGGTTTGAGGATCATTTCCCAGATAGTCGATCATGTCCCCGAAATCAACATCGAGCATGGAGCCGATACTCACAAAATGGCTGAAACCGATCTGTTCCTTGAATGCCAGGTCGAGAATTGCCGTGCATATGGCTCCGCTTTGAGAGATAAAAGCCAGATTTCCCGAACGGGGCATATCAGCGGCAAAGCTGGCATTGATTTTTTTTCCAGGCAATATTACTCCCAAACAATTGGGACCGACAATACGCAGACCTCCATCATAGGCGATCTGTAAAATTTTTTGTTCGATTTCACGACCATTTTCGCCGGTCTCCTTACCGCCGGCCGAAATGATGATCGCACCGCCCACACCGTTTTTCACACACTCCTCAGCAATGTCGGGCACCGTGGCAATGGGTGTTGCGATCAGCGCAAGATCTACCTCCTGATTGATATCCGTCAGAGATTGATATGCCCTTAACCCTTGAATTTCACTATAATTGGGGTTAACGGGGTAAAGATTCACATTCGCGCCGCCATGGACAAGATTTCTGACAAGCGCCTCTCCCACGGTGTTTGGCTTTTCGCTTGCTCCGATAATTGCGATGGATTTTGGCGAAAAAATTTTATCCAGGTTGTACAAACCCATACTAAATCCTCCTTTTTGGTTTCACCTGATGTTCAGGTTTTTTCCATCCGGAAATATTTGAGGTCCGATCACGATTTCCACACGCCTGGAACAGGGGCACTGCAAAAAGCGCACAGGCCCTGCTTAATCTCAGGCCGGCCTATCGAATATCCTTTCCGGGAAATCAACACTTTTTTGCATTTCGGACAAATGGTGTCTTTATCCCCGGAAACATTTCCAAGATATATAAAACGAAGACCGGCTTTATGCCCGATAAACTCCGCTTTTTCAAGGGTCTCGACAGGTGTGGGATCGGTATCCGTAAATTTAAAATCAGGATGAAACCGACTGATATGCCACGGAATATCCGGGTCGATACTAGCAATAAAATTGGCAATACCCGATAATTCCTTGTCTGAGTCATTGGCCCCGGGCACTACCAAGGTGGTCACTTCCACCCAGATACCAATTTTGCGCATATATTCAATGGAATCAAGCACCGGTTGAAGACTTCCTTTGCAAATTTTTTTGTAAAATTCATCGCTGAAAGACTTCAGGTCCACATTACAGGCATCAAGATAAGGACGGATAACATCCAGGGCTTTCAAGGACATGAAACCATTGGTTACAAATATGTTTAAAATCCCTTTTTCCCTTGCAAGCCGGGCAATCTCAAAGGCATATTCAAAAAATATCGTCGGTTCGGTGTATGTGTAAGATATGCTTTTGCAACCGTGTTTTACGGCTTTAGCGACAGCGTCCTCCGGTAACAGCGTATGACCGGACAGGTTTTTATCTTTTTTTCTCGAAACCTGTGAGATCTGCCAATTTTGACAAAAATCGCATTGAAAATTGCATCCCGCAGTCGCAATGGAAAAAGAATTCGACCCCGGCAGAAAGTGGTAGAGAGGTTTTTTTTCGACAGGATCGACATTGGCGGCAATAACCTGCCCGTAGGCGTAGGTGTAAAGAACTCCGTCAATATTTTCCCGCATGCCGCAGATTCCGAATTTAGAGGGTTTTATGGTACAGTTGTGATTGCACAAAAAACACTGGACATCTTCTTTTTCCAGCTTTTCATAAAGCATTGCTTCTTTTTGCATGGCCTTGTCCTTTCCCTGGAAAGATATTGATTCCACCCCAGAAACACTTTTCAGATGTTCTTTTTTTAATATAGACGATCATATATGGTAGAAAGATTCATGCAAGAAAAATTCAATCGATAATGTGGATCATTATACATGGAGAGATAAAAATTGCAATGGTCGGGATTTTAAGGAAAGAAGGTCGGTAAAAAAGTAATAAAAATCATGCTGTAATCCTGTGGAATTGGATTAGCGAATTAAATTTAATCATCTGAATCCTGTGGTTTGGGTTGTGGGACAAGAAATACATAGCGGGAAATAAAGACTGATTTTTGACGGCTTGGCGATTCATCAGCCAAGCCGTCAATGTCCAGCAAAAAGGATTTTATTTATATCGGTACCTTATATTTTCCTGTTATTGCTGCTTATGCTCTTCTTATTTACATTCTTAATAATTTTTTTTGTCTTTTTCGATTCCATAATAACCATGAACTTTATCGCGAAATCCCTGGTCACCTATCGTATCCCATTCCCCGGAACTAAAGGTGGGTGCTTCCTCCCACTGTTGTTTATCCATGGTTAAGGTTACAGCGTCATCTTGTAAACTGAAATTTTTTGCCTTAAAGGGGATAGGTATCAAATCAGCACCTATGCCCATAAGTCCGCCTTTGGAGATTATAAAATACTGAGCGTTTCCTGCTTGGTCGATTAAAATATCGCTAATGGATCCGATGTTTTCATTTTGTTGGTTATTAACATCTTTTCCGATAAACTCGCTGGCCCGGATCGTATCCATGGACTGATATGCACCTTTTTCACCTCTCATATCATCGGACTTCTGTGCACCCTTTTCACCTTTCATATCACCAGCAAAAGCTGCTCCTGCCAAAAATGTAATAAATAACAATGCGATAAACATTACACTTACTTTTTTCATGATCATTCTCCTTTTTCAGTTTTTAAATTATTTATGCTTTGATTACCTTACCGCCGGTTTTTATGATAACAAAGCGATTCTGGTTTTTGTCCTCTTATTCTTACAAGTGCCGGCGCTTTATTTATAGTTTATAGTAGGGAGCCGAAAGGTTTACGTAAATAAACTCAAGCATGTATTTCCGAATTCTGGTACCCCCATATAAATAACCCAAAAAAAGGAGAACCCAAAAACAAAAAAAAAGGAAAAACAATGTGGTTAAGAGGGAAATTCGGGTCGCGTAGCAGCGATAATAAGGACAAAAGATCAGGATAAAAAATAAGGGAAATCCGGTAGTTCAGATTTTCCAACGCAGGCAGGACTATTTTGAGGCCACTCCGTTATTTAACGGCCTGGTTTTTTCCAAACGGTCCCGTAAAAAGGCTTCCATGATTTTCCCCGCAGGATTTGCACCGGCAGCGTTCATCAGTTTTTCAATAACCATTAAATAGTCGGCTAATAATGACATCTGATTATTGGTACTCAGGATATGAAGGTCTCCACCCGGTAAAATTACAGGACTTTTCAAATTATGATCAAGGTTGTCAGGATACATTAAAGTGTGCAAAAAAGACACACAGAATTCTTCCAGGCTATCTCGGCTGTGTCCGCCTTTCTTGCCTTTGAAAAAATTCATTTCGTTGATAAATGCAAAGAGAATATGATCCGGGGTTTTGCTATCAGTTCGACGAGCACCTGATGGGAATACCCCTGTTGTTATGAGGGCAAATCTATCCATGGATAGATCGTCCATACCTCTCAGGTCAGCAAATAGCTCCCGCAGATCGGTATTTTTTGTTAATCGGCCCTGATCGACAAAAATGTGAAGCGTTTCATGTTCAGCTATGGTACGTAATTCCTCAGGAGATTCCTTCCAAAATATGTCGGTATAAAACCAGATTTCATTACGTCCGTCACAGGTTAAGGCATTATAGATGCCATCATATTCAAGGAGATTGACCGAAGTGACCAGTTCCTGGCCCAAAATTGATTCCACCGCCCGAACACCTTCAGCAATTGCCCTCACACGAGTTTCAAAATCGCGGATTTCAAACTGCTCCGGATCGTTTCCGGAATAACGGAAATCCATTTTGTATTGGATATTGTCAGGTTCCGAGAAAACCAAAGTAAGTTGTATGGTTTCGGTATGAAAAACCGGTATCTCCAAGGATTGTCTTGAATCCTTTAGGATGATGCTGAAACGGTTTTGTGTACTGACCGGATCACCAGGCACCGTCGGGAACCACGCGTACTTCCCCGCAAAATGGCTCATTCGGTCAAAGTCAAAATCAGAATGTTCAGCATTGCGAAAGGCGACTTTGAGTACATCAGATTCAAATTTACCGTATTTTGTCAAATCAAGGGAGCCGTCGGTCTGAATTGGCACCTTGCGCAGTGGACGACCGGCAACGCTTGCCTCAATGGAACTTGTACTGAGCAAAACAACACCCGAAATATAACCTTCCATGTGAATAGAAGGGTGTGTTTTAAGTTCGGTACCGGAAAAAATGCGAACAATTGTCTGTCCGTTTTTAACGTGGTAAATACAAAGCGCTACGATCCCATCAGTAAGATCCTGATATATCACTGAGCCATCAGCCACTTTTGCATCTGCACCCTTGAGCGGGAAGAACAATACCGTTATAAAGATACCTAAAATAAGAAAGCACAAAATCAGTTTATGGTGTTGTGTATTAAAATAGCTCATGCCAAATAGCACTAGCAACATTCATACCAATTCAATAAGTCCTCCTAATCCTGAAAAGCCCATAATCCAATATTCAAGCATCCTGTTCCGTGTAAAGGCAGGAAAAAAAGCCAAAACCACACAAAGATCAGTATTATTAATATAAAAAATACATCCTATATGATCCCAGAAAACTATCAGCACCTTATTTTCAAATTTCCACTTCATCATGAATCATGCAGAAATTAAACCTCGTCCGCTACTTGTTTTGTCTTTCCAAATACAATCCATTGCTTTTAATAAACCATTGCGCCATGAGCCCGAATTCAGTAATAATCTTTTGTATGCAGAGCCTCATATAGAACCCATCTTATGCGGATACTGGTATTTTCCGGCCGAAGACATATTTTTGGCTTTGGGTAAATGATCCAAAAGAAACATGCGACACCCTAATTAACATTTTGGTCTTTAGAGCCACATATAAAACAATTTTGTCGGGATACACCCAAAAAAATGTTCATATGGGGTATAAGCAGTATTCTGACAATTGGGAGGTTGACCTATTTACTATAAAATATTTCATCTCCCACTCCGAGGTACATGTTGACCAACATTTTCTTTTTTCCTATGATGAATAAAAATAAAATCATTTCATCATGTTCGTCCCACGTCTTAAAAATATTAAAAAAAATTAGGAGGGTATGGTCATGAGACCAAATCTAAAAAACATTATGTGTCTTACTGATTTGTCGATATTTTCCAATCAAACCATCGACTACGGTATAGCTCTTGCCAAGGAATTTGGATCCCGGCTTTATTTGTGTCATGTGGTTGATATTCCCTCTATGGCCATTTATGCGGAGGCGCACCTGGACCCTATGGAACAACAAAATCAGATTATCAGTCAGGCGGAAACCACCCTTGGCGATCTGACCAGAGGTGAAGATATTGATTGGCAGCCGCTGATTATCATAGGGCCAACAGTTTCTGAAATTTCCAAGCATGTGGAAGAAAAGCATATCGATTTGGTTATTTCGGCGAGCCACGGCCGCTCAGGATTGAAACGACTGGTATTGGGATCGGTCACCGAAGAACTGATGCGAACCATTTCATGCCCCATACTGGTAATGCGAAGTCCCGAACAATCCGACAAGCAACCGAAACATATCGAATTTCGTTTGAAAAAAATCATGGTAGGATGTGATTTTTCTTCGGATTCCACACATGCATTAAGTTATGCCCTTAGCTTTGCTCAGGAATTTGAGGCAGAACTTCATCTGGTTCATGTGATGGAACCTTCCGCCTATCAACACTTATCAAAAACTGTCAAAGATGCTGAAAAAAGCTATCAAATGGAACTAAAAGAACTTATAGGTAAAAAACTCGAACATTTGGTTCCGGAAGATGCCAGAAACTGGTGTTTTCCTAAAACAGCCCTTTTTGAAGGGCGTGCGGATGAAAAAATCGTTGAATACGCCAAACAAAACAATATCGATTTGATCACACTTGGCGTAAGAGGCCACGGTCTGGTTGAAACCCTTTTTCTCGGCTCCACCACCGATCGTGTTGCAAGACAAGCCCCCTGTCCGGTTCTTTCGGTAAGACCGGTTTCTGACAGCAAAGGTTAATCTTTCCGGGCCGTTACATGGAGCGTGGCGTTCGTGGCTATCCGCTACGCTCGTATACTAAGCTATTTGTGGATATTTCTTCCTGAACCTTGTGCGGATAAGAATTTAAATTACCCCCTATGAGTCAAAAACCGGCTGGCAGTGCATGCCCTGCAAGAGCCTGAACGGACCAGGGCGGCATCGGTGAGGGAAATGACTCCTACAATATCACCAGAGTCTTCGCTTTGGACAAACAGCCGGTGAACATCCGAAAAAATCATCTGCTGAATGATTTTTAGGAGAAAATCATCAATCCCACAACTACGCACCGGAGATTTCATGATAGTCTCAGCAGGCATATCGGCTGAAATACCGTGTCGATAGGCAATAATCAGGTCGGTCTTTGAAACCACACCCACGGGAAGTTTTTGGCTGTCCCGGATCAATACCGCCCCGAAACGATATGCAGACAAAGTTTCCATAATATCAAAAAGGGGTTCTTGAGTACCATGTGCCGTTACCGAAAGACTCATAACTTCTTTTGCCCGGATGTGCTCCTCGCCAAAGTCCGGTAATTCACCTTTTTTTTTGAATGTCAGATTTTTCTTGCACTTCCTGCAAAGCCGGTACAACAGACCCACTATGTCCGGATAAGCCAAAACCCCGATAACGGATTTACCGTCATCATCAGTAACATAAAGCCGATGGATCCCAAATGATTTCATAGATTCAAGGGATTTTTCCAGGGGATCATCCGGATGGCAACAAACCGGTGGACCGACCATGATCGTTTCAATGGTAAGATCCAGTGAAAAACCCGCATAGAAGGCACCCATCAGATCAGTTTTTGAAACAACTCCCACGGCATGGCCATCTGCATTTGTAACCAATAGGGCATTGACCTTGTATTTAATTGCATGCCGGATACATTGATCCAGTGGTTCATTCGTATTAATTTTGACGACCTGCCGCCTCATCGCATCCCTGACCCTAACACCAGTCAATACATTTTTTCTTGTGACAACGGCCATAGCAAACCTCCGGTCGGTTATTCCATAAATTTTTCCAACAGGTAGTCAAACACATCTGAAATGAAAACGATACCGATGATTTCCTTACCATCCAGAACAGGAAGTCTTCTCACATGCTTTTTGATCATAATATCCACGATCATCATCAGATTGGTATCCGGTGTAATGGAAATCGATCCGGTGGTCATAATATCCCCTACCCTTATGGTGGCCGCACGCGCTAAAGCGTTTTCAATCAAACCCGCCACGTCGATATCATCCATCTCTCCCCATATCTCAATATGCTTTGGGCGCAAAAATATAAATATGTCATACATGGACAGCATGCCCACCAGTTTGTCTTCTTCATCGATGACCATCATGCCGAATACCCGCCGACCATATTCTTTTGAAGCACTTTGTAATATCCTGACAGCTTCCTTGATTGTTTGATCCGGCGAAAGTGTTGTAAACCGGGTTTGCATCACAGCCTTGGCCGTATTTTCCATAGCAGACCTCCGAATTTGGTCTTGTTCTTTCACTTTTCACTCTTTATCATCCCTGCCGATCTTCACCCAGATTCTTCGGGCGCCGTGATTTCAACTTACATACCGGAAAATATTTTCTTTTTAACCAACAAGCCGCTGGGAGTCGCTCCCTCAGAATGACGAATCCTCTTGCTGCCGTCATTCTGAGGAGGCCGACATCGCCAATTGTTATTTGGCACACAATCGTTGGCCGAGGAAGAATCTTTCGTTTCAAACCGGCCTGGAATGCGGGTTTCACCCCGGCTTTGATCCCACTTTACGATATGAGCCTTACAACGGTGCGCCCTCTGTGTTTTCTTTGCATCATCATATCGATCCTCTGATCTAATTGATCTATGGTAATTTCCGAAACCAGTTTTTCAAACTGCGGAATTCTCCAATCATGTGCGAGTTTTTCCCACATTTTTTTACGAACAGTCATGGGACAATTTTGAGAATCGATACCAATCAAGGAAATGCCACGAAGAATGAATGGAAAAACATTGATAGGTAACTCAGGAGATGCCGCATTGCCGCAACAGGTCACAGCTCCCCCGGGAGCGGTTGATTTAATGGATGTCGCCAGAATGTCACCGCCGACCGTATCAATGCTTCCCGCCCACTTTGCTTTGAGCAAAGGCTTTCCGCTTTTGTCGGCGGCATCCTCAATGCTTATTACCGATTTGGCGCCAATACCTTTTAAATAATCCGATTGATCCGTGAGCCCGTTGATCGCCGTCACAGAATATCCAATTTTGGAAAGAATCGAAACCGCAATACCCCCCACACCACCTGTTGCGCCCGACACCAGCACATCTCCTTTTTCAGGGGAAACAAAATGCTCCATTAGCTGATAAACAGACAGCGCCGCCGTAAAACCGGCAGTTCCATAGATCATGCTTTCACGGGCAGTAATACCATCAGGCATGGGAACCACCCATTCGGCAGGCACCCGAATATATTGTCCAAATCCTCCGGAAGTATTCATGCCCAGATCATAGCTGGTTACAATGACTTCATCTCCGGATTTGAAGTTAGGGTCACGGCTTTCTTCCACAACTCCCGCAGCGTCTATTCCGGGAGTATGAGGATAGTTTCGCGTAACCCCTTTATTGCCGATAGCAGACAAGGCATCCTTGTAATTCAGTGAAGAGTATTGTACCTTTACCAGAACATCGCCCTGGGGAAGATCTTCCAAAGATTTTTCAGTAATTTTTCTTGTAAATTGATTGTTCTCCTTTTCTTCCACCACCATTGCCTTGAAGCTTTTTGTTACTGTCATTTGATCCTCCTTTAATCCTTTAGGTTCAAATCGGCCTTTCATTCTTTCCAATATCCCATGGAAATAATGGTTCCGGTAATTACAGGACTTCAATAGTCATATACATTTTTGGCTGTGCGAAGCCTTTAACGGATTTTATCAGTGGCATCTGCTCACTGTTTTTGATAATAGCTTTGAAAGTATTAAAAATCAAATTATCTCTATACCCTTTTAATTTTATGAACGTAATAAAAAAACAGGAGTTTCACATTTCCTGGAAAAACAGGATGGCTTCCATTGACCGTCATCAATGGGATAATATTGCCCACAATCTCAAAACTCCCTTTCTGGAATGGGACTGGCTTCATCAGATGGAAGTTTCCGGAAGTATAACTGAAAAAACCGGCTGGATTCCCAATCATTTGACCGTTTGGTCAGGAAAAAAACTGGTAGCCGGTGCACCGTTGTACATCAAAATCCACAGTGAAGGCGAATTTGTTTATGATTATTTATGGGCAGAGATTGCTTCCCGGTTGGGTATTCAATATTACCCTAAAATGGTCGGCATGAGCCCTGTGACGCCGGTTGTGGGATATCGCTTTTTAATCGTACCCGGCATTGACAAAGCTAAAATGACCCGCTTGATGGTAAACTCAATCGACCATTTTTGCATCGAGCATAGACTTTCCGGATCCCATTTTTTATTTGTGGAACCAGACTGGAAAGATCTTTTGGAACCTCTTGGGTATAAGAGTTGGGCACATCAAAGCTTTATCTGGAAAAATCGGGGTTTTAAATCCTTCGATGATTTTCTTGCACAGTTTAATTCCAACCAACGCAAAAATATTCGTCGAGAACAATCAGCCATGGAAAAACAGGGGTTTTTACTAAAAACCTATTCCGGCGATGAAATTCCGATGAATTTTCTATCTTTGATGTATAAGTATTATGTTAACACCAACGAAAAATTTGGTCCATGGGGCTGTAAGTATTTAACCGGGGATTTTTTCAAGGGTTTGTACGACACTTACCGCCACCGCCTGGTTATGGTGTGCGGTTTTGAAAAACCGAACTGGCAAACTCCTTCAGGGATGGCTTTATTTGTTGTCAAAAAAGATCAACTTTATGGACGTTACTGGGGATGTCATAAAAAATTTGATGCGCTTCATTTCAATATTTGTTACTACCAACCTATCCAATGGGCTATTAAACATGGTATCCAAAATTACAATCCGGGGGCCGGGGGCGACCATAAGGTAAGGCGAGGTTTTCAATCAGTACCCAGTTACAGTCTATTGCGATTTTATCATCCCGAACTCCAAAATATAATGTTTCATCATATCGACGGAATAAACCGGCTGGAACAAGAAGAAATTGATCAGATGAATCGTAAATTACCTTTTGTTACTTCCAAATTAGGTAAAAAAATATGAATTTTATGCTTTTTGCGAGTTCATCAGAATTGTTTACGAAAAATAAAAGAGGCCCAACCTGCAGTATCAATCAATTCATCATATATTTTCGCGGGTTGACCGGCACACCATTTAAATGAACCTCGTAATGAAGGTGTGATCCCGTAGACCGTCCCGTATTGCCGACTTCACCAATAATTTCACCTCTTTTTACAAAATCGCCGCGATTGATTAATATTTTGTTCAGATGTCCGTAACGGGTAACCATACCATGCCCATGATCGATAATGACAAGGTTTCCAAGAGACCCTTGTTTTCCGGCAAAAGTTACCGTACCATCGGCAGAAGATTTAATCGGCGTTCCGATTTTTGCGCCTATATCCAGTCCATAGTGAAAATCACGAAATCCGGTAAATGGAGATTTTCGGTAACCAAAAGGTGAGGTTATAAATCCTTTTGTGGGACGAATGGTGGGAGTTGAGGCCATCACACTTATTTGCTTTTCCAAAGAGTCAAACAGTGACTCGAAACTGTCTTTTTGATTTAAAGCTGCCAGTTCTATGTATTGAACCTTCTGGTGCATTTGGCGAATGAGTTCATTATGGGTTTCCTCCAGCGCAATTTCAGTATCTAAATCCTCAGACAAGGGACCTCCGATCCCAAAGACCCCGTCTTGTTCATCTTCATTTTCGAGGTTGGCAATTTCCCTGATCTTTTTTTCAATTTGATTAAGTTCGTCTATTTCTGATTTTAAAAGATTGATTTTTGAGCCTAAGGTCTGGATTTGCTTTCTTTGACTAGAAATCTCATCTGTCTTCGCAGCCAATTTTCTTTCCAGCTCTGTCTTTTCGTATAAGGCTTTTTGTATGTTAACATAATCATATAAGATATATCCGACTCCTAAAAGGCCGGTTAGAAAAATGGCAACACCCCCAATTATAAAAGATTTGGAAACCGTGAACTGCTTGAGCAAAGAACAGGTACTGTTTAAAACAAGAAAAGAAATGTTTCTAGACATCATTTTCCTCATTGGAGTTATAAGTTATTTTAAGTTTTCGGGTGTTAAGCAGAAAAGAAATCAATAAAATAAAGAAACTTTTGATGACTTATAAAAACACCAACTCATGGATTTTTGAGCTTACTAACACGCAAAAACCGGATATGTCAAGTATTAAGTTTAACGAGAAACATCATTAAATGGATTTATCAGGAAGGATAATATGGTAAAACCTATTGAATTTACAGGTTTTAATAAAGCAACATCAATTACTACAAAGATAGACTTTCCCTTTCCGGCAAATACCGGAAAGGGGAAGATAAGTAAAATATCAGGCAATACCCAACTTGAACTTGAGTGATTTCAAGGTGTTTAACATCAGCATAGTGATCGTCATAGGACCGACACCACCCGGAACAGGGGTAATCGATCCGGCAATTTCCTTAGCCTTATCAAAATCAACATCGCCTTTGAGTATAGCAATCTTTTTTCCGGTCTTTTCGCTGATTTTTTCGCCAACCCTGTTAACACCCACATCGATTACACAAGCCCCGGGTTTGATCCATTCGGGTTTGACCAAATCCGGCACGCCGGCGGCAACGATAAGGATATCCGCACGTTTGCAGTGGCCTGCCAGATCCTTGGTTCCGGTGTGTACGATAGTAACTGTGGAGTTAGCACCCGGCCCTTTTTGAACCATCATATTGGCAATGGGTTTGCCGACAATGTTTGACCGTCCGACAACAACAACTTCGGCACCTTTGGTTTCAACACCTGCCCGGATAATCATCTCCTGAATACCATAAGGAGTGCAAGGCGGAAATTTCACCTCTTTTCCACCAATCATCAAACGCCCGACATTTACCGGATGAAAACCGTCAACATCTTTATCAGGGTCGATAGCATTCAACACTTTTTTCTCGTCAATATGTTTGGGAAGAGGAAGCTGAACCAGAATACCGTTGATGGATTCATCCTTATTGTATTTGTCGATCAGTGCCAGAAGATCCGCTTCGGAAATAGTATCGGGCTGGTCTTCCTGAACCTCTTTGAATCCCACTCTGTGGGCAGTCTGGATTTTTAAAGTCACATAGGATATCGAGGCTGGACTTTTGCCCACCAAAATCGTCACAAGCCCTGGAACAACACCATGTTTTTCCTTGATTTCTTTTACTTCTCTAGTGATTTCTTCAAGAATTTCTTCCCGAATCTCGGTTCCCTTAATTAATTTTGCGGTCATTTACTCTCTCCTTTCCTGAGTTTGTTATCGATTTAACGAAAATATTGGTCACCTTTCACAGAATAAGAAAAGTCTTAATAGTTCAATCAGGCGGTTATGTCAAGATCCCTTGAATGAAAATAAAATTGTCTTTTATCCACGACAATCAGGGAATGCTCAAAGGTACCCGGTTCCACCAGCTTTACCGAGACTTCCCATCCTAAAAACTCAGACAATTCCCTGTGCAGTCTTTCTACAAATCTGCGCTGTTTTTTCATTTCATCGAAAAAAAACCGGTCTGAAATCTCTACCATCACAAGTAATTGGTCCTGGTGATCTTTTCTTTCCACAACAAGCTGATAATGGGGGACAACCTGGTTTATTCTTTCCAGGACAAGACCGATTTGCCCCGGAATAATACTCGTACCCCGCATAGCAATGATATCGTCACTTCTTTTAAAAATACGATCAATACGGCTGTGTGTTCTTCCACAAGCACATGCTGAGTTATCGATTTTAGTAATATCGCCGGTTCTGAATCGTATTAACGGAAAAGCTTCCTTGGTTAATGTGGTGATAACCAATTCCCCTTCCATCCCTGACGGTTGAGGCTTTAATGAAACAGGATCGATGATTTCAGGAATAAAATGGTCTTCAGGTATATGAAGTCCGTTTTTTTCAGGACATTCCCAGGCCACTCCGGGACCGAAAACCTCCGTGAGTCCATAACCATCCGTTGCAGTTATGTGCAAAGATTCTTCTAACCTTTTTCGCATATCCTCGGGCCATGGCTCGGAACCGAAAACACCATATTTTAAAGAAAGCATTTTTGAATCGATTCCTGCGGACTCCATGGTGCGAGCCAGTTGCATGGCAAATGTCGGTATGGAAACCAGGGTCGTTGTGCGAAAATCTCTCATGATCTTTAACTGGTGAAACGGATTTCCACCGGATACGGGGATTACAGATGCCCCGATTCTCTCCGCCCCGAGCTGCACACCGAATGGGCCTGTCACCATTCCAAAATTAAGAGAAATTTGAACCACATCATCTTTTCCCACACCTACAGCCGTCAAGTTCCTTGCCATCAGTTCCGCCCAACGATCCAGATCGTTTGTCGTAAAACCGGTAACCATAGGCTTATCCAAAGTCAGGGCCGGTGCCAGAATCCGCACCACTTCACGCAAGGGAACCGCAAACATTCCGTAAGGATAGTTATCCATCAGATCCTGCCGAGTTGTCAGAGGGAGCTCGGAGAGTTTATCGAGACTATTCAAATCTTCAGGCAAAAAATCGATCTGTCTGAACAGATGGCGATAATGACTTACATTCTTATAAACACGGTTTAACGTGGCCTGAAGCCTTTCGAGCTGAAGCTGCTCGATCTCAGCCCTGTCCATACATTCATTTTTGTTATCCCAGCATTGCATGGTCATTTTTCCTTATGGGTTAAAGCTTGTATTGAAATCACTCCCATATTTCGCGCTTATCCCGACCTAAGTAAGCTCTTTTAACCTCCTGGTTTTTTAAGAGAGACGAAGCATCCTGTTCAAGAATAATCTTGCCCGTCTCCATCACATATCCGCGATCAGCAATCCTAAGGGCAGCGTTGGCATTTTGCTCCACCAGCAAAACCGTCAGGCCGGTTTCAATTTTCAGTTCTGATATCACCCTGAAAATTTCTCTGATGATCAAAGGGGCAAGCCCCATGGAGGGTTCGTCCAGCAAAATGAACTCGGGTTTTGTCATCAGGGCCATGGCAATGGCCAGCATCTGCTGTTCACCACCGCTTAAGGTTCCGGCATACTGATTTTGCCGTTGTTTAAGAATCGGAAAAAGCTCGTACATTTCATCGATGCTTTTTTTGAGCTGCTTTTTTCCGTGATTTTTACAAATAAGAAAGCCGCCCAATTCCAAATTATCCATAACGGTCATGGGCCAAAAAATCTGCCGACCTTCCGGAACATGGGCAATACCGAGTTTAACGAGTTGTTCAGTGGGTTTATTGGTAATATCGATATCCTTAAAATATATTTTACCCTCTTTGACAGGGTGAAGACCGCTAATGGAGCGAAGGGTCGTAGACTTACCTGCGCCATTGGCTCCGATCAGGGTCACTATCTCCCCTTTATAAACATGCAGAGACAGATTTCTCAGAACATGCACCAGACTGTAATAACTATTGACATTGACCAGACGCAGCATAAATGTTTAATGATTCTCCTTATCCTCCCAGATATGCGGCAATGACACCTGGATCGGATTGTATTTCGAATGGATCACCGCTTGCAATACATCTTCCGAAATTAACGACATTCACCTTGTCTGAAATATCCATTACCAACTCCATATCATGTTCCACCAGCACGACCGTGATTTTCATTTCTTTGATTTTTTCTATCAGCTTTCCCATGTTCAGAGTCTCCCGGGTATTAAGACCTGATGCCGGTTCATCGAACAAAATGAGTTTTGGTTCCACAGCCAATGCCCGAGCGATTTCAAGTTGTCTTTGGGTTCCCAATGGAAGGCTTCCGGCGGTATATTGAGCAAAATGCGAAATTCCGACAATTTCGAGACATTGCTTGGCATCTTCTCTGATTTTTTTTTCCTCTGTTCGAAAAACAGGTGGAAGCAGTGTCGAAAACATAAAACCTGACCGGGACATGACATGACGCCCAACCATCACATTTTCCAAAACAGTCATTTGCGGAAAAATCTGAACATTTTGAAAGGTGCGGGCAATTTGCATTTTGGCAATCAGATAGGGTTTCAGACCGTTGATTTCTTTGCCGTCATAAAAGATATTTCCGGAAGAGGGTTTAACAAAGCCGGTGATCAGGTTGAAAATTGTTGTCTTTCCAGCGCCATTGGGTCCGATAATGGATATAATCTTGCCATGTTCCACCATAATATTCAAATGGTCTACAGCAACTACGCCTCCAAAATATTTACACAGATTTTTAAGCTCCAGAATCGATTCAGCCACTCAGGAAAAAGCCCTTCTTTTTATCTTAGCCACTGCATTAAAGGAAAATCGCAAAAAATTTCGAATACCCTCCACCAACCCCCCGGGTAAAAACAGCATAATGGCAAGAAGAATCCCGCCGTAAATTAACATATCATAATCAGGATTGTAGGATATTCCCACCCCACCGAAATAATCGGAAAGCTCTGAAAGGAATTCAGGAAGAATTGAAAGGAGCACCGCACCGATCAACGCCCCCCAAATATTATGCATGCCTCCCACCGCCACCATGGTCACCAGCAAAACCGAGTGCATTACATCAAAAGGACCAGGGTCAATATAATTGACAAAACTGGCATATAAGCTTCCCGCAACTGAGGCATAAACCGCGCTTAATATAAATATTTGAATTTTATACCGTGCAGTATTGACGCCCAGCGAACCGGCCGCATCCTGACTGCCATGAATGGCTCTCAATCCTCGTCCCACACGGGAATGAATCAAATTCAAGGCAAAAAAAAGCCCGAGAATCACCACGGCCCAGCTAAAATAAAAAAAACTTTTATCCGTGCTCAATTCAATGCCAAATAAATCTAAATGCGGAATTCTTGCGATTCCATTGGGACCTCCGGTCAAATCCACCGCTGCCACAAAAACAATATGGACAATTGCGCCAAATCCCAGGGTGGCCATGGCCAGGTAATGGCCTTTAAGCCGCAAGGAAGGCACCCCCACAACAACAGCTACCAAAGCAGCAAAACAAGCCCCCGCCCCCAAGGCTATCCACGGTGACCACGCTAATGTGACGGTCAATATTCCGGTAGCATATGCACCTATTCCATAAAATGCGGAATGCCCTAAAGAAATCTGGCCTGCATATCCCATCAAAAGACAAAGTCCCATGCAGGTAAGACAATTCAATGCCGTAAATACCAGTATACCGATATAGTACTCGTTTTCAATCAGCCTGGGAATCAGAGTGACAATCACAGCTACAATGATGAGACCGAAATAATCTCTTTGGGCCATATCTTTTAAAACTCTTTCAATCTTGAGGCTTCACGGCTTCCGAAAATACCGCTGGGGCGAATGAACAAAACGATTAACAAAATCAATAAGGCAAAAGCATCCATGTAATGTGAGGAAATATACCCGCCGCCAAGTGCCTCCAAAATTCCCACAAGAAGTCCGGCCACAACCGCCCCGATACTGTTTCCTAAGCCACCAACCACGGCGGCCCCAAATCCTTTTATGCCCAACAGCGCCCCTCTGCTGTAATCCATCTGGATAATCGGAGTCACGATAATGCCCGCGATTGCTCCGATTCCTGCCGATAACGCAAAAGACAGCATGACCATCTTACGATCATTGATGCCTGCTAGACGGGCTGCATCCCGATTAATCGAACATGCTCTCATGCTTTTGCCGGTCATGGTGAAATTGAAAAAATATATAAACGCAGCGACAATAATAATCAAAATACCAAAAATCCAAAGGGTTTGCGGAAGAATTGTGGCACCCATGATTTCGAAAGGCTCTGTGCCGGAAAAGTGTTTCATATAATGGGATTCCTTACCCCAAAAACACATGGCCGAACCTTTTAATAGGATGGAAACAGCAACGGTAATAATAATGAGCCTCATCACGGTGGGTGGTTTTACAGGATTAATTGTGAAACGTTCCATGAGTATTCCCACAATTGTGACAAAAAACACTGTTATTACAAAAGCAAGCGGAAGAGAAATATTGGCGCTCATGGTCAAAGAAACCATCATCAACCCTCCTAGCACCACAAATTCTCCCTGGGCTAAATTTATAATTCCGGTGGAATTATAAATCATGTTAAACCCCATGGCGACCATGGCATAAATACTTCCCCGCTGAAGCCCCATAAAAATAAACTGGAGCAAATCCGTAAAACTTCCACCTGAACTCATATTTTTTTAGTCACCGCACATAAAAAAGTGGGGGAGTTTTCCCCCACTTGTTTGAAATCAAGTTTCAGAAGTTATTGACCCAGAACAACGAATTTTCCATCCTTAACCGTCAGCATTTCAAAAGCGGTCTTGTCAAGACCACAATGATCCGTAGGAGAAAATTGAAATACACCGCCGGTACCTATGAATTTGGCATTTTCCAGATAATCTCTTATTTTTTTTGGGTCATCGCCAACAGCTTTCAAAGCATCCACCACAAGAAGAAGAGAATCATAAGCATGACCACCGAATGTGCTCACATGATCTTTGAACTGTTCTTCATATTTGGTTTTATAATCATGCAATACAGGTTTTTGGCGATTATCATCAGGCAATGTGTCCACTGCCAGTATTCTTCCGCAAGGAAAAATAGTGCCCTCCGCTGACTCACCAGCTGAGGCGGCGTACTTGACATTGCAGAAACCGTGGCTTTGATAAAAGGGAATATCTATTTTAAGTTGTCTGATATTTTGTGGAACAATAGACTGGGCCGGCACAATAGACCAATTGATTATGGCTTCCGCCCCTTTGTTTCTGATATTGATCAATTGAGCCGTCATGTCCGTGTCAGCAGGACTATAGGTTTCATCCGCTATAATCTCCAGCTCATACTCCGGTGCCATTTCAAGCATCAGGGTTCGCCCAGCCGCTCCAAACCCGGTAGTTCCCGTAATAATACCGACTTTTTTTATGCCTCTGGCAACAATATGATCATAAATAATACGGATAGCATCGCTGTCGTTGGGTGCCACCTTGAAGATATTTGTGCGCTGATCGATTGGTTCCAGCTGGATCTCAGCCGAGGCACATGAAATCATCGGAATCCCGGCAGCTTCTGCAACAGGAATCGCCGCCATGGCGGTACCGCTTCTGGAAGGACCAATAATGACGGACACCTTGTTTTTTTGAATGAGTTTTTTGACCGCGTTTACCGCCCGGGTATTGTCCCCCTGTGTATCCTCAATATAAAGTACCAATTTTTTTCCGTTGATGCCGCCTGCATCATTGATTTCTTTTGCAAGCATTTCAACTGTGTTTTTCTGTGGTTCGCCTAGCCAAGATGCAGCTCCCGTAACAGCAAAAGCACACCCCACACGATACTCATCGGACTCCGCACAAAGGTTTGCCGCGAAAAACAGGCAAACTACAGTCATAACCGTTGTAAAAACAATACTTCGTCTCACTGGCTTTCCTCCTTTATTTAATAAAATTAATGTGTAAGGAAACTTCGAGAATGAAAACAGAATTCACCTTATAAGCTCAATACCATTTCACGACTCAGGACAACCCTATCGCCCCGTTGTATGACTTCGACGGCATGGTCCAAATCCTCAAACCGGAATATAACCACCGCATGCTCACCACTTTTTTGAACAAATGCGTACATATATTCCACATTGAGCCCGGCCTCTTCAAGATCAGTAAGAAAACGCCCGAGTTCCCCGGGTCGATCTTTAATTTCAACGGCTACAACAGGCGATAAACGAACCGTAAACCCTTTATGCTTGAGTACATCCACAGCTTTTTCAACATCATTGACAATCAGGCGAAGTATACCAAAATCCGATGTATCGGCTAAAGACATGGCACGTATATTGACCCCCGCATCCCCTAATGCCGATGTAATCAGAGCTATCCGTCCGGATCTGTTTTCAATAAATATGGATATCTGCTCTATTTTCAAATTCATGGCGCCTCCTGAAAATGGTGACCCGCATATTGTCTAAAGCGGAAAGGGAACTGCCATCAGCCCAAGGGTTTCATCCAATCCCAGCATGATATTCATATTCTGAACAGCCTGCCCTGCAGCACCTTTGACCAGGTTATCTATGGCAGAAGTCAGAACAACCAGTTTGGCGGCCTCATCTGCATGGATACTGATATCACAGAAATTTGTTCCCTTGACATGAAGGGTATCGGCGGCGGTACCCTCGACCCTTAGCCGAACAAAAGGACGTCCCTTATAAAATTCCCGGATACAACTCCTGATTTGTTCTGTGCTAGTCTGCTTTTTCAAGGAGGCATAAATGGTTGTTTCCATTCCCCGGGTCATGGGAACAAGATGAGGAACAAAGGTAACATGCACCGGTTTGTCGGCCTCCCGGCTCAGCACTTCATCAATTTCCGGATTATGCCTGTGGTTTGCCACTTTATATGCTTTGAAAGATTCGTTCACTTCACAATGATGTGTGGTCAGTGAAGGTGACCTGCCTGCCCCACTTACGCCTGATTTTGAATCGACAATAATTCTTTTTGTCTCTATGAATTCAGCTTTGATCAACGGTATCAGAGGAAGAAGCGTACTGGTGGGATAACAACCCGGATTTCCAATAATATCGGCTGACCTGATTTTTTCGGTATACACTTCCGAGAGGCCGTAAACAGCCTTTTTTAATAACTCCGGACAGGTATGCGGTTGATAGTGTTTTTCGTACTGAGCAATATCTGAAAACCGGAAGTCAGCAGAAAGGTCTACAACCCGTACTCCCTTTTTTATTAATACAGGTACTATCTCCATGGGCAATTTATGGGGAAGCGCCATAAAAACAAGATCAACACTTTCGGCAAGACTTTCCGCGGAAAACTCCTCACATGGCATATCCACAAGCCCGGCCATGGAAGGATACACATTGGAAAATATCTTTCCCGAATGCCGGCGGGAGGTCAAAGCAGCAAGTTTAACACCAGGATGTCCGGCTAATATCCTGACCAGTTCCGCACCCGCGTAACCAGTGGCTCCCACAACCGCAACTCGGATCATTATTCCTCCGTGTTTTGCATTTAAATTTTTTAAGAAACGATCAAATCCAAATTAAAAGGAGTGCTTAGCAGAGGTTTAATCTATTTTCAAGGAGATTATCGCAAGCTATCCGCCAAGGTAAGCCTTTTTAACCTCGGGGTTTTCCAGCAGTTCGTTTGAAGAACCCTCCAATACAAGATTGCCGCTTTCAAGCACATACCCTCTTCTTGCAAATTGCAGGGCCAGGCGGGCATTTTGTTCCACCAGCAGAATAGTGGTGGCATCCTCCCGGTTGATTTCTTTGAGTGCTTCAAAAACATTGAGCATCAACAGCGGGGCCAAACCCATGGACGGTTCATCCAGCAACATGATTTTTCTCCCACTCATAAAAGCCCTTCCGATTGCGAGCATCTGCTGTTCTCCACCACTCAGGGTGCCGGACTTTTGCTCACGTCGCTCATCAAGCCTTGGAAAAATTTCAAATACCCGTTTAAGGTCCGCTTGAATTTTATCACGATCTTTTCTGGCAAAAGTGGCCAGCTGCAGGTTTTCCATAACCGTCAAATTACCGAAAAGTCGTCTTCCTTCAGGAACATGTGATATTCCCAACCGGCTGACCACTTTGTCTGCCGTATATGTCAGAAGATCCTGATCCTGGTAAATCATTTTAGTACCCGGCTCTACCGGAACCATACGGGAAATGGCCCGGAGCGTGGTACTTTTTCCAGCGCCGTTTGCACCAATGATCGAAACAATCTCTCCTTCATCAATATTGAAATTGATTCCCTGAAGTGCCCGAATTTTTCCATAAGATACGCTGAGGTTTTCCACAGAAAGTAACATCACTCCACTGTCTCCGTACCTAAATATGCATCAATGACTTTGGGATTTTTCTGAATTTGCTCAGGATTACCCTCAGCGATCACTTTTCCAAAAACAAGCGTTTGTATAACTTCACAAAGTTCCATAACCATTCGCAATCTATGTTCGATCAAAAAGATTGCCAAGCCAAATCGATCCTTGATTTCCCGGATAATCTTCATCATTTGGATCAACTCTTCCGGATTCATTCCGGCTGTAGGCTCATCCAGGAAAAGAATTTTAGGTTCCATGGCAAGAGCACGGGCCATTTCGACTCTGCGTTGGGCGCCGTAAGGAAGATTGGTCACCACCTGATCCGCCAATTGCAAAATTCCGAGCATTTCCAAAAGTGCATAAGCCTTTGATTCATTATCCGCCTCTTTACGATGCCGTTTTGGTGTGCCCAAAAAAGCTCCAATCAACCCATAACCCAATTTTGAATAACGGGCCATTTTCACATGCTCCAAAACAGTCATATGGCGCCAAAGTCTAAGCTCCTGAAAAGTACGCCCCAGACCCATTGAAGCGATCTGATAGGGTTGAAGTCCCACGATGTTTTTTCCCTCAAGTAAAATCTCGCCTTCAGTAGGTCGATAGACACCGGTCAGCAAATTAAAAACAGTGGTTTTACCCGCACCATTGGGACCGATAAGCCCTCTGACCTGTCCGGGTTCAATAACCAAATTATAGTCGCTCACAGCCCTGAGTCCACCAAAATCGTGACTCATATTTTTAACTTCCAGAAGCGGCATTAAACCCTATTCCTTATCCCTTTTTCTTGGATGAACAATACTTCGGACATCGAACTCTTTGAAAGCAATCAAGCCGGTTGGACGATAAATCATCACCAGAATCAGCAGTAATGGGATAAAAATCCATTTGTAAATCTCCAGCGGCCTGAGCATTTCACCTAAAATACTTAAACTGACAGCTCCGACAATCGAACCATAAACCGAATTCAATCCCCCAAAATAAACCATTGCCAACACTTCGGCCAGCTTTTGAAGTCCAAATGTACTAGGATTAACGTATCGAAGCACGTGGGCAAAAAGTCCTCCGCTGACTCCGGCCCAGAAAGCCGCAAAGAGAAAAGCCACCATCTTGGTTCGCCGGGTATTGACGGTCATGGCATCCGCGGCCATTTCATCGTCACGCACCGCATTGAGGGCTTTGCCGAGTGTTGACCGGACAAAGTTATTGATAATCCAAATGCAAAGCACAGTCCAGATAAAAACTGTTGGGAGGTTCGCCCAGTTGGGTTGGCTGCTCAATCCTCTTGGACCTCCCACCACCTCTAAATTCTCGATCATGCTTTTGACAATAAACATGAATGCCAGGGAAATTATGGCCAGGTAATCACCTCGGGTTCTAAAGGATGGAATGGCGATTACCATTGCTCCCAGCGCGGCCACCATGCCACCGAAAATGAGCGCCAATGGGAACATGAAGGGTCCAAGAACAGGGGAAAGAAGCGGTTCTCCGAAAATTCTGTCTTTAGTGAAAAAGACCAGTGAAAACACGGAAGCTGCGTATGCTCCCAATGCCATAAAGCCCGGATGGGAACAGGAAAACTCTCCCATATATCCATTGATAACATTTAAACTGAGAGTCATCATCACCGCAATAAGGGTGAGTTTGAGAGTCAGTACACGGTAAGGACTAATATCGGACCAGAAATGAAGAACACCGTATAAAATTCCTACATGAAACACCACCGAAAAAAACAAAGGAAGCTTTAGAAGTTTTTCAGCAACCAGGTTGGTAACCGGCGAACTCAAACGACCTATGATACATATGGGAATGACGAAGATCAAAGACACATATGCTATTGCACCGGGAATAAGGGTGGGTTCTTTAAGCGCAATAACAAATCCGAAAAGCACCGGTATTTTGGGAAGCCCCAGTAAAACAGCCAATGAATTTCCGATGATATGCTCCAGAAATATGGCAAAGACAGCACCTGAAAGCCATCCGAGAAGTGGAATCGGAGAAAAAAATGCTGTCAGGATTTGTCCGGTTCGCACCCAAACGGACCCACCTCCGTTATTTTCCGCCATATGGCATCCTCATCTCAATTTGATCATTGTTGTTAAAACCAGCTTTATCATAACCGCAATCTCGCGCTATAAGGTTCTCCAAAAAAACCGTGGGGGCGAAAAACCAAAATCAGTAAAATGATCGAATAGGCAATCAGATCTCTTAATGTTGATGGGAATATCATGGCAACAAAAATTTCGATAAACCCCAGTAAAAACCCGGCAAGCGTAGCCCCAAGCACAGAGCCTCTTCCCCCTAAAATCGCCGCTACAAAAGCTTTCCATCCGAAAACAATGCCCATATAAGGATCAAGCACCGGATAAGCGACACCAAAAAGGATTCCCGCTGCAGCCGCAAGAGCCGATCCGATGGCAAACGTGAGCCTTGCAATGGTGTTGATAGAAACCCCCATCAAAGGGACAACCGTATAATCATATGCCATGGCCCGCATGGCCATGCCCCATTTGGTTCGTTGGACAAACTGATGAAGAGCCAGCATGAGCGCCAACGAGACTACCACGATCATGATCTTTTTATTGGTTATATATACACCACCAAGATTATAGGTTTCCGTTTGGATCAATGCGGGGAAACTGACCCTTCGGGCTCCCAAAAGAATCAGGTTTCCGGTTTCCAGAATGATACCGATCATCAACCCCGTGATGGCAGCGGAAGCTCTCGGAGCATCTCTTAATGGACGATATCCGACCCGTTCGACAATCATGCCCACAAATGAGGTGAGAATCATCGAAAAAAGAATGGTTAAAACCAGAATCATCCAGTTAGGAGCTGTAATCATGCCCGTGGAAACAAGAGCAAGAAGCCCCGTAGCCACACCGAAACCGATGTAGGCTCCCACCATGAAAATATCGCCATGTGCGAAATTAAAGAGCATGAGAATACCGTAGACCATGGAATACCCCAGTGCAATAAGTGCATAAAAACTTCCCCATTGCAGGGCGTTGACCAGGTTCTGGAGAAAAAATATCATTTATGCATGCTCCTTACTTTTTAAAAAAGGCGAGCCCGGAAAATTCAATCTCCCCAAGGCCCGCCTTAATGATTAATATCCTGATGGTTATGGGCATACGGATTTATAAAACTCGAACTCACCCTTTTCGCTGATTCTTACAATAACAGCACACTTAATGGGATCACCTTCCTCGGTAAAGGTCATTTTACCGGTAATACCCTCATACTCTTTGACGCCTGCCATGGCATCTCTAACACTCTGGCGATCTTTTTCAATATTTCCAGTCAAACTACCCGTTGACTGGATGGCCGCCTGAACAATTCCTAAAGAATCCCACGTTAACGCTGCAACATCATCGGGAACATAACCATATTTTTTCTCATATCTTTCAATAAATTCCTGGGTTTTACCCTTTGCACCTGCCGCGGCATAGTGGGTACTGAAAAAAAGTCCATAGCAATTTTTTCCACACAGTTCCACAGTTTCGGCGGACCCCCAGGAGTCACTTCCCACAATGGGATTGCTCCAGCCAAGTTCATGAGCCTGCTGCACAATAAGCGCGACCTCATTGTAATACTGGGGCGTAAAAAGAACCTCAGCTCCGGATCGGATAATTTTGCTCAGCTGTGAACTAAAATCCGCATCCTTGGTTGTGAAACTTTCAAAAGCCACAACACTTCCTTTACCATTGATTTTTTCCCACGCTTCTTTAAAATATTCGGCAAGCCCCTTGGGATAATCGCTGGCAACATCGTAGAGCACCGCCGCTTTGGTGAATCCGAATTCTTCCTTGATAAAGTTAGCCAAAACCGGTCCCTGGAACGGATCGAGGAAACATCCCCTGAACACGAACGGCCGATCTTTAGTCGTATCCGGGTTTGTGGACCATGGACTGATCATGGGCGTACCATAGTTTTCGGCCACATCACCCGCAGGAACCGCCTGTTTGGAAGATTGAGGCCCCACAATCACAAGCACTTCATCTTCCGTAATCATTTTCAAATTGGTCGTAACCGCAGATTCGGCCTTGGCCTCATTATCTTCTATAACAATCTCCACAGGATATTTGGTTCCACCCACATCCAGGCCTCCCGCAGCTTTAATATCCTCTAACCACATCTGGGCCGCATACTTGGTACCTTCGCCAACTTTGGGAATATCCCCTGTGATTGGGGCATTAATTCCGATTTTAATTGTTTTTGGCGCACCCCACGTACAAGGAGAAAAGATAAACCCTACTACAAGAGTCACAACCACTAAAAAAAGACCTTTTCGCATGTCGACCTCCTTTTTGATTTTATGAAAATGGCTAAAGATAAAAAAATGAACCACCTTAATTAAGTGAACTTGATGCCTACCACAGCATTTGATTTTTATCAACTCATCATCGTAATGATCATCTTTTTTTAATGTCCTCCACAAGATCCTTTAAAATCTCCACCACATTTTTACCTCTTTCCCTGGCAATCTTATGAGCGTCATCCACCAATTTAAAGGCCTGCGCTTCCAGCTGATCCACGGGAGGAATCTCAGCATTCATTCGCTGATATTGCCAGGCCAAAAGCCTGATCGCCATTCGCTCCTGCTGTTTCCTGAAAAATCCCATGAAGTTATCCTCCGTGCTTTTATCGGATGGATTCTGATGGTTTTATAGTTGCGATTCCACATATCTTGAAAATAACATCTTCGAGCACCCGCTTGGGATTTTGACCCGTTGATTTCATAGCCATATCCCCATCCTTTATGGCATGTAATGCTGCTTTTAGATCAACCATTGAAAAATGATCTGATTTTTTTAACAATTGATATGTCGGATAAGGGTTTTTGGAATTTTTATTGATAAAGAGGTCAGAACCGGCTCCGGCTTTTATTTTGGAGCTCCTATTTTTCCCTTTTTCTTTTTGTTTTTCAAAATCGGCTTCCCAGTCGACAAGGCGATTTCGAAGGAGATGATCATATTGTGTCAGCGCAGACATAACATTTTTCTGAAAATAATTATACGTCGCACCCTTACGCCAAACCGCCCCAAGTGGATTTTCAACAAAACCTTTGACATTGATCAATTTTCTGATTTGATTTGCCATGGCTGTCAAAAGTTGAAGCGGATGCATTCCGGCCGACAATACGGACTCTAAAAGAAACAATGACGATTCCATATTCCGGTCGGTTATGGCATTGGTGAATTCAAAAATCGGATCCTGGCGAGTACGTTTTAAGAGTTCTTTTACATCCGTAAAAGTGATTGTTTCCCGATCCCCCAGATAGTTTACCAGTTTTTCCAACTCGTTTACAAAAGCACGAATATCAAAGCCGATCATTTCCAGCATAGCATGATAGGCCTCTTTTTCAATTGATTTGCCTCTTTTTGAAAGAATACTCCTCATGCGCTCATTTAACACCAATTCCTGCTGGATTTTATCTGTCCTCTTATCTCCTTTAGGAACTGTACAGTCAATAATCCAACCGTTCTCCTTGATCGTTTTATACAATCGGTGCGTTTTGCCGGCCATATCCGTGGTTATAGCCAGATAGTGGCCCTGGGGAAATCCCTTTTCAATCGCTCGAATCAAAATTTCGACCCAATCAAGCGATTCTTTGGTAACAGTCATGTTTTTACTTTGACAATACTCCAAAACCTGATCCATCCAACGTAAGTTTTCATTCGGGTCGACCCCCATCCGCTCGGATCTGTTTTCTCCGTAAATATCCGCAAAATTGAGATCAAGGTTGCTCAAAAATTTTATAAAATACGCGGATGCCTTTTTCATTTCATTATTTTCTGCCTCAATTTTAGCTTTTTGAAAAAGGCCCCATTTATCATCTTTTGTATAAAAAACATTGGCATCACGAAGTGCCACAATTTTCTTTCCCGGAATAAGCGAATAGGTATTGACCCGCTCAATGGCTTTCGGAATATTTTCGTTATTTCCATCCATAGGATCGAAATTTAAAGTTTTGGAGGATTCAGGCAACAAAAGGTCTACAAATTTATCTAAAGCACTTTTATATAAAAATTCTTCCCCATGGATTAAAAATACTTGTGGAAAATTTTCAATTTTAGTGCTTTTAAGCTTTTTTTGAAGTTCTTTAAAAAGTACTTCAGTCATTTTTTATGATTTCACCGGTCCGGCTGACAATTTCAGAAATCCATCAGTTTAGTGCAGGAATGAATTGTCTACATTTTGTCAGGCATTTTATTAAAAACAAGGTGATAGATGAAAATAGTTATGCCTATGCTGATGGCACTGTCCGCCACATTAAATGCAGGCCAGTGCAGATTACCTACATAAACATCCAGAAAATCGATCACAACCCCCAACCGAACCCGATCGATCATATTTCCGATTGCCCCCCCCAGAATCAAGGCAAAACCACAGGATAATAAAAAATGGGTCTTCGGGGTCTTATGGTAATAATAGATGATCAACACAATGGCAAGGCTTGAAATAAACAGGAATACAAGATGGCGCCATACAGCACTATGATTGGCTAAAAACCCAAACGCACCACCAGGATTATGGATATGGGTAATATTAAAAAACCCGGGGATTACCGAAACAGAACTATAAAGCGGCAATGTGTCGAAAATTATCATCTTTGAGATTTGGTCAAGAACAACTACCAGCCCTGCAACAATTAACAGCCTGAAATATTTTTTTTCCCTGAACCTTAAAACCGTCATTTATAACTCTTGAATCTCTTTTAAGGCATCAAGGCATTTAGGGCAAATGGCCGGGTGCTGTGCATCTTTTCCCACATCCGGATGGTGAACCCAGCAGCGTTCACACTTTTGGCCTGAGGCAGGTTCAACCTTGATAAAAAGACCTTCAACTTCTTCACTTTTGAAAGCGTTTTCCGGTTTTTCATCTTTAACCAACAAAGCATCCGAAACAATCAAAAGGCTTTTTAATTCTTCGACATATGGTAGCAATGTGTCATAAATGCTTTCCGGAACCGAAATCGAAACTGATGCACTCAAAGGGTGACCGATTTGTTTTTCAATCCTTGCCTTCTCAAGGGCTTTGGTCGCTTCACCCCTGATTTCACGAAGTTTTTCCCATTTGTCCGCCATCGGTTCGTCAATGTAATCCCCATTGATATCAGGAAACTTTGCCATATGAACGCTTTTTTCTTTGTCCTTTATCCCTGGCATGTGTTTCCAGATTTCCTCCGAAGTAAAAACCATTACAGGCGCCATCAGTCGGACAACAGCGTCAAGAATAGTATAAAGAACCGTTTGTGAGCTTTTTCTCACCAGAGAATTTGGGGGTGATGTATAAAGCCGATCTTTTAAGATATCAAGGTAGAAAGCTGAAAGATCCACGGTACAATAGTTAAACAGCGAATGGTATATTATGTGAAACTCATAGTGTTCATATGCTTTAAGGGTCCTCTGAATCAACTGCTGAAGCCTGTGGAGCGCAAATCGATCAATTTCCGGCATCTGATCATAGGAGACGGCATCTTTTTCAGGATCAAAATCATTGAGGTTTCCCAGCAAAAAGCGGCAGGTGTTTCGAATTCTACGATAAGCATCACTCAATTGTTTTAAAATTTTTTCTGATATGCGAATATCATCTTTATAGTCAGATGCTGAAACCCATAGACGCAATATTTCCGCGCCATATTTTTTAATGACTTCCTCGGGTACCACAACATTACCGATGGACTTTGACATTTTCTTACCTTCTTCATCCACCACAAATCCGTGCGTTAACACGGTTTTATAAGGTGCCTGATTTCTTAGCCCAACGGCGGTAAGAAGTGAACTGTGAAACCATCCCCGATGCTGGTCGCTTCCTTCCAGATAAAGGTCTGCGGGCCATCTTAAATAATCTCTGGCTTCGAGGACAGCTGCGTGGCTCACACCCGAATCAAACCAGACATCCAGGATATCGTTTTCTTTTTTAAATTTAGTTTGCCCGCACCGGCTGCACTCCATGTCTTTGGGAATCCAATGGGAAGTATCCAGATCGAACCAGATATCGGCTCCTTTTTCAACGAACTGATTATAAATTACATTCATAATCTCAGGAGTCATTAGCGTAGCCTCACAATTTTCACAATAAAACACCGTAATCGGTACTCCCCAGGCTCGCTGTCGTGAAACACACCAATCAGGCCGATTTTCAATCATTCCGTAAATGCGCTCCCGCCCCCAATGAGGAATCCATTGGACCCGGTCAATTTCTTTTAATGCTTTTTGACGAAGGCCGGTTTTTTCCATGGAAATAAACCACTGGGGGGTAGCTCTGAAAATAACCGGCTTTTTACAACGCCAGCAATGGGGATATTGGTGATCAAGACGACCCTCTGCCAGGAGCATACCGGTTTCTTTAAGTTTTGCATTAATGTCCCGGTTGGCATCGAACACAAACTTGCCTTCAAAAAAGACCACATCATCGGTAAAACACCCATCATCTTTAACAGGGGAATATACATCGATGCCGTAATTCAGTCCTACCTCATAATCTTCACGTCCGTGGCCCGGCGCTGTATGGACACATCCAGTACCAGCATCCAGAGTAACATGATCGCCCAAAATAATAATAGAATCCCTATCATAAAGAGGGTGGCGACATCGCTTATTCTCAATTTTTTTGGCATCAATCTTCGCTATGACAGAGTAATGATCAATGCCGAATAGTTCCATACACGTGGCCATAAGATATTGAGCCAGAATATATACCTCATCCCCTCCCACATCCACAGCCACATAATCAAAATCCGGATGCAGCGAAATGGCAAGATTCGCCGGAATGGTCCAGGGGGTTGTCGTCCAAATGATTACTGAGATCTTTTTTCCGGCAAGGGCCGGATATTGGTCCACTATGGAATCTTTCATAGGAAATTTTACATAAATAGAAGGTGAAATCTCATTATGATATTCGATTTCAGCTTCAGCCAGGGCTGTTCGGCAAGTACTGCACCAATAAATTGGCTTTTTACTTCTAAAAAGGCTTCCCTCCAAGGCAAATTTGCAGCATTCCCTCGCAATAACAGCTTCGTATTCATAGGCCATGGTCAGATATGGATTTTCCCATTCTCCCATCACTCCAAGACGTTTAAATTCCTTTCTTTGAATGTCAACAAATTTCTCAGCATACTTTCGGCATCTTTTCCTAACATCGGATTGGGTCATATTCAATTTTGCTTTACCCAATTCTTTGTCTACATTATGTTCTATAGGAAGCCCGTGGCAATCCCAGCCGGGAACGTAAGCTGCGTTGTATCCAAACATCTGGGATGACCGAATAACGATGTCCTTCAATATTTTATTTAAGGCTGTGCCGATATGAATGTTGCCATTGGCATAAGGGGGACCATCATGGAGAATAAATAATTCGCGGTTTTTGGAAGCCTCTCTAATCTGCTCATACAGCCCGATTTGATCCCATAGTTTAAGTTGTTCCGGCTCACGCCCGGCAAGATCAGCTTTCATTGGAAATTGTGTTGTCGGAAGGTTAAGGGTTTTCTTATAATCCATCAAAGAGTCTCCAAGTTTTCGGAAAAGTTCTGTTTTTCAGTAAATTGAAAGAATTTAGACTTAAACATATAGAGTGTCAAGGAATATATCCATCCCTATTGTTCATCCGGCTGGCAAGCCAGCTCCAAAAGGTATCGTCCGTAATCATTTTGTGCCATATCACAAGCAAGCCTTTTTAGCTGTTTTTTGTCAATATAGCCTTTGCGAAAAGCAATTTCTTCAATTGATGAAATTTTTAATCCTTGCCGGTTCTGAATGGCCTGGACAAAACTTGCGGCCTGTTGCAGAGCTCTGTGGGTGCCCGTATCAAGCCATGCAAATCCTCGCCCTAAAAGCTTCACCTTCAACTGCCCTCTGCGAAGGTACTCCAAGTTGACATCAGTAATTTCCAATTCCCCACGAGCCGATGGTTTAAGATTTTCAGCAATATCAATAACATCATTATCATAGACATAAAGGCCGGGCACGGCATATTCGGATTTGGGCTGTTTAGGCTTTTCCTCTATGCTAAGCACATTTCCCTGCTCATCAAACTGAACCACACCATAACGCTTGGGATCTCTAACCAAATATCCGAAAATCATCCCCCCTTTTTCCAATTGCATTGCTTCATTTAAAATTCCTGAAAGATTATGCCCATAGAAAATATTATCTCCCAAAATTAAAGTCACGGGTCCATTCCCAATAAATTTTTTGCCGATAATAAACGCCTGTGCCAAACCTTCGGGTCTCGGCTGAGAAGCATAAGAGAATGACATCCCTAATTGACTTCCATCACCCAGAAGTCTTTGAAAAAGTGATAAATCGACAGGTGTTGAAATGATCAATATTTCCCTGATCCCTGATAGCATAAGAATTGATAAAGGGTAGTAAATCATAGGCTTGTCATACACGGGAAGTAGTTGTTTACTCACTACTCGTGTTATCGGATAAAGCCTTGTCCCTGAACCCCCGGCCAAAATAATACCTTTCATTTTAACTCTCCATCATTTTTGTTCTTTTGATGATACTGTTTTTTGATTTTGGCTTTTGGCCATGCAATTAATCGAAATAACAGCAATTAAACCCAGAACCATGAACGCTATGGCTGTTATAACCTCGGAATTAAACTGAGTCGGCCACATATTCACCTGGGAAATTATCAACGTTTCTGATGCATCCTTAGCAAACCTTTGTAAATCCTCCTTCCATGGCCAGATTTTTCTGAGTGACCCCAGCATCAGTCCTACCAAAATTGCAATGGTCATTTCATGGTATTTGTTAAAAAGCCAGCTTAACAGTCTTACAAAGGAAATAAGTCCCACAGCGGCACCTGAGGCAACTATCGCAAGAGTGACAAAATCTTTCTGATTTACAGCTTCCAAAACAAAATGGTATTTGCCGAGAAGCACTAGAATAAATGCCCCGGAAATACCCGGAAGAATCATCGCACATATGGCCAATGCCCCGCTTATAAAAAGAAACCATGGGGTCTCAGGAGTAGAGACCGGAACCTGTCCTACCACATAAAAAGCCAGGCCGGTTCCAAAAATGACCCCGATGACTACATTTACAGTCCATTTTTTAATCTCCAGACAGATAGTTGCCACAGATGCCAGCACCAGTCCAAAAAAGAAAGACCATATAAAAACAGGATAGGTATGGAGAAGGTAACTCAAAAGCTTTGCGATGGTAAAAATTGCCGTAAAAATTCCGCCTGCAACCGACACGAGAAATTTCCATGATACAGATTCAATTGCGGCTTTGACTCTGCCGGATAAAAGGAGTCTGAAAAACTTAGTATCCACAGATTTTATTGAACTGATCAATTCCTGATAAATTCCGAGAATAAAGGCCATTGTTCCACCTGATACTCCCGGCACCACATCGGCTGCCCCCATACAGAATCCTTTCAAACCCAATATAAAATATTCACCAACAGTTCGGGGCGTTGAAGTATCAGTCGCCATAAGTGATCTCCTCAATCCTTCTTTATCCGATTTTTAATATTGATATTCTATTGCAAAATTTCAGACTCAAATCCCGATGGCAGATAATAGACAAAATTATGCAATTTTCAATGAAAAGTTTTTAGTTGACTTTATTTTCTAAAAACCAACCGCTTTTTCATACTGCTAGTATATAAAAAAGCGTTGCATTTTTATAAATAATATTTACATTGTCGAATAGTCAGTCATAGTTGGATTGTAAACTGCCATGCTCAAGGAGGTATCTTCATGGATGTTAAAAAAGTTCTTTGGCCAACGGATTTTTCGGGAAATGCGGAAAAAGCACTTCCCTATGTAACATCACTCACTCAAAAATATGGTACTGAAATACATGTCATTTATGTGATCGAAGATCTGGCAAATCACCCGGGCTGGTATGGTGATTTTGAAAAGGATCGTATTAAGGAAATCCTTAAATGGGAAGAAAAAACTGCAAAAAAACGCTTAGACCAGACCTGTGAAAATCATCTGAATAGTTGCCCTCTTTATATCAAGCATATCGCGATCGGTGATCCGGCCCAGGAAATTTTAAAACTGATTGATATAGAAAAGGTTGATTTGGTTGTGATGGCCACCAGCGGCCAAAAGGGCAACTTTCGATTCGGAAGCGTTACTGAAAAAATTGTCAAAAATTCAAAGGTACCGGTTGTTACAATACCTGTGGAACCAATATAAATAGAAATTTACATTGAGCAGCTTTTGGGTATGGCTGCTCAATGAGAAAAATCAGTTCGTTTTAAAACCATTCAACCCGGATGATTTTTTCCGATCAGATCCAAAATAACAGATCTGGAAAAACCCCTGGAAAGAAGAAAACGATGTAAAAGAGCTTTCCGTTTTTTTGGATTCTTACCTGGAGGAATTAGTTTATTTTTCTTCACCAAAACCTTTTCGCACATAGATTGCTCATTTTTCTCAACATTTTCTTCGATAAACAGCTCATCAATAAGCTGCTTTCCAAGACCCTTTTTGTACATCTCATACCTGATACGATGCGGACCATACCCTTTGCGGATAAGTTCACTTAAATATAGTTTCCCGGTAACATTATCATCAACAAAACGCAGTTGACTGCATTTTGAAATGATCTCTCGAACATTTTTTTTATCAAAGCCGCGTTGTAAAAGTTTTCGCTCTAATTCAAATGCTGTGTGGTTTCTTCTCCCAAGAAAACCCAATGCAGTATTCCATATCCGATCGAAATCATTTTTCATTTCAAATAGTCGCAGAATTTACGCTAAAAAAATAAATGAAGTGGTTAGCGCCTACACAAAAAAAGCCCTTCCTCTTTTTCACAAGGACAGGAAATTTTTGAGTCAGGCAATTGTCTTGTTATATAAAAGTGTTTCATACTCTTTCTTCAATGGGAATGTAATGGGTTGTGTTTTGCCCTATATAAATTTGACGTGGCCGATAAAGTCGCCAATTGGGATCATCCGCATCTTCTTTCCATTGAGCAATCCACCCCGGCATTCTCCCAAGTGCAAACATGACCGTAAACATGTTTGTCGGGATTCCCAAAGCTCTCAGCACAATTCCGCTGTAAAAATCCACATTAGGATAAAGCCGATACTCGATAAAATAATCATCCTTTAATGCTACCTGCTCTAGTTTTTGGGCAATATCAAGCAAAGGATCACTGATTTGCATTTTTTCCAGGAGTGCATGTGCGGTTTTATTGATGATTTTTGCTCGAGGATCATAGGCTTTGTAAACCCTGTGCCCGAATCCCATCAGGCGATAAGGATCATTTTTATCTTTGGCACGTTCCACAAAGGGAGAGATATTGCCACCATTGGCCTGAATTGCCTCAAGCATTTCAATTACGGCCTGGTTTGCCCCACCATGAAGCGGACCCCAAAGCGCAGCGATCCCGGCAGATATGGCCGCATAAACATTCACACGTCCGCTTCCCACCAACCTTACAGCGGATGTCGAACAATTCTGTTCATGATCAGCATGAAGTATCCAGAAAACATTTAACGCTTTTATGGCACTTTTATCCAATTGATATGGTCTGACAGGACTATCGAACATCATATTTAAAAAATTGCCGCAATAGCATAAATCTGGCCTGGGATATACCACCCTATGCCCCCTTGAAATTTTATAGGACATGGCAGCCATAGTGCGCACCTTGGAAATGATTCTTGTCAGCGTAGTGTTAATTTCTTCTATTTTGGTAGTGGTTTTTAATATCGGATAAAAGCTTTCCAGTGTATTGACCATGGATGAAAGAATGCCCATGGGGTGAGAACGGGGCGGGATATTCTGATAAAAACCTTTCATGTCTTCATGAACCAGAGACTGATCATTCAATTGCACAGAAAATTTATTCAACTGCATTCTTGTTGGAAGAATACCATTGATCAGCAGGTATGCAGTCTCGACAAAGGTAGAATGTTCAGCCAGCTCATCTACAGGTATTCCCCGGTAGCGCAAAATACCTTCTTCACCATTCATAAAGGTAATCTGACTTTTACATATACCAGTATTCCCCAAACCCGGATCTAATGTAATATAACCTGTTTTTTCACGAAGACTTGAAATATCAATTGCTCTTTCACCCTCGGAACCAATGATTACAGGTAATTGAACAGTTTTTCCTCCAACAGTCAGACTTGCGGTTTCCTGAAAACCGTTTTCATTTTTCATATGTTTCGCCTATGCCTCCATCGTTTTTTAAGGCTTTAGAAGGTTATCAACATAGTTTAAACAAAATGCAAACTGTTTTATCGTTAAAAAAGGTTTTTCTGTCAAACTCAAATCTTTATTTTTTGTCAGCTCCTCGCAAAAATGCTACAATAACACCTAAACAAGCAAAAAAGGCACCTGCAAGCATGGCATATTGAAAAGCAGCCATAAAAAATGGTTCCATGGATTTAGTGTATACTGTCAAGGTTTCACCTCCACTTTTTGTCCTAAAAACCGTATTAAAAATTAATCCGGCCTGCGCAACCCCAATCATCATTCCTATATTGCGAGCCGTTGCTACAGTCCCCGACGCAATTCCCCGGCGATTTGCAGGAAGAACACTCATTACAATACTGCTGTTAGGCGGCAAAAAAATGGCAGTCCCAACACCCGCGAGAATAAGCCGCCATGCTACAGACAAAAAAGACGCAGACGCAGAAAGCCCGGACATTAAAAACAAAGACGATGCAAGAATCGCCATACCTATAGTGCAAAGAGCCCTCGTACCGATTCGATCAGATAAAGCTCCGGAAAATGGGCTTAGAAAAAACAAACATAAAAAAGGAATCGCCATGGTGTATCCTGCCAGATCAATAGAATATTCCATAGGTTTTACAAGGTAAAATGGCATTAAAAAAACAATGGTAAAAAGGGCTGCAAAAAGAATTAATGCTGAAAGAACCGGTAAGCAAAACCTTCTTATCCTCAATAACGAAGGATCAAAAACAGGATATTTCTTGCGAATTTCATAAAATACCAACAAGACCCCGGAAAACATTGAAAAACCAATCAAAGACACAGTGACATAAGACTTAAAACCCCAGTCAAGAGCTTTTACAAGAGCAAGAAAAAAACTAATAAGTGTAATGGTTAAAAGAAATGATCCAGACCAATCGAAATCCTCATCTCTTGCAACATCTCCATGGCCTCCTTTCAGCACAACCAAGGCGACTACACCAGCAATGATTCCAATAGGAATATTGACATAAAAAATAGCATTCCATGAAAATGTTTTAATCAGAAATCCTCCAAGAGCAGGTCCTGTTGTCAATCCGGCAGCAACCACCGTACCAACCATCCCTAATGCCTTTCCTCTTTCCTGTGATGGAAAAATATCCACCACAAGTGCAGGAGAACATGCCATTAGCATTGCTGCACCAATACCTTGAAAAGAACGAGCAGCAATAAGCCAGGATGAATTATCGGCAATCCCACAAAAAAAAGAGCCGGCAGAAAAGATTAAAAATCCTCTGCAATAAACCCAACGTCTGCCTCTGATATCGCTTAATCTTCCAAAAGGAAGCAGCAGTGATGAAACCGTTAATAAATAAATCACAACAACCCACTCAACGGTATGCATCGATACATTGAAATCTTGCATGATCACCGGAAGTGCAACATTTACAATACTTCCATCCAATGTAGACATAAATACAGCAACAGCTACTAATGAGAACACAATCCATTTTTTTGGAGAAGGTTTTTTGTTCAGGATCACAAGATATTTTTCGATTTAAGCAGGTTATCAGGATTTAACATAACGGTGGTCGACTTTTACTTTGATAAATATTGACAATGCCGAAATAAAAAATGCCCATAGTCTTATTACTATGGGCATTAACTTTATAAAGGGATTTTCGGCAGCGACCTACTCTCCCACTCAGCTTCCCGAGCAGTACCATTGGCGCTGAAGAGCTTAACTGCCGTGTTCGGGATGGGTACGGGTGTTACCTCTTCGCCATTGCCACCGAAAATCCGGTATTTTATTGTGACAAACATTTGCGTTGTTGTAGGCACAACAAAACGTTCAGTTTTAGTTTTATATTTGTGGCCAAGCCTCACGACCTATTAGTACCGGTAAGCTCAACACATTACTGTGCTTACACACCCGGCCTATCAACCTTGTCGTCTTCAAGGGGTCTTTAGACGATTTGTCGAAACAAACCGTTGGGATATCTCATCTTGAGGTGGGCTTCCCGCTTAGATGCTTTCAGCGGTTATCCCATCCGAACTTAGCTACC